>CAUUSJ010000022.1:0-27235 GCA_963547765.1 uncultured Streptococcus sp. | reverse complement strand
GTGGGACGACGAAATCGAATTCTAACGAATTACCGATTTCTGTCCCACTCTCTATTTACAAGTAAATTTCTCAAATCTATCTATACTATCAGAGGGTATTTTGTAGTGGAAAGCGGCCAAAATTCTGCTCCCTAAGTGCAAGATTTCCTAGTTGATAGACCTTGTCAGCCTGCTGGGTTAGACTATCCCATGGCTCCTTGCCAATACGGCTGACTAATTCAACTTTTCCCTTAAGCTTGGACAAATGCTGGCGCCCCTGCTCAGAAAAGCCTAAAATATGGATTCCTGATGGAAGTTCTTCTTGTCTAGCTCCGACCAGAATATAGGTCAGCAGACGCCGAACCCGAGCCTTGGTATAGCGCTTGGTCGCCACCTGCTCGACCAGCTCTTCTATGGTCTCACTGCTTTTCAAGGCCTCTCTAATCCTAACGGCCAACTCCTGATTGACCTGATAGTAGTCCGTCAAATCAGGATAGGTCACTATCTGGTAACGGAGATAAGGAAAGAGATCCGACCAAGTCACCTTGGGTGCCGTTTCAAGCAAGTGATAGGCTGGGGTGAATTTTTTGATAAAGTCTGGCTGACCCAGATTCTGACGAAGGGCCGTTGCGGAGGCAAATTCCTGATCAGCTGATAAGGAATGGTAGCCAGCCCCCTGACGTTGAATCGGGCACAGCTTTATAGCCTTTCCTGCCACAGCCTTGGCATAGGCCAAGCCCAAGATATGATTGGGAGTAGAGCCTGAAAAATTGAGCCCTGCAAACTCCTGCCACATGGCCTGAGTCTTCTGAGGATAGGATAGGGAATCAGGCAAACCAGCCAGATAAGCCTCCATCTGCTCTGCCTTTTCACCATAGACCCTAGAAATCCCCTCATAATCCAACACTTCCTCGGTCCCAAAAGTTAGCTGTTCGACTCCTAGCCTCTCTAAGATGTCTACTGCCCCCTTAGCGAAAAAGTCCGCTGCCTGAACGCTGACCAAGAAAGGCAGCTCAAGAACCAGATCCGCTCCAGCTTCTAAAGCCATCTGGGCCCGAGTCCACTTGTCCACGATAGCCGGCTCCCCTCGCTGAACAAAGTTGCCACTCATGGCGATAATTTTCAGACCAGAAGCCTGCTCCAGCAGATATTTGTGCCCATTATGAAAAGGATTAAACTCTGCGATAATACCAGTAACTGTCATCTCATTTCTCCGCCACAAAGAACCAGCGAGCGCTCTTGTCTGTCGGCTCCTTGTCCTCAAAGTCCGCGTAAACCTTGACATTCTTAAAACCAGCCTGCTCCAGCAAGATATCATAGGTCAGAATCTCATAGGTCCGCTCCTCATGCACCTCATCATGGCGCGTGAAGCGCCCATCTTCGTCTTGGACAAAGAAGGTCAGCTCATGCACGATGGAATGAGGCGGTTCGTCCGCATAGGAATCCCATACCATGGCAAAGGTTTCAGCATTTTCATGATAGGAATAGCCTTGAAAAACCTCGTCAATCTGGTAAATCGAGTGCACATCGAAGATAAAGCGACCACCCTCATTTAGATGCTGGTAAACTTGAGTGAAGACCTGACCGACATCGACTTCGTCTTCCATATAGCAAATCGAGTCTGAATAGCACGTCACCAAATCAAACTGACCAACACCACTCAAATCCAGCATATTGCCCTGGATAAAGGGAATATCCAAACCGGCCTCTCTGCTACGTTTCTCCGCCAAATCCAGCATTTCCTGACTAAGGTCCAACCCCGTTACATCAAAACCAGCCTGCTTAAAATAAATAGACTGAATGCCCGTACCACAGGCCAACTCCAGCAGCTTTTTCTTATCCTTGGGAAAATGACGCAGACTGAAATCCGTCCACTTCTCATACAAAGAATCATCCATAATCGCATCGTAAACCGACGCGAAGGTTTCATAAGTTGCCATACTTTTCCTTTCAAAAACAGCCCAGCCAGCAGGCTGACTGAGCCGAATTCTGCTTTCTGCCCAAGGGCAAAAAATCACTTGTTTTTTTCTTCCAATAAGGCTGCAACATTCACACCAGTTGCTTCATGCCAGAGTTTTTCAAGGTTATAGTGCGCCCGCATTTCCTCAGAAAAGACATGGACGACCACGCCGCCTAAGTCTAAGAGAACCCAGCCACCAGCTGCGTCTCCCTCAACATGACCAGCAGAAACACCCGCCGCCGCAGCTTTCTCACGGATATTTTCAGCGACTGCATCCAGCTGACGACTGTTCATCGAGCTGACGATGACAAAGTAATCTGTCACAGTAGTCAGACCTTGCAGGTCCAAAGCTACAATATCTTCTGCACGCTTTTCATCGGCCGCCTTGACGACCAGTTCCAATAATTCTTGTTCTTTCATAGTTCCTCTTTAATTTTCTTCTATTTACTTCAAATATCCTACAAAGGCATTGTAGGTCTCCAAGGTCTGCGGGTAGATAAGGATTCCCTTGTGAGCCAAATGCTCCACGGTCCTTGCTGTTTCGTAGGCCACAGCTTGATTGAGTGAGCGCTGAGCCAGCTCTCTGGCCTTGTCCACTCCCGGGAAATCTCGGTTGTGCTCAATATAGTCGGCGACATAGACGACCTTGTCCAGCTCAGACATGGTGCTACTGCCCACTGTATGAATCTCGATAGCTCGGAGAATCTCTGCATCTTCGATGCCTAAGTCTTCCTGAATCTTGTAAATACCCACCATGCCGTGCCAGACATTGTTGCCCCAATTTTTCAGGTCAGGATCCAGCTGGTATTTGTCAATCAAGGCCAGAAATTCCTCGTCCGAGACCTTTTTAGCATAGTCATGTAGAAGTCCTGACAGCCCTGCTTTTTCGACATCAAGTCCGAAGCGCTCTGCTAATTCACGAGCAGCCTTTTCCACACCCAGACAATGTCTCAGGCGCTTCTCGGGCATGACTGTTTCCATCTTAGCCAGCAAGGCCTCACGGCCCATACTGATATAGCTTTCATAGGTCATAAATAAAGCCCTTCTTTCTCGATATAGTCTAAAACTGGCTGCGGAAGCAGAAAGTTAGGGGTTCGTCCCTGAGCCAAAAAATCCCTTACCATACTGGAGGAAATATCCATGAGGGGCACATCTACCCAGATAACAGGGTAAGAAGTCCCCGCTTTGTAGCGCGGTCGCTGAACACCGACAAACTGAACCAGCTCAACCAGTTCATCAATGCGGTACCACTTGGGCAGATAGTCCACCATATCCGCACCGATGATAAAGTAATAATCTGTATCTGGATGCTGCTCTGTCAGCAGCTTCATCGTGTCGTAGGTGTAGGAAATTCCCTTGCGCTCCAGCTCAATGGTTTCAATCCCTAGGCCTTCAATACCCTCGATGGCCAATTCCAGCATCTTCAGCCGATGCTTTTCATCAATGGTCTCTTTCTTATCCACATGGGGCGGCTCGTACTCTGGCATGAGCAGGACCTGATCCAAGCCCAACTGTTGGCGGACCTGATCCGCCACGACCAAATGAGCATGGTGGACAGGGTTGAAATTCCCACCTAAAATGCCAATCTGCTTGCGTTTCTTATCTTTAACTTCTGGTTCTAATTCCACCTTGGTAAAGGGGGTCAGTAATTCAATAGCCATAGGCTGATATCTCCACAGAAATTTTTCCTTAAATTTGCTTGACTTTAACAGAGAGTTTGCGATTTTCCTTCTTGCTGGACTGCTTGAAGAGAATCAAGATCCGGCCGATCTTCTGCACCGTATCCACTCCGATTTCTTCTTCCAAAATCTCAGCAACTTCATGGATATTCTCATCTGTATTCTGCAAGAGCGTGACCTTAATCAGCTCTCGTGCGTCCAGTGCCTGACGGACACTGGTTTTGATTTGGTCGTTGAGTCCATTTTTCCCAATCTGAATGATAGGTTTGAGACTATGTGCCTGACTGTTGAGAAAGGCCCGTTGTTTTGATGTTAGTGTCATAGTTTTCCTTATTCTTTTAAAAATAACAGAGCTTATACTCAAAGAGTATTAGTCTTGCCCGCACATGAGATTTCTTTCCAAATCAAATGAATACCGTTTCTTTTGAAAATCTTGGACATAGTACCTCATCTTTGTTTTCCCTTTTTGAATAATGCTATGTCCTTCCGCTTCCAGCAGCCCTCTTTGTACTTCAAGGCCTCCAGGATACTTCGCATTGACTTCCCCGCCTGACTTGAGTACTCGCCAATAGGGGATTTTGGCATCTTCCTCAGACCAAGCGACAATCAAAGCAGCAATACCTGAAAAAAATGGAGCACTATTATCCTGTCCAAAGCGAGTACGCAAATCAGCCAAAGTCACCACTTTGCTGTATGGTATTTGCTGAATAGCTTCCGCATATTTTTCTGGTGCGATAAAAGTTGACTGGGTCATACATCCTCCTACCTTTCTTAGATAATTGCCTTGCGCAAGACCACATCCACACCCTCTGGCGCCCAGCCAGCTACTCTGGCAGGACCACTGACGCGAATCCAACCCAGACTAGAGAAGACGATATCTGTCTTGTCCTTGATGGTAAATTCATGCTTGACCAAGGCTGGAAATTCTTCCTTTTCCTTGCCAACCGGCGGTACTAAGAGACTGCCGACATGCTTGTCATAAAAATCGCTGGCACCTTCCAACTTGGTCCGGTGGAGCTTGAGCTCATTGTCAAAATAAGCCGTGAAGCCTTGCTTGTCACCTGCCACAAAGTCAAAGCGGCCTAAACCACCTAAAAAGAGGGTTTGCTCAGGATTGAGCTGGTAGGTTTTGGGTTTGATTTCCTTTTTGGGACTGATGTATTTGAGATTCTTAGCAGAAAGATAGTGAGCCATCTGGTGACGATGGATAATGCCCGGTGTATCATAGATATGACTGCCGTCTGCCAAAGGAATCTCAATTTTATCAAGAGTTGTTCCCGGGAAGCGAGAAGTCGTAATGACATCCTTATCGCCCGTGATTTCCTGAATGATGGCGTTAATCAAAGTGGACTTGCCCACATTGGTCACGCCGACCACATACACATCACGTCCCTTGCGGCAATGCTCGATTTTGTCAATCAAATCCTTAATGGCCTGCTTGTTTTGAGCTGAGGTCAGAATGACATCGACTGGACGCAGACCTTCTTCGTGAGCTCGCTCTGTCAGCCATTGGGTCACCTTACCATCCTTGACTGACTTAGGCAGAATGTCCTTTTTATTCCCGACCAAGAGCACATCATTTCCTGCGACAAAGCGAGGCAGGCCAGGGATAACCGAGCCATTAAAGTCAAAAATATCGACAACATTGACGACCAAAGCGTCACTATCTCCAACCTCATGCAGAAGCCGCAGAAAGTCATCATCCGTCAGCTGAACGTCGCTGATTTCATTATAATGGCGCAAGCGGAAACAGCGCTGGCAATAGAGTTCGCCTGTCTCCAAGCCTTTTTCCAGAGCCGACTGGGGCGTGTAGCCTAGCTGGCTCTTATCTTCTGTCTGAATAGGGGCTCCGCAGCCGATACAGAGAAGTTCTTCCATGCTTAAATTCCTTTTTTGTATTGAATTGGGCCGTATTTTTCAGTGATTTTTTTGAGCACACGGCGTTCACGCGCTCGGTTGATCTGAGTCTTGATAGAGTCGTGCTCGACCAGCGGTTTGACCAAAATCGAGCGAATCCCAGTCCGATGAGCCGCCCGAATATCCGTCATGAGCTGGTCGCCCACCATGACCACTTCATTTTTTTCAAAATGAAAAAGCTTGAGCGCCCGATCAATGCCCCAAGTGAAGGGTTTCATGGCCCAGTAGACATAGTCAATTTCAAACTTTTCAACAGCTCTCTTGACCCGTTTTTGGTTATTATTGGACACCACGATAATCTGAATGCCCGCGTCCCGCAAATCATGGAGCCACTTCTTCATCTCTGGGGTCCCATCAGGATTATTCCAAGCAATCAAGGTGTTATCCAAGTCCACCAAAACCGCTTTGATACCCTGTCTTTTCAAACTCTCTACTGTCAAATCGTAAACCGCCTCGACCGCAAAGTCGGGCATGTAATCTTCAATCGCCACATCTCTCTCCAAAAATCGTATTCTCATTATTATAGCATAAAATGGGCTTTTTGGCACCTATAACCCCATTTCTTCCAAGAGCCATTGGGAGATTCTCCTTTCTCTATTCTCCAAACAAATGAAAACAGCTCCCCAATGGGAAGCTTTATTTTAAAATGGGCAAAATTCATGCTCATAAGACCACTATCTATTTTTTTCGCTCTCTAACTTTTTTTCATGAAGTTCTTGAAGATAACTGATAACGCCATTAAAAGACGATTCTTTAGCTTTTCTGATATGAAGTATCTTCGAAAACTTCTGAAAATCCTTCTCCTCAATACCCGGAGCAATGCGAATGTCAACAGATTCCCATTCACCATCTTTCTCTTCGTATCCTACTAAAGCAACTAAAAATGATTTCCCTCGTCTATACTCACCTGTTAACAAATATGCTGTATCAGTAAAAAGACCATCATAATGTACAGGAGCAGATACCGCAAATAGTATAACATCTTCTTTCTTAAGCTCTCCATCAACACTAGATAAGGGCTGCTTATCTACATACTCAATCTGGAAATGACCTTCTACTGAAACTATCGAATCGTAAAGAAAGTATTTGTTATAAATTGAATTTGGATTCATAATTTTGTCGTAACTATTCACAAACTCTGCGACTCCGCCCAAAAGAAACAAGAAGAAATAACTAGCTATAATTAATAGAATCCGTTTTTTTCCTAAAGAGCCGTACAAAAAAATTAAAAATAGTACAAGCCAGAAAACTGTATTAGGATAGAAAAAAGTGGTTACGAGATTCTCATATGCAATCTCCCACAATTTTTGATGATATAAGTTTAGAAATTCTTCCACTATAACTCTCCTAACTCTTAGAATTTTTAGTGCAAGCACAAGCACTCTCCCTGATTTTTGAATGCTCATAGATGATTGCTCGCTAGTCACATCATTATATCATCTTTTATACTTTTTAGCGCCTACAGCTTCAAAGCTTACAAAAATGGCAAAAGATGCTATAGTAGATATAAGAATAATTCTCTTGGAGGTGCCTATGGCAAGCAAGGATCGAGAAATGAAAACTGTTTCTCCCTTTTTGCAAAAAATCATCAACTGGTCGTCCATCATCGGGGCTGTGGGGACAGTGGCCTTTTGCATCTGGGCCTACTATGCAGGGATTCTCCAGTCCAAGGAAACCTTGTCTGCCTTTATCAGACAAGCAGGCATCTGGGGACCACCTCTGTTTATCTTCCTACAAATCTTGCAGACTGTCGTACCCATTATCCCTGGCGCCTTGACCTCTGTAGCGGGCATCTTTATCTACGGGCATATCATCGGCACCATCTACAACTATGTCGGCATCGTCATCGGCTGCGCCATCATCTTCTATCTGGCTCGCACCTACGGACCAGCCTTTGTCCAGTCCGTCGTCAGCAAGCGGACCTATGACAAGTATGTGGGGTGGCTGGATGAGGGCAATCGCTTTGAGCGTTTCTTTATCTTTATGATGATTTGGCCCATCAGTCCCGCTGATTTTCTCTGTATGCTAGCCGCCTTGACCAAGATGACCTTCAAAAAGTATATGCTGATTATCGTACTCTGCAAACCCATCACCCTCATCATCTACACTTACGGACTGACCTATATTATTGATTTCTTCTGGAAATGGCTCGCAAAATAAGAACCACAGGCATTAAAAATCGCTCAAGCTAGTAAGCTTGGGCGATTTGTTTATTCAGAAGATGCTGATGTTGCAGAGTGATCGGCAGATGATGCTGACGGTGTCGGAGCTGGCGTAGATGCAGGCGCAGAACTTGCTGGCGGTTCACTGCTAGCACTTGGCTCAGGAGGGGTCGGTGTCGAACTACTATAGTTGGCACCACCATAATTGCTCTCCGTTGGTTGATTGTAAATCGGCTGCTCATCATGCTGATAAGTTGCTGAAGAGCTAGAATTAGAAGAGCGCAAGCTTCGGCCTCCCATCAGATCTTCATACAGTACGGCATTGGTTTTCAGAGTCTTAACTGAAGACAAGCCCAACGTTTTCCGAATCAAATTTTGCATTTCCAGCAAATGATCAGACGTAACCAGCTGATAGCTACCTCCATCAGCCAAGGTAGCATCTTCCCCACGTAATTGTTCAGACTGAATGCTTCTAAAGGCGTCTTTGTAGCCCAATAACTGAGGGATACTTCCCGCATCCAGTGCTACATTGGTCTGCATATTCTTGCTGACTGCTCGCAAAATAGCTTGATAATGACTGATACTATTAAGACTGAGTACCTTCTCAACGACCTTTCGGATCACCTCACGCTGACGTTTCTGACGACCGTAATCCCCCTCTGGATCCTGGTAACGCATGCGGGCATAGACCAAAGCTTGATCTCCGTTGATCAAATGCTTACCTGGCTCGACAGTTGCAGTATATTCCGGTTCATTTTCTTCGATGGAAATCGGGAAATCAAAGGTATTGTTGACTTCAATACCTCCAACTGCATCGACTAGCTGAACCAGTCCTTGCATATTGATCATCACATAACGGTCAATATGGATGTTCATCAATTTCTCAATGGTCGCGATGGCTAATTCTGCACCGCCATAAGCATAGGCAGCGTTTAGTTTGGCTTCTGTCGTTTCGCCTTTTTCATCGATTTGAGTCAGAATATCCCGCTCCAAACTCATCATGACTGTCTTTTTAGTCTGAGGATTGACAGATAGGAGAAGCATAGAGTCGCTATTTCCCTTCCAGGTATCAGACCGCGAGCCACTCCCTGTATCTACCCCCATCAACAAGATTGTCAGGGGCTTGGTTTCCGCAATAACGTTCGTCTCATTCCCAAAACCCTTGTAAGTATGGGACAAAGCGTCCGTTGACTGATTGTAAATAGTCCAAGCATAGCCTCCTACTCCAATAGCTGTGACAAGCAAAAGGCTCAAAAACATTCGTACAATTTTTTTAAACATATTTCATCAATCTATCAGTTTTCCCATTAGGTAAACATCTAGAAATATCCCTTCTCTTAAATAGGCCCCTCTTTTTTGCAGGCCTTCGATTTCAAATCCTAATTTTTTATAGAGATGAACTGCTCGTTCATTTCTGACCTGAACAGTCAGTTCCAGACGGCGAAGACTACTTCCATTTTCTGCCCAGTCCACAGCTTCTTCTAGCAAGATACGACCGAGGCCTTGATTCCAAAAGGCTTTTTTGACAACGATAAAGACTTGCCCAATGTGGCGGATTCGCTCATGAAAATCCGCTGTGATATTGACAATCCCAGCGATTTCATTATCAAGCAAGGCCAAAAGATAAAGCTGATTATCCGACTCAGCTTGACGCTGAATGAACTGAGCCATCTGCTCTTCATCCATCAAAATCCCCGCCTCATCCAAGGTCATGTAGTCTGACTCGGATCCGACTTGATTTAAGAAGCGAATCAAGTCAGCGGCATCCGCTTTTTCAGCCTCCCGCAAGGCCAATTCAAACTCAGCCATGCAGCAATTCCTCCAGTAGTTCCTGAGAACGGCGTCCCTGACTTTCAAAGACTAGCTCGCGACCGTCGTCTTTCTTTAGAAGAGTCAGCTTCAGATAATCATCTGGTAAACTCTCACCTAGCAATTCTCCCCACTCGATGACCGTAACTCCCTCACCAAAGAGAAAATCATCCAAGTCAATCGAGTCCGGATCCTCACCAATCCGATAGACATCTAAGTGGTACAGTGGCAAACGTCCTTCATACTCGCGAACAATGGTATAGGTCGGACTTTTGATCATCTGCTTGATGCCCAGACCTTGGGCCAAGCCCTTGGTAAAAGTTGTCTTGCCCGCACCCAAGTCTCCTGTCAAAACCAAAACATCTTGCTCCTGAAGGAGGCTTCCGAGACGCTGGCCCCATTTGATTAATTCTTCTTCATTATGACTAAACATTCTTTTATTATACCAGAAGATTTGCATTTGCGCTCAATTTTCTAATAGAGGAAGCAAAATGTTTGAAAAAAATTAGATAGACCTCCAAATCTTTTATTGAGGACAAGCCACTCACTTCTATCAAAAAGAATCTAAGATCGTCCACAAATCTTTTTCTCGCATAAAGAAAGAAGCTGGAAGATTTCCAACTTCTTAATAATAATTTTTAAGAAAGAGCCAGGCTGATAAAGTTAAGGATGAAGAGCAGGTTTAAGATCCAAATCATTGGATGCACATCCTTAGCTTGACCTTTGATAACTTTCACAAGAGCATACATGATAAATCCTGCTGCAATCCCGTTCGTGATACTGTAAGTGAAGCCCATGAAGATAGAGGTGAAGAAAGCTGGGACAGCTTCTGCCATATCATCCCACTGGATATTTTTCAGACTGCCAAGCATCATGATCCCAACGACAATCAAGATTGGTGCAGTTGCTGCTGTTGGAACGATTGCCAACAACGGGCTAAAGAAGCTAGATACTGCAAAGCAGACCGCTACAACCAAGGCTGTCAAACCAGTCCGTCCGCCAGCTCCGATACCAGCTGCAGACTCTACGTAAGTAGTAACGTTAGATGTTCCGGCGATTGCACCGATAGTCGTACCGATCAAGTCTGAGTACAAAGCCTTGTCCAAACCTTCTGACTCATGGTTTTCACCAGAGCTTGCGACGATCCCTACTTTTTCACCAGTTCCGATCAAGGTACCAATGGTATCAAAGATATCCGTCAGAGAGAAGGCTAGGATAGCCATGAATGTCTGAGGCAGGCGCGCCGTATCAGCAAAGAGAGCTCCCAAACCTTCTGGACCAACTGCCACCCCGAACACTTGTCCAAGTTCTTTCAGAGCTGTTGACAGATTATGCTGACCAAAGTCAATCGCAGACAGGTTTACTAAGCCAACAGCAATTGCTACGACCGTCGTTGTAAAGATAGACAAGATAATGCCACCTTTGATGCCCTTGATAACAAAGAAAACTGTAATCGCTAGACCAAGTAAAGCGAGTAAAACTGCTGGATTATTAAAATCAACTAATCCTGGAGTCGCAGCTGAGTTTGCTGTGATAGCTGCTTTGGCTTGGTCAGCTCCTTTACCAGCTACTACATAGTTGCCAGGATCAATCGAAAACTTCAACAGTCCGGCATTTTTAATCCCTACATAAGCTAGGAAGACACCGATACCAGCGGAAATAGCTGAACGCAAAGCTGATGGAATAGACTCGATAATAGCCTTCCGAATCTTAGTCAGGGTAATGAAGAGCGAGATCAGACCACAGATGAAGACCATGCCCAAAGCTTCTTGCCAAGTATAGCCCAAACTAAAGACAACCGTGAAAGTAAAGAAAGCATTGAGGCCCATCCCCGGCGCCTGTGCGTAAGGGAGGTTGGCATAGAAGGCCATCATGAGCGTTCCAGCAACAGAACCGATGATCGTAGCCAGAAAGACTCCTTGAGCTGGCATCCCCGTTTGCGACAGCATGGCTGGATTGACAAAGAGGATGTAGCTCATAGCAAAGAAAGTTGTTAACCCAGCGAGAACTTCCGTACGAACATCCGTACCGTGCTCTTTGAGTTTAAATAATTTATCCATTATAGATAATCTCCTAAATTGTTTTATGGCAACTGATTAAAAGAGAACTCCTGATTTTCTTTAAAACAGCGCTGCTTATTCGTTATTTACGAACAATACTATGATTATACTCAAAAACATTCACTTTTTCAAGTCCATTGCTCCAAAAAATACTTTAAAGTGCCTTATTTTTTATTTTCTCTGCTTAAAAAGAGCAAAGTCATGATTTGGATAAAGGTAAATCCAAGGATAAATACCAGACGATCCTTCTGAAAGGTTTCCAGTAGCTTTTGGACAACTAGCTGGGGTCGCGTCACCAGATCCCAAGAATTGAGGCGATCATAACGACCGATATAAATGGCTAGACTCGACAGATAAGACAGACCTGCAACCACAAGCATATCCAGCCACCAAGTCCACTTCCAGCGCTCGCGCAAGATATTCCAGCTTTCAATCCCACAATAAACGCCAAATAAAATGCTCGGCACAAAAGCCATAAATAGGCGCATGCTGACAGGGTTCCACAGAGTATCTCCCACCCAAGTCATGTGCACCAAGTCCGTCAGCATATAAAAAGTATTAGGATAAAAGGCCAGCCAAACCACTAACAAAAGTGGATAAAGCCATTTCTGCTTCTTAGATATCGTCGTTAAGACCGCAGCATCATAGGCAATTAAGGCCAGAATCATATTCCAGATCAGGTCTGGCCCCTGAGCCGTAATCCCCTGAATATACACAACAATTGCAATTAGTAGGAAAAAAATGTGAATCAAAATTGGTTTACGCATACAAGATCCTCCCCTTACTTTAACTCTCTTCGCTCATAGACTGTTAGCAGACATCTTTCGTCTTAGCTATTGAGGAAACATTATACCACAACTTGTGTCATTTATTCTTAATTCTGTTATAATAGATTTACTATACTGATTGATACTGTACGAGGAAAAAGAATGACGAATAAAGTAATTGCTGTAGATTTGGACGGAACCTTGCTCAATTCTGAGAGTAAGCTGTCTGATTTTACCAAAGAAACTATCAAAAAAATATCGGCTAAAGGACACAAGGTCATCATCACAACTGGTCGTCCTTACCGAATGGCTCTGGATTTCTATAAAGAGTTAGAGCTGAATACTCCCATGATAAACTTCAACGGCTCTTTGACCCATATTCCTGAAAAAAAGTGGGAATTTGAGCAATCCTTGACGGTAGACAAAGCCTTTTTGCTAGATATGGTCCAACGAAAAGAGGAAATCGAGGCCGATTTCATCGCTGGTGAATACCGTAAGAAATTCTACATCACCAATACAAACGAAGAAATCGCAGATCCCAAGCTCTTTGGCATTGATAATTTCAAGCCAGAAAATCAATTTCAAGCGCAGCTGGTCACTAAAAATCCAAATGCTATCTTGCTGCAAACCCATGCCACAGACAAATACGCTCTGGCTGAAGAGATGAATGCTTTTTACCAGCATGAACTCTCCATCAATACCTGGGGCGGTCCTCTCAATATCCTTGAGTGCGGTCCTAAAGGTGTTAACAAGGCCTTCGCCCTCCAGTACCTGCTCAATATCCTCAATGCCGATCGCAAGGAACTGATTGCTTTTGGTGACGAGCACAATGATACTGAAATGCTGGAATTTGCGGGAACAGGCTATGCCATGAAGAATGCCAGCGAAACCCTGCTGCCTTACGCTGACCAACAGCTTGAACTCACCAACGACCAAGACGGTGTAGCTCACAAGCTAACTGAGCTCTACTTGTAGAAATAAAATAAATCAAATGAACATAATTTGAACCGCACCTCAACTGCTAGACTCTTTCTGTCTAACTGTTGAAATGCGGTTCATTTTTTAAGGCAGATTGTTCTACTTGACCAACGCTTCTATTCTACTTTTCCACCTTCAACGACGAGGTCATCTGCTTTTGCAGCATCACCGTAGGTTGGGTGAAGAGTCTTTTCATAAGCCTTGTGGAAGAAGTTTTCCTTGCCCAATTTTTCAATGTCTTTATTGATGAAATCAAGCAACTCTTTGTTTCCTTTTTGGACTGCTGGTGCGATGGTATCTGGGTCACCGAGAGAAGTAATTCCTACTTCATATCCTTTATTTTCAAGAGCCCAAGCTAGAACTTCAGTATTGTCAGTCGAGAAGGCATCTCCACGTCCATCCAAAAGAGCTTGGTAGGCGTCACTGTATTGGTCGTATTTTTGAAGTTTAACTTCTGGATGATTTTTCTCAAAGTAAGTTTCAGCGGTAGTTCCTTTTGTGACAATCAAAGTCTTGCCTTCAAGCTGTTTAACATCTGTGATAACACCTTTCTTAGGAGATACAACACCCAGTGAAACCTTCATGTATGGAAGGGCAAAGTCAACTTGTTTCTTACGTTCGTCTGTGACGGTAAAGTTGGCAAGAGTAATATCCACCTTGTTAGAAATCAAGTATTCTGCACGGTTGGCAGCATCGACAGAAACGTATTTTACCTTAACACCGAGGTCTTTAGCTAGCTGATTTCCCAGTTCGATGTCATAACCTTGGTAAGAACCGTCGTTGTCTACATAACCAAAAGGTTTCTTGTCTCCAAATACAGCAATTCGAAGTTCACCACTTTTTTTGATTTCCTCAATAGTGCGAGCTTTAGCAGTAGTTTTGCCAGATGAAGAAGTAGCATTTCCGCCTGAGCCACAAGCCGTGACAAAGATAAGGGCAAAGGCAAGTGCCAAAACAGTTAAGAGTGATTTGAGTAGTTTCATAAGAATCTCCTTTATAAATATGAGCCAAATTGGCTAAAGTCAAAAACGTTTAAAAATTCCTGTGCTCGTTTGGTTTGTGGATTGGTAAAGAAGGACTGAGCCGTTCCTTCTTCGGCAATCTTCCCTTGGTCGAGGAAGATAATCCGGTCCGCAATGGCTTGAGCAAACTGCATTTCGTGGGTCACCAAGATCATGGTACGACCTTCTTGAGCTAGGTCGTTGATGAGTTCGAGGACCTCACGCACCATTTCTGGATCAAGCGAAGCCGTCACCTCATCAAAGAGGATAATTTCTGGATGCATGAGCAGGGCACGGACAATGGCAACCCGTTGCTTTTGTCCACCAGATAATTGGCGAGCGAAACTGTGTTTTTTATCGAGCAATCCGACGCGTTCCAGTAATTGCAGGGCTTCTTCCGTCACTTCTTTCTTATCCCGTCCTTGTGCTTTGATAGGACCTAAGATAAGGTTCTGCAGGACGTCCAGATGGGGAAAGAGTTCATAACTTTGAAAGACCATGCCAATCTTTTGACGAACCAAGTGAAAGTCTCTCTGGTTTTCAATAATAGACTGGCCATCCAGAAGAATATCTCCACCCTGAATGGTTTCTAGGCCATTAAGGCAACGAAGGAGGGTGCTTTTCCCACAACCAGATGGTCCTAGAATAACCACTACTTCCCCTTTCTTGATTTCTAGGGAAAGTCCTTGGAGGATAGGATTGTCTCCAAAGGATTTTTTTAGATCCTTGATTTCTAATATGGTATCAGACATTTAGTTCCTCCAGTGTTTTTCTAAGTGAGTGGATAGTTTGGAAATGGGGAAGCAAACTGCGAAATACAGAACCAGTATGGTGCCGTAAATCCAAAAGGATGCGGTTGGAATGGTCAAGCGATTGCTATCGATGATTTGCTGTCCCACCTTTGTAACTTCAACGACTCCAATCAAAACAACCAGAGAAGTCGTTTTAATCATCCGAGTAACGAGATTGATGGCCTGCGGAAGCAGTCTTCTCAAGACCTGCGGGATGATGATGTGGTAGTAAAGTTGGAAATTCGTTAAGCCCAGCGCCTGCCCGCTTTCAAACTGATGTTTGGGAAGGGAAGTGATAGCTCCGCGCACCAAATCCCCCATTTCAGCTGTTCCCCAGAGTGTAAAAACGATAATTGCAGAAGTCTCTCCCGATATATTGATATTAAAGTTTCGAGCTAAGCCGAAATAAACAATGAAGAGTAGCACCAGTTGGGGCATGATACGGATGAATTCTAGATAAAAACGTGTCAAGAAGCGAACGACTTTAGAATGAGAGGTCATGATGATTCCTATAACCGTTCCGAAAATCATGGATAAAAGGACAGAGAGGATGGAAATCCCAATCGTGACTCCCAATCCCTGTAAGATCCGCAAAAGATTATTTCCCTGGAAGAGTACTTGTATTCCCGAATCCTGCATGGCGGAGCCTCCTTTCTATCCAACTGAAGAGCAATGATATAGGCAGGAGCATGATAAGATAAGCTACTACCAACATAGCCAGTGCGATGTCTGTCTCATAGTAAAGACCAATCAAGTCCTTAGCAACATACATAAGGTCGGCTAGAGCAACCGCAGAGAAAACTGAGGTTTCCTTAATCAAGAAAATCACATTAGCACTGAAGGACGGCAGAGCCACTGCTGTGGCTTGTGGCAAGACCACGTAGCGAAAAACTTGAACGGGTGTCAGACCGATCGCTAAGCCAATCTCATGCTGGGTTTGACTAACTGCTTCTAGCCCGCTTCGGAAGGATTCTGCCATATAGGAGCCTCCCAAAAAGATGAGGCCTAGAGTTGCGCAGACCTCAGAGGAAAGGACAATCCCAATCCGAGGAAGCCCAAAGTAGAGAAAGAAGAGTTGGATCAAAAGCGGCGTATTTCGCGATAATTCAATATAAGCTGTGGCTAGCTGTGCCAAAACAGGGATGCGATAATGCCGGATGATACTAACAAGTAAACCAACTAGAAAAGCTCCCAAAATGCCCCAAACTGCGATATGCAGAGTTAGAAAAAATGCCTTTTGATATAATGGTAGATATTGTTCAACAATGGACCAATCCAAAAGAGAACCTCCCATCTAGGAATAATACAGCTATTGTAGCACTAAAAGGCATGTTTGGATAATATGTATTTTCTATCACAATGATAAAAAATATTTATCATCTCTATTGCAATCTGAAACTTCCAGACAAAATTTTTGAAAATGATATGAAAAAGAGTTAAGATGTTCCTGTAAATTAAAAAAGTAAACGTTTACTTTTATCAAGGAGGACATTTTATGTCATACACAACAAGCAATGCCGAAGGCCCTGTGGATTTTATCAACACCTATGATTTGGAGCCTATGGCGCAGCAAGTCATTCCTAAAGCTGCTTTTGGCTACATCGCGAGTGGAGCTGAGGACACGTTCACTTTGCGCGAGAACATTCGAGCTTTTAATCATAAACTCATTGTCCCTCATACGCTCTGTGATGTGGAAAATCCAAGCACTGAGATTGAATTTGCAGGCGAAAAACTGTCTTCACCAATCATCATGGCGCCTGTTGCAGCCCATAAATTAGCAAATGAGCAAGGGGAAGTCGCCACTGCGCGTGGTGTACATGAGTTTGGCTCTCTTTATACAACCAGCTCCTACTCCACAGTTGATCTTCCAGAAATTTCTCAAGCCCTCCAAGGAACACCGCACTGGTTCCAATTTTACTTCAGTAAAGATGACGGGATTAACCGCCATATTATGGATCGTGTCAAGGCAGAAGGCTACACAGCCATTGTCTTAACTGCGGATGCGACTGTAGGGGGCAATCGTGAGGTTGATAAGCGTAATGGTTTTGTTTTCCCAGTTGGCATGCCTATCGTTGAAGAATACTTACCCGAAGGTGCTGGTAAGTCCATGGACTTTGTCTACAAATCAGCTAAACAACGCCTGTCTCCACGAGATGTAGAATTTATCGCTGAATACTCAGGACTTCCTGTCTATGTCAAAGGTCCTCAATGCCGTGAAGATGTCGAACGTTCCCTTGCCGCAGGTGCTTCTGGAATCTGGGTAACCAACCACGGTGGCCGCCAAATCGACGGTGGACCAGCTGCCTTTGACTCGCTCCAAGAAGTCGCTGAAGCAGTAGATAAACGGGTACCGATTGTCTTTGACTCTGGTATTCGTCGTGGCCAACACGTCTTTAAAGCCTTGGCTTCAGGAGCAGACTTAGTAGCCATTGGTCGCCCTGTGATCTATGGTTTGGCCCTTGGTGGTAGCATCGGTGTGCGTCAAGTCTTTGAACACTTGAATGCAGAATTGAAGACTGTCATGCAACTATCTGGAACTCAAACCATTGAAGATATCAAACACTTCAAACTACGTCACAACCCATACAACCCAACCTTCCCAGTTGACCCTCGTGATTTGAAATTGTATTGATAAATAAAACAGATTGCAATAAAAAAAGCACACCTCAAAAGTTAGACAGAAAATCTAACGATTGGGGTGTGCTTTTTATCAGAGTGCGTCTAAGCTGGCTCTATGGCAGGAATTGGTCAAAGCCTCTGGTAAGTTTGATTTGTTTCTCTAATATATATTTCTTATTTTCTATTAAGCCTTTTCTTGCTCTAGTGGGACGACGACTAGGGTCTTGCCAAGGCTTGCTAATACTTTCAATACCGTATCCAATTGAGGGTTGGTCTTTCCTGTCTCCATTCGAGCGATGACAGGTTGACTGACCCCACTGAGTTCTTCAAGCTTCTTTTGGCTAATACCCTTTTCATGTCTGGCCTCGATCAGCTCTGTCATAATCGCTACCCGCAGATCACTTTCTAGGATTTCTTCCTTGGTGAAAAGCTCTGCCCTCACTTCTTTCCAATTACTACCAATAGCACTATTCTTCATCTTTTAGCCCTCTTTCTTTCAAATCTTGCAACTCTCGTTTGGCCTTCTCAATCTCCCGTCTGGGAGTCTTTTGCGTCTTTTTAACAAAATGATGCAGTAAGACAAAGCTTCCATCTATCCAAGCCACAAACAAAATCCGATCCCGTAAGGGTCTTAACTCCCAAATCTCTGCCTCTAGATGCTTGATGTAGGGCTCACCGGCACGAGTTCCCTGTTGACTCAAGAGCTCGATATAGTCATTGAGCTTATTGAGTTTGATCCGGCTATCCTTGCTGTTGCGACTAGCCAGCTCCTTCATATAGTCCAAAACTGGTTGATTCCCATGTTTATCTTTATAAAAATAAATAGTGTGCACAAAGCATCCTCTTTTCGAATTTATTATAACTCAAAAGCTATCGAAAGTAAATACTTTTAAGTTATCAAATACTGATAAGTCCCCTTAGAAATATTCAAAAGGGACTCATTTATATAATTCGAAAATAGCGCCCTTATTGGTGCCAATGAGGACAATTCATTTACCCTTGGTATATAACTGTTTTTCCCTTAATTCACCTAATAATTTTTTTACCACTTTGGTTACTGCTATTTCTTCTTTGTCCCATTTACTTCGTTCCTCATCACCATCATAGTTATAACCCAAACAAATCTTCTCACTCTCTTTCGCTATTTTCATAATAATATTATCTTTATTCTCTTCAATATATACTTCAATAGATTTTCTTTCATCATCGCTATAAAAAACAGGAATTAAGCTTAAATGTCGTCTCCATGCATCACCATCCTGCTCAAGTAGTTCCTTCAACAAATACATTAGCTTAATTTCGATAGAATCATGCAAATAGTAGTAATAAGTAGAATTTAATTTTATATCTTCAAATCCGTTGGAAAATTTTAAAAAATTAAACTGTGGTTGAACAGAAAAACCTCTATGCTCATCAATATAATGTGAAGTAAACTCTAATAAGATTGTTTGATGGTATCTTAGACGTAAAATTTGCCAAGAACTTCTTGCGTTAGGATGAATAAGTGCATAAACTGGTGTTCTTAATGCATAGTTTTGTGGATCATCAATTAAATCAATAGTAAATTCTGGAAAAGGATCATAGTACCATGAAATACTTTCATATGAGCTCTTCATCTTCACCCAATTCTCTGTATCATCAATATATGTGATAACTCTCTCTTTCGGAAATGGTATTATACCCAATCTAAACTTAAAAAGTTTTTCAATGTCATCTATATTAGCCTGACTATCAATAGCAGTATTTTTTGCTCCCTTTCTTACATATATGTGATTTTCATTCACTTTATTATACCTTTTAGTCAAATAAAAGGGAACTTTATTAGACTTTCTAACTACAAGAACTTCTAAATTACCATTATTAATACTTCTTAACTCAACTGACGGCACACAATCTCCAGCCCAAGATAAATTTTGCAAAAAATCTTGATAGCTTTCCTGAGTCCATTTTTTAGTAAATTGTTTTACACCTGTAATCTCTACTGGATGATCACTAATTCCCATTATAATGTATGCATCATGATTACTCATATTGTTTGCCATACAAATAATATCATGGAGAAGGTCTCCTTTTTTCTTGTTCTTATCCTTTTCGCTTTGACCTTCATAGAAATATGGTTTTTCTTTAAAATCCCAATATTCCCCTTCAGTTTCTTGATAAAAAAACTCTCTCACAATATCTTCAATGTATTGATTCGTCAGCATAAAATCTCCTTTTACTTTTTGAAATTCTAGAAATCCCTTTTCTTCTCAAATTTTTTATCCTAGCTTTTTTACTATTTCTAGTTTTTAATACATATAGTTGCTCAAAAAACGAGTAAGCTAAAATAGCCTTCTGAACCATTAAATAATTCACATTTTTTTCATCAACCAAACCATGCATAAAGAGATTTCTATTTAATGGGAGTGTTTCTTCATCATATTCTTCGTCTAAGTTCTCAAATCTCTTGAAGAGGTTTATCTCCCTAAAACCTTTATCATGATATTCAGAAATATAAGCAATATGAGAAATTAACTCTTTCAGGTACTCATCATGATTCAAAGAATCCATAAAATTTCTAAACGATTCATGAGAAACTTTAATTTCAGATTTCTTTTTCTCTTGTTTTTGTAGTTGGAGTTTAGCAAGTACATTTTCAATTCTTTCACAACAAAACATAACCATTGTTTTATACATTTTTAGCTGCTCAAGATTTTGTAATTGTTCCATCTCTTTAAAAGTTTTAAGAGATTTAGGAACAAAATCATAGACTGTTCTACCATATTTTTCTTCCCATAATAATAGATATTCCGTCAGTACAATATTTGCTTCTTTTTGGTTTTCTATTTCATATGGTTCCATTTCATCAATGAATAATAACGGAGGATAAATATCATAGTGCAAGAATTGCGCTATTTTTCTTTTATCAAGCTCCTCTAAATCTTTTTTATATTTTTCAAAATCAATCGAAGAAAAAGTATCTATTAACGATTTAAAAGTATAGGAATAGGACTCTTTTATCTTATTAAGCACTGAAAGCATTGGACTTAAATCTATTTTTTGTATCTCTATTTGAGATAATATTTTTAAAGATGCCCCAGCAATTGATCTCATCTTATCAGAAATATCTATATTGATTTTTTGCAAGTTTACTCTAACTTCTTCTAAACTTGAAGGCTTTGAGTCTATTTCTATAGTTACTCCCTCTGATTCCTTTGTATTCTTTTCTTCACTATTACAATCTATCATATATCTTTCCCTCACTGAAATTTATAGATAAAATAAATTAATACTTCTTATTTTCAATGAATTACTAACTAAATTATACCACGAAAGCACTAAAAATCCCCCCTCAGAATCTTCCTTCTAAGGGGGTCTTCTTTATGCTGATTTCTCTCCCGCTTCTTCCGCTTTTGTTTTCTTATTTGTACCAACCAAACGGCGCTTGCTGTCTCGGATCGTATTGAGGTCTTTGAGAAGTTTGGTCAAGTGAGCTTTCTCTGGATAGGCTTCTGCGACGGCTGCTGTGTAGCGCACAAAGAGGTCGTAGGTACGGGAGATTTCGTTGCGTAACTGTTTGGTTTTACCGACTTCCTTGGCTGACTTGGCTGCACGCGCTTCTGCTTCTCCTTTATCATAGTCCGCTTGGGCCGCTATCACAGCCGTCAGCATAGGGAGAAGGCCTAGACTCGTCACAGCTCCCTGATAGGGCTCTTCCTGCAATGTTTTAAGCAGACTCTTAATCTCAGCCGTTGCGACAGCATTGGTGCGCTTGGTGATATCCTTATATTTTTTAAAGACTGGAAGCAGAACTTCGTAGGCTTCTTTCAAGTCCCTGTCTTTGATTTTAGCAAAGCCCTTATGCAAGGTAAACAGACCAACCAGAGCGTTATCTCGCTCCTTGTCTAGTTCTACGAGACTCATAGAATCTTTCTTTTCCACATTGGCCAATTGAGCCTGAAACTGCTCTAGCTTGCTATGAAAGCCCTCTAGGTGCTTGCTGTACATATCCTCATCTCTATAGGAACTCGTAAAAATCGTGAGTACCTGATAGGAATCAACCATTAGACTCTCAAACTCACGGTGAGTCAGATTGCTATAAGACAAGGGGCGAATGGTGTAAGTAGTGTTCATCATAAAATCTCTCCAATATTTTTGATAAAGCAAGTATAGCATGTAGAGATGAAACTTGGGGTCTCCTGACCTAAAATGTCGTTTTTTATCCCTGAAAGGGGCATTTTTATCAAAAACGGAGTCTCTTGCCAGCTCCTCTTCTTCCCTTTTAAAAGAAAAGACACAAAATCGCCCCTCATCTGGCACTTGTTTTTGACGACAAATGACCGAGGGGCGATCGATTTTATAAATAAAAGAGAAAAGGGCGTTCGAGGCCTAGATTGCCATGAATTTATAGGAAAAGTGACTAGCTGAGGTCTAAGTTGCCATGATTCTATAGGAAAAATAGCCAGCCGAGGCCTAGGTTGCCATGATTCTATAGGGAAAGTAGCTAGCCGAGACCTAGATTGTCACGAAACTATAGGAAAAGTGACCGGCCGAGGCCTAGGTCACTACAAAACGTCATTAAATACTAATAACTAGTACAGAGAGTAGCTTGATTTCAACTCAGCTGATACCTATCAGGCGCTTAAAAATCCACTCCATCTGGATTAGGGGCTCCGCCTTCCAAACCGCTGATATTTTTAAGAATTTCTAGGTCAGCTGGACTCAGTTCGATGTCAAAGCAGTCCAGATTGCTAGCAATCCGACTTGGAGTGACTGATTTAGGTAGGGGTAGGAAGCCTTCCTGTAAGCTCCAAGCTAGAGCAATTTGGGCAATGGTCTTGCCATACTTATCTGCTATCGCCTGCACAGCTGGATTTTGGAAGAGTTCGCCCTGACCAAATGGTCCCCAAGCTTCAAGTAGGATATCATGGGCACGGCAGAAGTCCACCGCCTCTGTCTGATAGACACCTGGCGCTAGGCGGATTTGATTGACAGCCGGAATGATGCGCGCTGTTTCCAACAGAGGCTCTAGGTGGTGAGGCAGGAAATTGCTGACGCCGATCGCTCGGATCTTACCAGCTTGGTAGAGGTCTTCCATGGCCCGCCAAACTTCTGCATTGCGCTTTTGCCAAGCTCCATCTTCTCGTAAAGGCTTAGGATTTGGCCAGTGGATAAGGTAGAGATCCAGATAATCCAACCTCAACCGCTCCATAGAGCTGTCAAAGTCTTCCATGGCCTCTTCATAAGTATGCTTGCTATTCCAGAGCTTGGTGGTGACGAAGAGCTCTTCACGCGGAATGCCGCTGTCTTTAATTGCCCGACCGACACTCTCCTCATTCTTATAGATAGCTGCTGTATCAATGTGGCGATAGCCAGCCTTAAGGGCGGCCAAGACTGACTGATAAGCCTCTTCTCCGTCCTGAGCCTTCCAAGTACCAAAGCCCAAAACTGGGATCTTGACGCCATTGTTAAGGGTATAATTTTTCATATCTGTTCTCCTTATTTTTTCTTTCTTTTGGACAATTTTGGCTTAAAGATATTTTCCTTGGTTGGGGCCATGCCTCGGCTGAAAAAGCTGTAAATGATAAAGGCCAGCCCAGCAATAAATATCAAGAAACGATGCAATAGCAATCCAAAGAAGAGGAATACCAAGCCCATTCCCATAAATTTATAATCAATCTTTTTCATCCTGTCCTCCTCGTCTGTGATAACCCTATTATAACATCTTCTCTTTCATTGAGAAAGCCCTACCATCTGTTAAGAAAAATATCTCAGAGACTTTCTAGTTGCGCCAACCATTCTAGCTTTGCCCAAGTCCCTCTAGTAAACCCTAGGGAAAAGCAGCAACCCCACATTAAAAAGGACAGGTTACCCTATCCTTTTTAAAAATATAAGGAGACTCAATTAAAGAACACTGGAGGCAGCTTCAAAGCGTTTTTCACCATCCAGATAAGTAGCAACTAGCTCTAAATCCTTGTCCAGCACGATAAAGTCGGCATCATAACCTTCCTTGATCTGGCCACAGACATCGTCAATGTGGACAGATTTTGCTGGGATAAGACTGGCCATCATGACTGCTTGGTGAGGATTTGCGATGCCCCACTCAACCACATTTTTGAGGCCGTCTTTGAGCTGCAGAATTGATCCTGCTAAGTTACCAGTCGATTTGAGACGAGCTGTGCCATTGGCTACCACCACTGGAAATTCTCCCAGCATATAGTCGCCGTCTTCCAGCCCACCTGCAGTCATACAGTCTGTGATGAGAGCTACATGTTCATGGCCCTTTTGCTTGAGCAAAATATCACAGGCCTTGGGATCCACGTGGTGACCATCACAAATCAACTCTGCGTAAGTGTGAGGCAGCTCGTACATAGCCCCAACCATACCTAGCTCACGGTGGGTCAAGCCCCGCATACCATTGTAGGCATGTACCCAGACACTGGCTCCTGCTTCTACTGCTGCTTTGGCTTCGTCATAGGTCGCATCAGAGTGCCCCAAAGCGACTGTCACACCTTCATCAGTGATGGTACGGACAAATTCTCCCACGCCCTCACGCTCAGGTGCCAAAGCAATCTTATTAAGCAGGCCATTGGCTGCCTTTTGCCAAGCACGAAATTCATCCATACGAGGATCCTTCATGTAGGCTGGGTTTTGGGCACCCTTGTACTTTTCAGTGAAGTAAGGCCCTTCAAAGTAGAGACCACGAATCTTGGCACCACTTGCTTCTTGGTAACGAGCACCAATATTTTCCGTCACAGCTAGAAGTTGCTCGTAAGATGATGTCAGCGTAGTCGGCAGGAAACTAGTCACCCCCGTCGTCAAAAGACCTTCACTCATGGTATGGAGGGTACCTTCGATGTTATTGTCCATGACATCAACCCCACCAAAACCATGGATATGGGTGTCCACTAGACCCGGTGCGACAGAGTAGCCTGTGTAATCCACCACTTCCGCATCCGCAGGGACTTCCTGTACTAATTTTCCAAATTTTCCATCAATCACTTCCAAAAATCCACCCTTGCGAATCCCTTGAGGATAGAAGAACTGATCGGCTTTTATATATTTAGGCATCTGACTGCCTCCTCTTGTTCTATTTCTATTGACTCTATTATAACGCTTTCTATTTTATTTGTAAATGGTCTATACCTCTTTTTTGGAAAAATTTATTATATTATTTAAATCAAGAAAAGAGAGTGGGACAGAAATCGGGAATTCGTTAGAATTCGATTTCGTCGTCCCACCTCCGCACAGTTGAGTAGGGCTGTAAAAGCTGATGAAATCAGCGTAGTAGAGCCCACTCAACCACTGCGTCTTGCTCGACAATCCAAAGACAATTGAGAGGCTAGGACTTTTGTCCCAGCCTCTTTCCTTTGTTGACTTTCTCTAGCTATGATTAAGCTTTCACTTCAATAATCGCATCGCCTTTAGAAACAGTTCCTTCTGCTACTGGAGTCACAGAAGCGTAGTCAGCTGTGTTAGTCACGATGATCATGGTTGTATCATCCAGACCAGCTGCTGCAATTTTAGCTGAATCAAAAGTTCCAAGAACATCGCCAGCTTTTACTTTAGAGCCTTGAGAAACTTTTTGATCAAAGCCTTCGCCATTCATAGACACTGTGTCAATACCAACGTGGATCAGGATTTCAGCACCATTAGCTGTCTTCAAACCATAAGCATGGCCTGTCGCAAAAGCAATTGTCACTTCTGCATCGGCTGGGGCATAAACAACACCTTCAGTTGGTTTAATCGCAATCCCTTGACCCATAGCTCCGCTTGAGAAAACAGGATCATTTACATCGCTCAAAGCTACTGCACTACCAACGATTGGAGAAATGATTGTTTCATCTTGGAGAGCCGCTTTTTCTTCAGCAACTGTGTCATTAGCTACTTCTGCTCCTGCTGCTTCATCAGCTGTTGCGGCAACAGCTTCTGCTGCAAAGACATCTGCCGCTTTTGTCTTACCGTAGAAATAAGTCAAAGCAAAGGCAATCGCAAAAGCAATAACTTCACATAAGAAATAGAACGGAATTGATTTAGCATCAATTGAAAGGAAACCAAGGAAACCTGCCGAACCAAGAGACACAGCAACAACTTGGAGAAGACCTGCAAAGAGAGCTCCCACTGCTGATCCGATAAGGGCACAGAAGAATGGGAATTTATATTTCAGGTTTACACCAAAGAGAGCTGGCTCAGTAATACCCAAGAGGGCTGAGACACCTGCAGAAGATGCAAGACCTTTTGTTTTAGCGTTTTTAGTTAGGAACAAGACTGCAAATGTAGCTGCACCTTGAGCAACGTTAGCCATAGATGCAACAACAAAGATAAAGTCACCATGACCACTGCCATTTTGCCAAGCCGAAAGCAATTGTGTTTCGATGGCTGGGAAAGATTGGTGAAGACCAGTCATTACGATTAATGAATAGGTTCCTCCAAAGACGCTCATACCGATAAAACTTGTTGTATTGTAGAGCCAAACAATGGCATCTGTAATACCGTTAGATACCAATAACATCACTGGACCTACGACAGTAAACGTCAAGAATCCTGTAATCATAACAGATAGTAATGGTGTGAAGGTGAAATCAACAGCTGATGGCAACTTCTTGTGGAAGAATTTTTCAAGGTGAGCCAAAATCCATACTGCAGCGAGAACCGGGATTACTTGGTAAACATAACTTGTTTGTGTCACATGATAACCAAAAATATCCCAAAATTTCTCAGCCCCTCCAAGGTCTGGTGTCGTCATAATCATACCGATTGCAGCACCCAGGAACTGGTTAGCTCCAAAACGTTTTGCAGCTGAGATACCAACAAGAATCGGCAGGAACATGAATGGTGCAGCAGACATGAGCTGAATCATTTCTGACAGCCCCTTAATAGCTGGAACCATTTGCTCAATTGATTGTGGCCCAAACAATCCTTCTGAGGTCAGGAAATTACGAAGAGCCATCAAAAGACCGCCTGCAACTAAGGCCGGAATAATAGGTACAAAAATATCGGACAAGAGTTTAATCAAAGCCATAATAGGATTAAACTTCTTTCCACTAGCAGCAATCTGCTTCAAATCATCAGTTGAAACTTCTTTAAGACCAGTTTCTTTTATAATCTCAGCGTAAACAAAGTTTACATCACCAGGACCAATGATAACCTGATATTGACCATCTGTTTTAAAAGTCCCTTTAACATCAGCATTATCGTCCAATGCTTTTTGATTAATAATACTGTCATCTTTCAACACGAGGCGCAATCTAGTTGCACAATGTGCTGCTGCCACAAGATTATCTTTTCCAACAGCCTCAATGACCTGTTTTGCAACTTTTGAATAATCCATTTGCAAAAATCTCCTTATAAAAATATTATAAAACTTTTTGAAAGCGATTTTATCGCCTTTACGAATATTATTTTACCATGATTCAGAGATATGTCAAGCGTTTTGCAGAAAAAATATTTTTTTACTATTAAATGTTGATTTTTCAGCAGAAAACGTTTACTATAGTAATAAGAAATAATATGATTCGGAGGACAAAAGATTGG
>CAUUSJ010000021.1:0-28482 GCA_963547765.1 uncultured Streptococcus sp. | reverse complement strand
CCTTGGAAATCTTCCTATCCAGTGTTGAGGGGATTATTTCTCTTTGGATAGCCGGTGGAGCTCAGGAAGAACCTGAAAAAATTACGCAAATGATCCTAGCCACCTACAATTATGATTATTGGAAATCGTGACCAGCACTCCATTTTTATAGCTGAAAACTCAAAAAGGCGCAGATTCATCTATGCCTTTTCTTAAAACGTTTCTGGTGAGCAAATAGCTTTTTAAGGATGCCCACTTAGATAAAGGCAACAAAATCCTGTCCTATTTCACCATGTCTGGATCGTAATCATAAAATCCTGTATCGAGGAAACGATTCTTCGGATGCAATTTGTGAAGCAATTCATCTAGCAAGAAAGCTTGGTCATGGCTAAATTCACCTTTTTCAATCAAATCCCTTGCCTGAACAAAGAGCTTAGCAATCTCAACAAAATTCTGACCAGGAGTATAGAGACCTTCCAATTTCCAATGAGTAAAGCCGTGGTCAACCAATTCTGTCAACTTGGTCATCAAGTCCAAGTCATTATTGGCAAAAATGTGAGTCCCATGCTTGTCCTCAAAGATCGAATAATGGCTCTGAGGATCGCTCGGTTCCGCAAGAAAGAGATCCCTCTCTCTTGATTTCGCATCATCGATATGTGTAAAGTTATAATAATTTTGCAAAAGCGGACGTTTAGAGTGGTGGATAACGCTCGCACCATAAACTAAGACTTCTGCTGGAATCTCAAGGATTTCTGGCATTTTAAAGAGTTCTGCCGATGGAATTTCCCGCGCCAAAACAGCTTCCGACACCCCAGCATTCTTGCTCCAAAAGTTAATCTGGCGGCTGCTCGTTACCATAGTCGAAGCATCATAAATCGTCTTCAACTTATAACCATCCCGTTGCAAGACGTAGAATACACCTGCATCCCCAACGGTGATATAGTCCACTTCAATCTCCTGAAGAAAATCCAAATAAGGCTTGATCTGGTCCATCATGTCCTGATGCATCAAAGCATTGACGGCAACGGTCATTTCTTTTCCTGCCTGATGAACCATTTGTGAGATACGATTTAATTCGTCATAAGTGAAGTTATGCGGTAAACGAAGGCCGTATTTTTCCTCACCGACATAAATACGATCTACTCCTGCTTCCAATAAGGCTTGAACTTGTTCTATACTTTCAGCTGTTGCTGTAATAATTATCTTTTTCATATCATTATTATACCAAAAAAATAGGATTTATGATTTCTTAATTCGATTTTATTCGTTTTGTAACTATCTTGTAATATATCTAATCATAGAAACATGATAGAATGATAAGGTACTACTAGGAGAGAGACAATGGCTGTAAGAGATTTTAAACAGTTTGAATCAGCGCCCCTGCATGATTCGACAGAACAAACTAAGGAAATATCCTATCAAGAATACCTGCCCCAAGCAGAATCAGCATCACAATTACGTGAGCTATTTTTCTTTATAAATATCGCTTTATTCTGTATTTTGACAGTCTTTTTTAGCTTTATTTTTTTGTCTGCAAAAATGAGCACCTTTCTATCTTTCTCACTTGCTATTGTCCTAAGTCTTATGATTATTCAAGGATATCGCACTGTTCGAAGAAAGAGACATTGATTATCTACGAATTAAATCAAACGAGATCGAAAGATCTCGTTTTTCTTTTCTTTACCAAGCGTAATTTGGTTCCTGACAAGCACGCATAGCTGCCAATAATTCTTCCGGAGTTACCTTTTTCAGCCCTCCATAGTTTGGATCCTGAACGGTGTAGGACGGATCAATGTAATAAACTGCAAGGACATCACTGCCGTCTGCTGATAATTCATAGCCCGTACCCACAACATTGTGTTCACCCTTGTGGCCTGGGTAGATGAAGGCATTATCAATCGTATAGTAGAGCGGATAGCCATCATCAATATTCTTGCGCAGCCGCTCCTTAAAAAGACGCATATCTTCAGAATTTGGGGCACTACTAGTCACTGTAGCAAGATGATAGCCCGCTTGGCCTGCCGGCACTTCCGCATAACCAAATAAATATTGATTTAAGACACGGATTGCATTGACATTATGGGTGCCGAAAGTCTCATCGGTCCCCATCGCTCGTGCCAACTCTTCCTGACTAGCCTGAACGCCCCTGTAAGCTAGAATCATACTGACAGAGGTCGGTGCGCAAGCATTCCAAGCTCGCTGGATCTGCATAGGAACTTCCAGGCGTTTTCGGATTGGAGAAGACGTTTCTTTACTAGAAGGCTGTGTCTCCTCCTCTCTGACCTTTTCACTGGTCTGACTAGAGCTTTCTGACTCCGTAGAAGTCGAACTCTGACTAGGGCTAGATTGATTAGCACTAGCTTGACTACTACTAGCTGTTTTCGAGCGGCCTTGACTCGTGCTAGAAGCCTTAGAAGAAGAGTCAGAGCTTCCAGACTGAGGGGACTCTGAAGCTTTCTGCCGAGAACAGGCTAGTAAGCAGCAGCCTAAACCAAGCAAGGCAAGTACTTTTAAATTTTTCATACCAATACCCCCCTTTTATTTATATGATAGCGCTTTCTTCTTTAAAAATCAAGATAGGCTAGCAAATGCTAGCCTATCTTGATTTTTCAAGTTCTTCTGTTTCTAAATCAATGATGATTTCTTCTGAAGAATTTTTTTCTTCTTCCACCACGATATCAGAAATTTCTTCTTCAAGAATTTCCTCTTCTTTTTCAAACTTTTCTTTGATTTCTTGGAATTTGTCCTGTGAATAGTCTACTACTGACTTGGTCGTATCCTTAACAGACTCCAATACCGTTTCTGCTGTAATTTCGCCATTTTCAACCTTTTCTTTGGTTTGGTTGATAGCCTTGACAGCCTGATCTGAAAAGTCCTTTACTGATTGAACAACGGCTTCGTGAGTCTTATCTGGATCTTCACGATAGTCGACGACAAAGTCTTGAACTTTTTCAGTGATTTCTTTACCTTTTTTGCTGGTTAGAAAGTACGCTGCAGCTGCACCAGACACAGCACCTAATAAAAGTGATGAAATTTTTCCCATAGTAAACCTACTTTCTTATTTTTTGAATAATTTTGTAAACAAACGAAGGGCAGTCAAGCCTGCTGTTGTTTTGGCTGTCGTGCTTCCTGCTGCGACTGCTTTTTTTCCTAAAACACGCGCCTGATCGTTTAAATCAGAGACTGATTCGGATAGGTCTGCTACCGCATTGAAAAGCGGATCAATCGTTGCTACTTTGTGGTTGATATCATCTGTCAACACATTGACTTTGGCAATCAAATCATTGGTTTGATGTAGGGTGACATTAACATCAGAAGTCAACACTTTGATCGTATTTTCGGTCTCATCTAGCATTTTTGCAGCTTTATCACCGAGAGTTTTGACGGTGAGAGTCATGTAGATCAGAAAGACAATCAAAGCGACAGCAACTAAAGTATAAGCAATTTCAAGCATAATATTCTCCTCTCATTCCTGATAATAGGGGGCTTGTTTTTTTCTTTGGTAAATCATAATGCCGATGCCGAGTAAAATCAGAGCTGCAGACAGCCACTGAGATACACGCACACCCAAGAACATGAGACTGTCGGTCCGCATACCCTCGATAATCATCCGGCCAAAACCATACCAAATCAGGTAAAAGGCTGCCAATTCTCCCTGACGGAAGAATTTAGGGCGACGGCGTAAAATCAGCAGTAGGGCAAAGCCAAGTAAATTCCAAAGGGATTCGTACAAAAAGGTTGGCTGACGATAAGCACCATCTATGTACATATTATTGCGGATGAAGAACGGTAGATAATTAAGATTTTTGACCACCGCTCCATAGGCTTCTTGGTTAAAGAAATTGCCCCAACGGCCGATGCTCTGAGCGATCAAGACACTAGGTGCTGCAATATCCAAGAAATCAACAGGATTGATCAGCCTTCTCTGAGAAAAGAAATAGAGGACAAGGGCACCAGTGATCAAACCGCCGTAAATGGCTAAACCACCATTCCAAATCTGAAAAATCTCAATCAGAGAGTGCTTGCCATAATAAGACCATTCAAAAATCACATAGTAGAGTCGCGCTCCGAGGATGGCCAAGGGAAAGGCAATCAGAATGAAATCAAGAATATCATCTGGGATCATCTTCTTGCGTGGCGCTTCCTTCATGGCTAAGTAGACGGCTAAAATCAAGCCAGTGACAATGCAGATCGCATACCAACGAATACTAAAGGGACCGACTGAAAAAGCTACTGGATCAAGCATCTTTCACCTCATTCTGACTAATCAGATTAGTCAGTCGTTCTTCAAAAATCTTGGTGGCATCAAAGCCCATTTCCTTAGCCCGATAGTTCATGGCTGCGGCCTCAATCACTACAGAGATGTTGCGTCCTGTCTTAACTGGGATGCGGATCCGAGGAATTCTGACACCGGAAACTTCCAGTTCTTCTGCATTATTACCCAGACGGTCAAAGGTCTTATTGGTATCATAATTTTCCAGATAGACGGCAATCTGTACCTGTGAAGAATCCTTAACCGCACTAGCTCCGTAAAGGCTCATCACATCAATAATACCGACACCACGAATTTCCAAGAGATGGCGAAGAATCTCAGCAGGCTCTCCCCAGAGGGTCATTTCATCCTTGGCAAAGATATCGACCCGATCATCCGCCACTAATCGATGGCCACGCTTGACTAACTCAAGACCAGTTTCACTTTTACCAATACCACTGTCCCCTTGAATCAGCACTCCCATACCGTAGATGTCCATCAATACGCCATGAACACTGGTTCTGACCGCCAAACGTGAGTCAAGGAAACTAGAAATTTCCCCTGATAGACGGCTGGTTGATGTGCGGCTGGTAAGAATCGCAATTTGCTTTTCTTCGGCTGCTCGCCGCATTTCTTCAGGAATCTCCAAATCACGCGCTACAATGACAACTGGCGTTTCTGGTTGAAACATTTTCAAAAGGACTTGATGACGGTTGTGGGATGTCATCTTCATCAGATAAGACCACTCCTTCATCCCAATCAGCTGAATCCGTTCTGGAGTGTAGTAGTCAAAATAGCCGGTCATTTCAAGACCCGGCCGCGAAATATCCGATGTCGAAATCTCCTTTTCTAAGAGGTCATCACTGCCGTAAACGATGCGTAAACGGACTTTTTCAATTAAATCTTTGACCTTTACAGACATTCCCTGCTCCCTTCAAATTTATCTTTCTCTATTATAGCAAATTTTTACCCTAAAAGAGTTTTTAAGATTGGAAATTAAACAGGATTTTTCCCTAGATGCTTGTGAAAACATCTCCCAACCAGCAAAAAGGCCGGTCAAAATAACTAGCCAATCCATTTTTTGAGAATTCTTTTTTGATTTTGAAAGCAAGGATGGCTCTCGATAAAGGCTGGTATCTCTCTTAGAGGCAACCAGACATGGGCATCGGTTTCGCCTGCCTGATAGCGGACTTGGCTCTTGTCCCCAGACACCGCCGCTTCATAGAAATCAAAGTGGCACTGGTCTTCGACAGAGCACACCTGCTCCAACAGTCTGATACTGTCGGGAAGCAAGCCTGTTTCTTCTTTCAATTCCCGCAGAGCAGCTGTCTGACTATCCTCTCCTGCCAGCACACTACCTCCCGCTCCGAACTCATAATAGCCAGGATAGAGGCTTTTATTTGCTGACCGCCGCATAAAGAGAATATCGCCATCCTGATGGCGAACCAAGACATTGACACAGAGATGAAACTGCCCTTCAGGAATCTTTTCTCCTCGAACTAGGAGATGCGGGAGCTGATTTCGATTCGAGTCATAAGCATTCCAAACTTCTGTCATATTTCCTCCTTGGATAACGTCATTCATCTTTCGGCATCAGCTTCCAGATTCCGTCAGCTGTGCTTCCCTAGATTCTCTCTTTTCGTTTCTTCTACATCTAGCAAAAATTCGGGAACACTCCCGAATTTTATATTTGTTACTTTACCAAAACCAACCGTCATTGTCATTGATTGGCTCGGCATCTTTCATTTTACGAGGCCCCGTTCCATACATTTCCGCTTCCACGTCTTCCTTATAAGGCATCACGACAGCCAGCAAAATATAAATCAAAATGCCTAAACCAAAATTGAAAACTGTAAAGATGATGAATAAAAAGCGTAACAAGCCAAGATCAAAATTGAATTTATCAGCCAGTCCCGATAAAACCCCTGAAATCACTCGGTTTCTTCTTAATTTATAAAACTTAGTTTTCATGATGATGACCTCAACTCTCATTCTTTCCTTCATTTTACCATAGTGGCAGAACAAAAAAATCAGCCCGAAGGCTGATTCTGCATCTATCCGTTTTTAATTCACTCACTCTCTGTTTGTTTCCTCTTTCAGGAAGGACAGTTGACCTCTACAACGACCGCAACGATATTTTTGAAGATTGACTCTGCGTCTGCGACGGATAAGTGCTCCGCAACTCAGGCATTCATAAATGAGAAAGGCTTGCGAGTTTGACAAGGATGGAGCGTAGCGCAGACCGTCAACTTGCTTAAGGAGGTCTTTAAAATCTCTATCTCCATGGCGGTAACCTTTGCCCTGATAATAGAGATGATAGTGGACTAGCTCATGACGGACAATTTTTCGAAAAGTTTCAAGCCCAAAAGTTTCATAAATTTTCGGATTGAAATCCAGATGACCATCTTTGGGAAAGAAGCGTCCTCCAGTCGTCCGGAGACGCTTGTTCCAATAAGCCTGGTGGTGAAATTCCCAGCCAAAATCTTCTAGCGACACCTGCTTAACGTAGTTAGTTAGATTCATTTGGCGCTATCAGAGAGAGATTGACCTTCTCCCGCTCCACGTCCAGTTTATCCACCCAGACAGTGACCAAATCACCAACCGACAGGACTTGGCTAGGGTGTTTGATAAAGTTTTTACTGATTTTAGAAATATGGATAAGACCGTCTTCGTGGATACCGATATCCACAAAGGCTCCGAAATCGACGACATTCCGGACAACGCCCTCCAACTTTTGACCGATGCGCAGGTCCTTGATATCTAAGACATCCTGCCGCAAAACTGGCGCGTCAAAGGAATCACGCAAATCTCGGCCAGGCTTGAGCAAATCGGCAATAATATCTTTGAGGGTTTCTTCTCCCAAGCCTAGCTCTGCAGCCAAACTAGCAGTCTGAACAGCCTTTAATTTGACTTGGGCAGCTTCATCCAAACTGCTGATTTCCAGACGCTTAAAGAGCTCCTCTACAGCCTTATAAGACTCTGGGTGAACGCCCGTATTGTCTAGCAGGTTATCACTCTCGGGAATACGCAGGAAGCCGGCTGCCTGTTCAAAAGCCTTTGCGCCCAGACGCGGCACTTTCTTGATGGCTTCGCGAGACCGAATCAAACCTTCCGTTTCCCGGTACTTAACAATATTTTCTGAAATAGTCTTATTGAGACCAGCTACATGGGCCAGCAGGGCAGGACTGGCGGTGTTAATGTTAACTCCGACTTGGTTGACCACGGTATCAACGACAAAGTCCAAACTTTCAGACAGTTTTTTCTGGCTGACATCATGCTGGTACTGACCAACCCCGATAGACTTAGGATCAATCTTGACCAGCTCAGCTAAAGGATCCTGCAATCGGCGGGCAATGGAAATAGCTGAGCGCTTTTCAACGGTCAAATCTGGAAACTCATGACGAGCCAGTTCACTAGCAGAGTAGACAGATGCTCCGCTCTCATTGACGATGACATAGCTGACATTTGGATGAGATTTCAAAACTTCCGCTACAAAGGCTTCGCTTTCTCGGCTGGCAGTGCCGTTTCCGATGGCAATGATTTCCACGCCAAACTGCTCAATCAGATCTGACAACTCTTTCTTAGAAGCTTCAATCTGAGCTGGTTTTGCTGGTGGCACGGGATAGATGACATGGGTCGTCAGCATCTTGCCTGTCGCATCAACAACAGCCAGCTTGGCTCCTGTTCGAAAGGCTGGGTCAAAGCCCAGTACTACTCGACCTTTGAGAGGGGCAATCAGGAGAAGATGGCGGAGATTATCTGAGAAGAGCTGAATCGCTCCATCCTCAGCGGCCTCAGTCAGCTCGGTCCGAATACGGCGCTCCATGGCTGGAATGATTTTCTTTTTAACAGCTTGCTGGACAGCTTCGATAATATAGGCATTTTTCACCTTGAAACGTACTTCAAAGAAGCGCAGGATCTTCTCAAGATTGTGCTCAAAACCAACCTTGAGAATACCTAGCTTCTCACCACGATTAAGAGCCAGAGTCCTGTAGCCTTGCATAGTCGCTACTTTTTCAGAAAAATCATAATAAATTTGGAAGATCTGCTTTTCATCCAAATCACCGTCTTTGAGACTGGATACGATAGAAGAATTGGTCTGCATCTCATGGTAGGTCCAAGCCCGCAGCTTAGTATCTTCGGAAATTGCTTCAGTCAGAATATCCACTGCTCCAGCTAGAGCAGCTTCTGCTGTTGGAAAGGCTTCACTAGTCAGTTTCTCTGCTTCTTCCTGTAGATTAGCCGCATCCTGTAGGATGAAGCGAGCCAAAGGAAAGAGACCTGCTTCACGGGCAATAGTAGCCTTGGTACGACGCTTCTCCTTATAAGGCAAATAAAGTTCTTCCACATCGGCCAGCTTTTCAGCAGCCTCAATCTCAGAGCGCAACGCATCCGTTAGTTTGCCCTGCTCCTCAATTTTAGCTAAGACCGTCGCTTTACGCTCTGCCAAAGCAGTCATGCTCTTATCTAAGTCAATGATCGCCTTAATCTCGACCTCATCCAGATTTCCTGTCATTTCCTTACGGTAACGAGCAATAAAAGGAATTGTATTTCCCTCAGCGGTCAGATCTAGAACCTGTGATACTTGGCTTTCTTTAAGGCCCAATTTCTGGGCAATTTTTTCAATATTTATATTTTCCATAACAATCCTATTATATCACAAGTGCTTTGAAAGATAGGCTATTTTAGAACTATTTAGTACTATTTGTACAAAAAAATTTAGGGTAAATTAACGACAAAGGGTCTCTTATGTCTCAAAATTTCATTTTTTGATAATTGGTAGTATAATAGAATTATTATTTTAGAAATGAGGTGCCTTTATGGCTGTTAAATTTACTAGATCAGATGATTTGGACAAAATGTTCGAGGAGTTTGCGACCCTGCCCAAGATGGAAAAGGTAGAGTTCCCTGAGGAAGACAAGAAAAAATCTAAAAATGAGAAGGATAAGAAAGAATGAACTTCTTCTCTCAGCTACCGGCCAGTGTCCTGCAAGCTGGTGCCATTTTTCTCTCCATTATCATTGAGGCCCTGCCTTTTGTCTTAATCGGAAGTATCATTTCTGGCTTTATCGAGGTGTATGTCACGCCAGACAAGGTTTATCGTTTCCTGCCCAAGAACAAATGGACTCGGATTTTCTTTGGAAGCTTGGTTGGTTTTGTCTTCCCCTCTTGCGAGTGCGGGATCGTCCCCATTATAAATCGGTTTCTAGAAAAGAAAGTTCCCAGTTACACGGCTGTGCCCTTTCTGGTAACGGCTCCAGTCATCAACCCCATCGTGCTCTTTGCGACCTACTCAGCCTTTGGAAATTCCCTCCGAATGGCTCTGCTTCGTGCTTTAGGTTCTATGGTCGTGGCTATTCTTTTAGGGATTTTTCTGGGCTTCTTTGCGGATAGCAATATTCAAAAAGAAAATCGCAAAGCAGTCCATGAACATGACTTTTCACATCTCAGTAAGGGACAAAAGCTTTTTCAGGTCTTTGTGCAGGCCATTGACGAATTTTTCGATACAGGTCGTTATCTGGTTTTTGGCTGTCTCTTTGCCAGCCTAGTCCAGGTCTATGTGCCAACCAGAATCCTGACCTCCATCAGCTCAACACCAGCTGTTGCTATTCTTCTGCTCATGCTGCTGTCCTTCCTGCTCTCACTTTGCAGTGAAGCTGATGCTTTCATTGGAAGCTCCTTGATTGCTAGTTTCGGCTTATCGCCAGTCTTAGCTTTCTTGGTCATTGGGCCTATGCTAGATGTCAAGAATCTGCTAATGATGAAAAACTACTTTAAGACACGCTTTATCTGGCAATTTATCAGCCTGGTTACCGTCGTCGTCTTTCTTTACTCTTGGCTTGTGGGGGTGGTGCTATGATTCGATTTCTAATCTTAGTCGGCTACTTTGAGATCACCATGTACCTACAGCTGACAGGCAAGCTCAACCAATATATCAATCTCCACTACTCCTATCTGGCCTACTTGTCTATGATTCTATCTTTTATCTTGGCAGTTGTGCAGCTCATCATCTGGATGAAGAAGATGGAGGTCCACAGTCATTTAAATACTCGCTGGGCCAAGTTAGGCAGCGTGATGCTCCTTGTCATTCCGCTTTTTGTGGGAATTTTCTTTCCAACTGTTACCTTGGATTCGACAACAGTTTCGGCCAAAGGATTTCATTTTCCACTAGCTGAGGGAACTTCAACTGCTATTCAGCAGGACGAAGGCACTACCAGTCAATACCTGAAGCCTGACACTAGCACCTACTTTACCAAAGGAGCTTACGAAAAAGAAATGCGGGCAGCCGCCAAGAAATATGTCAAGCAAGATACTATTCAGGTCACAACTGAGAACTACATGGAAATCATGGAGGTCATCTATGATTATCCCGACGAGTTTGTAGGCAAAACGCTGGAGTTCACCGGCTTTGTCTACAATGACCCCAGCGACCAGAAGAGCCAATTTCTTTTTCGCTTCGGTATTATCCATTGTATCGCCGACTCAGGTGTCTATGGCCTCTTGACGACTGGAAATACCCAGCATTTCGAGAATAATACCTGGATTCATGCCAAGGGGAAAATTACCATGCACTACCATAAAAGTCTGGGACAAAGCCTGCCAACTCTAGAAGTTGAAAGCTTTGATAAGGTAGAAAAACCGGACAATCCTTACGTTTATCGAGTCTTTTAAATCCAAGCACCTATGAAAATCCATTTTCATGGGTGTTTCTTTTATATGCCATTCTCTACCCTTTACTCAGTTGCTCTGACCGACTTTTATAAATTAGAAGAGACTTGATGAAGCTCGCTCTTTAATTTTTTCTCTCTTATCTTGAAAAATCATGCTACAATAATACTATCTCATTTGAAAAGGAGCCCTTTTTATGAATCCAGAAAAAGTAAAGAAACGAGATTTGCTTTCTATTCTAGCTGTAGCCTTAGTCGCCTTTGCTGGAATTCTTTCAGAGACTAGTATGAATGTGACCTTTCCCCACCTGAGTCAGGTCTTTGGCCTGAGCCTAGGAGTGCTACAATGGATTACGACTGGCTATCTGCTGGCCGTCGCCATCACCATAACTTTAGGCGCAACTCTAGCCCACAATTGGACGGAGCGTCGCATCCTCTTTACCTCGCTTTCCATCTTTACCCTTGGCAATCTGATTGCCATGATTGCCCCAGACTTTACTTTCCTTATGCTGGGACGGATCCTTCAGGGCGGAGCGACTGGGATTGCCATACCACTTATGTTTAATCTCATCGTGGAGCGGGTCCCTCGGCAGAAAATCGGCTTTTATATGGGATTGAGCGGCTTAGTCATCAGCATAGCACCAGCCATCGGACCGACCTACGGAGGCTTCATGATTGGCTCCTTCGACTGGCACATGATCTATAGCTTTATCATGCCCGTTCCCATTCTCTCTTTTTTGCTGGCTTATGTTAACTTGGAAAATTCAGCAGGAAAAAGCAAGCGGCCCTTTGATGTGCTGGGCTTTCTCTCGCTCGCCACAGCTCTTTCCTTTTCTCTGATGACCATCTCCAGTTTGGAAGGGGGCGATAGTGTCAATTGGCTCTATCTAGCTATTTTCCTCCTTTCCTTTGCCTTTTTCATCTGGCGGAGTTTGACTGTTCAACACCCATTTCTGGACATCCGTATCTTGAAAGAACCAACGATTTTCTTTGGAATTCTACCCTTTTTAATTTTCCAATTCTCCAATCTATCCAGCAATTTTCTCATTCCCAACTTTCTCGTGCTGGTCAAGAATGTCTCGACTGCCCAAGCTGGATTTTCACTGCTTCCCGGAACCATGATCGGAGCTTTTATGTCGCCTTTTCTGGGAAAATTGTACGATAGCAAAGGCCCAAAGCTGTCTCTGCTAGGCGGCAATAGCCTAGTCTTTCTGGTCATGATTGTCTTTAGCTTTTTTACAAGCTGGCTCAATCTGCCTTTAATCTTAGGATTTTATATCCTCTTTACTCTAGGGCGCAATATGGCTTTCAACAATACTATGGCTTTATCCGCTTCTCAAGTCAGCAGAGATAAAACGGCGGATGTGACTGCCCTCTTTCAACTAGCGCAAACCTTTGCTGGTGCCTTGGGAACGGCAATTGCAGCTGGCCTGCTCAATCAAGCACCCGATACGACAAGCGGCGCCCACAATGTCTTTAGCCTACTTCTCCTTCTCGCAATAGGCAACTTTATTTTCTACTATTTCCTATTTCGAGCGATTCATCAGAAGAAAGAAGCCTAATTTTCTATCCCGACTTCCCCTCGGGATATTTTCTTTGGCCAAATCCAGATTTTTCAAATACAATTTTTCTGAAAATTGTGATAAAATAGAGACAATCACATTTAGATAGGTAATAGATATCATGTCTTCAAAAGTTATTATTACAATTTTCGGTGCCAGCGGAGACTTGGCTCAGAGAAAACTTTATCCTTCCCTCTTTCGTCTTTATAAATCTGGCAATCTTTCGCAACATTTTGCCGTTATCGGAACCGCCCGTAGACCTTGGAGCAAGGAATATTTCGAGTCGGTCGTTGTCGAGTCAATCTCAGACTTAGCCGACAGTGCAGAGCAGGCTCAAGAGTTCGCTAGCCACTTTTATTATCAAAGCCATGATGTGCAAGATACCGAGCATTATATCGAATTGCGCGAGCTGCAAAACAAGCTCAACGAGCAATATCAGGCAGAAAATAATAAACTCTTCTTCCTTTCTATGGCGCCACAATTTTTCGGAACCATTGCTAAGCATCTCAAGTCTGAGCAAATCGTTGATGGAAAAGGATTTGAACGCCTGATTGTCGAAAAACCCTTTGGGACAGATTTGGCAACTGCCAGCAAACTTAACGAAGATCTACTTGCCACCTTTGACGAAGAACAGATTTTCCGCATTGACCACTATCTGGGCAAGGAAATGATTCAAAAGATTTTTGCCATCCGCTTTGCTAATCTGCTGTTTGAAAATGTCTGGAACCGCCAATACATTGATAATGTTCAGATTACCTTTGCTGAAAAGTTGGGAGTTGAAGAACGCGGTGGATACTATGATCAATCCGGTGCCCTCCGTGATATGGTGCAAAACCACACCTTGCAGCTCCTCTCCTTATTAGCCATGGATAAGCCAAAAAGCTTTACCAAAGACGATATCCGAGCAGAAAAGGCCAAGGTATTTGAGCGCCTCGTTCAGCCAAGCGAAGAAGATTTGAAACGTTTCTTCATTCGTGGCCAGTACAAGTCTGGCAAAATCAACGGTCGAAAATATATTTCTTACCGTAGTGAGCCCAATGTCAATCCTGAGTCTACTACTGAAACCTTTGCTTCTGGGGCTTTCTTCATTGATAGCGACCGCTTCCGTGACGTTCCTTTCTTCTTCCGAACAGGGAAGCGCCTCACCAAAAAAGGCACCCATGTCAATATCGTCTTCAAACAAATGGACTCTATCTTTGGCGAGCCTCTCAAACCAAATGTCCTAACCATCTATATCCAGCCAACTGAGGGGATTTCACTCAGCCTCAATGGCAAGGAAGTGGGGGAACTCTTTAATCTAGCTCCCATCTCATTAGATTATCGGACAGATGCCACAGCTTCAGGAGCCTCTCCAGACCCTTATGAAAAACTAATTTTTGATGTCCTTAATAACGACTCAACTAATTTCAGCCATTGGGACGAAGTAAAAGCCAGCTGGGAGCTCATCGATCGCATCGAAGAACTCTGGAGCCAAAATCAAGTGCCACTCCATGAATATCCTGTCGGATCTATGGGACCAGAAGCCTCCTTCGAGTTACTCGCCCAATTTGGAGCAAGCTGGCAATGGCAACCTGATAAAGAATAATACATATAAAAAAGATTGGAAAATTTTCCAATCTTTTTTATTATTCTTAAACATCTGCTAGCACTTCTATTACAGCCATTCCTTGTAACGCTTGATATAAAGGCCTTTCACAAGGGTTACGCTAACCATATAAAGCACAATAATCAAGAAAAGGCAAAGGAAATAGGTGCCATTGAGCGGGGCAGTCTTCAGAACTGACGCAAAGAGGCTATATGGCAAGGAAGTGACAAAGAGCGCTGCCGCCATGGTCGTCACAATGACGGAAAGAGCAGGACGGCTTTGCACAAAAGGCAGTTTAGGCGAGCGTAGCATGTAGATGACCATGGTTTGGGTCCACATAGACTCAATAAACCAGCCTGTTTGGAAAAGAGTGATAAAGGTCGCTGCCTGTTCAGTACTAGCTTGATAGCTGCCTCCTGTGATCATAGGCACGATGATAAAGTAAAGCACCAGATAAGTCAAAACATCAAAAACGGATGAGATAGGCCCGATCCAAGCCATAAAACGGGTAATGGAACTGGCTGACCAAATATGAGGCTTCTTGAGAAATTCACTATCTACATTATCAAATGGCAGAGCGATACAAGACAAATCATAAACCAGATTGAGGACAATCAGATGAACTGGTGCCATAGGCAGAAAAGGCAGAAAAATGCTGGCAAAGAGAAGAGAAAAGATATTCCCAAAATTGGAACTGACCGTCATTTTAATGTACTTGGTCATGTTGGCATAGACCTTGCGTCCCTCTACCAGCCCTTTCTCCAGAACCATGAGATCCTTGTCCAGCAAAATGACATCTGCCGTTTCCTTGGCAATGTCGACAGCCGTATCAACAGAAATACCCACATCTGCTACTTTCATAGAAGGCGCATCGTTGATACCATCACCCATGTAGCCAACCTTGTGGCCATTGGCTTTGAGTTGAAGGATAATCCGAGCTTTTTGGTCAGGGGAAAGCTTGGCAAAGACTGTTGTGTTCTCCACCGTCTGGCTCAATTCCTCATTAGATAAAGCATCTACCTCTACACCTAGCAAGATATTGTCTACATCTAAGCCAACCTTTTCACAGACTGCTTGGGTTACCTTATCATTATCACCTGTCAAAATCTTAGTGGCAACACCGTATTCAGCCAAAGTTTCAATAGCTGGAGCTGCGGATGACTTAGGTGGATCTAGAAAGGCCAGATAGCCCGTCAAAATCATATCGGACTCATCCTTTACTTCATACTCATAATCTTCTTCTAAGTCTGACTTGTAGCTAACACCAAGCACGCGCAACCCCTGCTCATTAAGTTGAGCCACTTCCGCAAGGATTTCCTGACGGATTTCCTCAGTTAGTTCTGTGATTTGATTTTTGTATTCTACATAGCTAGAGATGGCCAGCATTTCCTCCAAGGCCCCCTTGGTCACCATGCTGATGACATCCTCATCATCCTTAACAATAACGCTCATACGACGACGCTCGAAATCAAAGGGCAGTTCATCAATTTTCTTAAAGGTTTGGTCTAGATTACGGACAATCTCATGCTTTTCTGCTTCTTTCTCCGTCCGATTGATAATAGCCCGATCCATGAGATTTTTGAGACCAGTTTGATAGTAGGAATTGAGAAAGGCACGACGGAGCACTGCTAAGTCCAAATCTCCATGAATATCCAGCGGGTATTCTAACACAATCTCGTCTTGGGTCAGTGTGCCCGTCTTATCCGTACAAAGGATATCAATAGCTCCTAGGTCTTGGATGGCATTCAGCTTCTTAATCACGACCTTTTCCTGAGCCATGATAATAGAACCTTTAGCCAGGCTCGCTGTGATAATCATAGGCAGCATTTCTGGAGTCAGGCCGACCCCAACGCTGAGGGCAAAGACACCTGCTTCCAGCCAGTCGCCGTCTGTCAGACCGTTTATGAAGAACACGACTGGAACCATGACGAGCATCAGACGAATCAAGAGCCAGGAAATGCTATTCATCTCGCGCTCAAAAGAGGTCGGCTCATCGTAGGTGTTCAGTGTCTGCTCAATGGCTCCCATCATGGTCTCATCACCAACCACTAGTACCAGAGCTGTAGCTCTTCCGGAAATAACATTGGTTCCCATAAAGGCTAGCGACTCTGTTTCTAAAAGGCTATCGAGATTTTGTTCATCTGACTTGGCCAAACAGACCTTTTCTACTGCATCACTTTCCCCTGTCAGGCCGGACTGCTGAACAAAGAAATCACGCGAATCCAGCAGCAGTACATCTGCAGGAATCATGTCTCCAGCACTAAGCTTGATGATGTCTCCTACAACAAGCTCATCAATCGGAAGTTCCTGCTCTGCTCCTTCACGGATAACCGTAGCCGTGTTGACAATCAACTGAGACAGATTGCTAGCAGCGCGGTCGCTCCGCAATTCCTGAACAAAACGAATGCCTCCAGAAATCAAGACCAGAACGACAATAATGATAGAAGTTGTCGGATCTTCCTCACCAGGCTTAGCCAGCCAAACATTGGTCACTAAGGACACGAGGGCAATCACCAATAAGATGACTGTAAAGGGGTTAATGATAGACTCGTAAATTTTCTTTAGAATAGAGTCTTCCTGACCCTTTGTGATGATATTCTCACCATAAAGGTCACGATTTTCTTCGACCTGCTCTTCTGTCAGGCCGCGAAAGGAACTCTTGTAAAATGCCAGAGTTTCTTTTACAGGAAACTGCAGAGCAGCAACTAATCTTTCTTTTACTGTTTTCATTGGTTTCTCCTTGATGTATGATTGATAATCTTCATACACAGGGACCAATCACTTTATAAGGACAGAACGACACAAATCAGCGATTGGCTGTGTATGTGCGGTTCCGGATGATCGTCAATTTGCATCGTACTTCTCCTTTCTTAGTTTATAAATGTAGTTAATGATCCCAAGATGCCTGCAAGACATCAAAAGTAGCATTCATCTTCTGTGTCCATTCTTGCAAGTCAGGAAAATTGTCTCTCAAAGAAAAGCCAATGACTTCTTCACGTAAATTCCACCAATCTACAAGAGCAACTACTTGGATTGTTACAATATTTAAAGAGAGCCCTTGCTCAGTAGCCAACTTCTCTAATAAGGCCAAACTCCGGACATTTCTCTCTTCAATTTGCTGATGTCTGTCTTTCCACCAATGTTCTTTTTCATGAAAAATTTTTTCCGCAACCATCGGCATTGTATTTTCCAAGATTCCTTCAGCAACGGACAGTATGTTTAAAACGTGCCACTTCTCTATCCCATTAGGAAAAAGAGGAGTTTCCTGACCTAGCTCGTCTAAATATTGAGAAATTAAATCGCTACCATATAGCCATTCTCCATTGGAAGCCTGAAAAGCAGGAATTCTACCCAAAGGATTATCTTGATTATGCGGTGAATTTTTGTCGAAAGCCACCTGAACCTTCTGAATATCCACATGCTCCTCTAAATGATGGTGTAAAATTGTAGCATAGACTTTACGCGCAAAAGGACTGGTACTAGAATACCATAATTTCATTACTATTACTCCTTCTTTTTTAAGAGATGAGCTATTAACTATTTGCATTCTTAAAATGCATTCAGTCAAAAAGAAGACCCTGCCAATTCTAGGCAGGGTTGTTTGCATGTCAGGTTATTCGCTTCATTGTTTTAAACACAGATAAAACAAGCATTCACCGTTCAAGCTTTAACTCCATAAGGCGATGAAATGAGCTTAGTCTTGACCTTGGCGATCAGGACTGTTGACCAACGAGTAGTGTCTCCACTGCTTTGCGGTAGTCATCCGTATCCCTATGGTAGCCTCACCTACCGATTGACACTATTACTATACTCCTCTTTAGAAAGATTGTCAATAAAGAGAGCTATTTTTATTTTATTTTGGTAAAACTTCCACAATCCGTCGACAAATCTCTTTAATCATGGCCTTCGGCGCAGCTGTATTGAGACGAGCATGTCCTTTGCCTTCTTGACCAAAATCACTTCCTCTATTCAGGACAACCTTAGCCTCTTCTCGAAGCAGCTGGAAGAGCTGATCATCTGTCAGTCCATAATCTGAAAAGTCCAGCCAAACCAGATAAGTCCCTTGAGGCTTCATGACCCGCAGACGTGGCGCTTCCTTAGCAAAATAATCGACTACAAAATCAATATTTTCTTCTAAGACAGCCTTGAGCTCCGTCAACCAAGCTTTACCATAACGATAGGCAGCTTCTGTCGCTAGAAAACCAAGACCCGAAATTTCATGCTGGTTATTGGCCAGTTGGCGCTTTTGAAACTGCTGCCGCAGACTAGGATTCTCAATCACTGCATAGGAATTTTTTGTCCCAGCGATATTAAATGTCTTGGTCGCACTGGCTAGAATCAGGCTAAAGTCCTTAAAGTCAGGTGAAACAGTATTGAAAGACTGGTGTTTATGTCCAAACAGCGTCAAATCTTGGTGAATCTCATCTGAAACTACGAGAACGCCGTACTTTTGGCAGAGACGACCAATTTTCTCTAACACTTCCCGTTCCCAAACTCGACCTCCGGGATTATGCGGATTGCACAGCACGTAAATCTTGACTTCATTGTCTACGATGTCCCGCTCCAGCTGATTAAAGTCAACCTGAAAGAGACCGTCCTGTTCTATCAAGGAATTAGTAATCAACCGACGATTATTTAGCTTGACACTGCGAGCAAAAGGCGGGTAAACAGGAGTATTGATCAGAACGGCATCGCCTTCATCGGTAAAGGCTTGGATAGCCGTCGAAATAGCAGGAACAACTCCCTCGATAAAGACCAAGGCTTCCTTGTCAAATGTGTAGCCATGCTCATCCTGCTCCCAAGATAGAACAGCATTGATCAACTCCTCACTAGCATAGGTATAGCCATAGACTAACTGATCAGCGTAATCATGAACAGCTTGCTGGATTTCAGGCAGGACTTCAAAATCCATGTCCGCAATCCAGGCTGGCAGGACTTGACTGTCTTTCTCCGCCTCTTTCCATTTATAAGTATGCTGACCAATCCGATTGGGTGCTGTTTCAAAGTTATAACTTCCCATATTAGTCCTCCAAGGCTGCGCGTAAATCGTCTACCAAATCTCGACTATCTTCGATCCCAATTGACAGGCGCAGCAAATCATCAGTCAAGCCATAGGAATGGCGCACTTCAGCAGGAATGTCTGCGTGAGTCTGGGTTGTCGGATAGGTAATCAAACTCTCTACTCCACCTAAACTTTCTGCAAAGGTAAAGACTTTCAGGCTATTTAAGAGATGAGGAATCTTGCTTTCATCGACAACTTTAAAGGAAATCATGCCGCCTTTACCTGGATAGAGAACTTCTTTTACTGCAGGAGATGACTTCAGAAATGCGACTACTTCTTGCGCATTCTGAGTAGAGCGCTCCATGCGAAGAGCTAGCGTTTTGAGACCACGCAAAAGCAGATAACTATCAAATGGAGACAGGACTGCTCCAGTTGTATTGAGATTATAGAAAAGCTTGTCATAGATGGCAGTATCATTGGTCATGATAGCTCCAGCCAAGACATCATTGTGTCCTCCCAGATACTTGGTCGCAGAGTGTAGGACAAGGTCAGCTCCATCCTCCAGCGGTCTTTGGTAAATAGGACTGTAGAAGGTATTGTCCACAATGACAGCTGCTCCTCGCTCATGAGCCGCTTGGGAAATGCGAGCAATGTCAAACTCTACCATAAGAGGATTGGTCGGTGTCTCGACATAGACAATATCTATATCCTCTGTCAGATTGTTCAGAAGCTCTTCTTCCGTATTAGCATAGATAAAGGCAAAGCGCCCTTCTGCTTCGGCCTGAGCAAACCAGCGGAAAGAGCCACCATAAAGGTCCCGAACAGCCAAAACCTTGCTGCCGACTGGAAAGGCACTAAAGGCTAGGACAATAGCCGACATACCTGAGCTAGTCGCTAAGGCGTAGTCTGCACTTTCGATAGCAGCTAGAGTCTCTTCCAAGCTAGCCCGTGTAGGGTTTTTGGTTCGAGTATAGTCATATCCTGTGGACTGGCCAAACTCTGGATGCTGGTAAGTCGTTGAAAAATGCAAGGGGGTTGTTAAGGCACCTGTTGTTGTGTCTGTTTTTACTCCCGCTTGGGCCAACAAGGTATTTAATTTCCGTTCTCTCTCCATTTAACCGTTCCTCTTTTTTAAAATATTCTACATTTCTATTGTAACATCTTAAGAAAGTCTTGAGCTTTTTTCTTTTCAAGAGCTAGCTATAGTCTGAAACTATAGAGTAATAATTCATAAAAAAAGAGTCGCTGAACGACTCTTCGTTTCTTATTTCATTCTCAAGCGTTGGCGCAAACTATCTGCTTTCTGTCCGATAAAACGGTCTATGAGCCGAACTTTGAGAGACAGTACGATATAGACGAGCATTCCGACTCCTCCAACAGCAGCGACATAGATAAAGCTGTACATCCGATTAGTTGGCTGGAAGATAAAGCTTAGTAGATACTCGACAAGCAGAACCAAGATCACCATGGCAATTGTGAGAATCATACTCAACAGCAGACGCTTCAAAAGGTTCTTAGGATTCAAGCCAACAACCTTGCGAATTTCTCTAAACATGAAGAAGATTGGCAGTAAAAGACCGACGGTTGTTGAAATCAAGGGACCATAAGCATGGAAGAGATTGATCATCGGCACCTGCAGACTGAGCTTGACAAGGACTCCATAAAAGAAGTAAAGAATGGCCTTCTTATTTTGGAACAGAGCCTGAATCATCGGAGCCAGAACTGTATAGGTGCTGAGAATGATCGTCTGCAGCATGGCGCAGATGAAGAGCCCCAGTGCTAGACTATCTGGCTTACCATAGAAAACGGTATAGAGCGGACTAGCCACCAGAACTGCTCCCACTGTTGACGGAAAGATAAAGAAGAGCAACATACTAAGATTATCTTGCACTAGGCGAGCAGCCGAGCGAAAGTCACCCTTGACATAATTCTCGGTCAAGAGAGGAATCCCGACACCACCGATAGAAGTTGCCACCGCAATTAAAATCATGGTGATTTTATTCGGATTAGCTGAGAAGTAGGCGAATTGTACTAGGAGCTCTGATTTCGTGTAGTCGCTAATCTGGGTCATGATATTGATAAAGGTCGCTTGGTCAATGATCTGGAAAAGCTGGATGGCAGAGCCTGTAATGATGAAGGGAATGGCTTCTCGTATCGTATCCCAGAGGAGAGAACGGCCACTAATTCCCGCAGATTTTTTGGGCTTTCTCAGGATAGAGCGGAGCATACCCGTTTTTGCTAGATAGAAAAGCAAAACAAGCATACTTGCTAGCATCCCGACAAAGGCGGCAAAGGTAGACTGGGTCACGGCTTCAACATAGTCACCTGAACCGATTTTCATAATGAAATAAGCCGTCAGTAGCATCCAGATAACCCGAATCACCTGCTCCGAAATCTGGCTAATCGCATACGGTTTCAGATTATTAAATCCTTGGAAAAAGCCCCGAATGACACTCATAGACGGAAAAATGAGCACAGCCCAAGACAAACTCTGCATGACTGGAATCAGGTCAGCCCCGCCACCAGACATTGAGGCAAAAACCGGTGCCATCAAGTACATGATGATTGCAAAGATCAGTCCCAATCCCAGCATGAACTTGAGGAACTCTCGAATGAGAGCAAAGCTGTATTCCTCCTTGTCAATCGTATTATACTTAGCAACTTGCTTGGCAACAGCTACCGGTACTCCTGCTGTGGAAACCAAAAGGAACCAAGCATATATATTATAGCCCATAGTAAAGAGACCATTGGCCTCTGCTCCGTGCTGGCCCATCCAGATGTACCAAGGAATGATATAGACAGCCCCGAGAAGGCGGCTGATAAAATTACTAGCAGTCAGCCAGGCAGTCCCTCTTAGCATTTTCTGCTGCTGGCTCGTTGTTTCTTGGCTCATAGAAAACCTCTTCCATTTGTTCTTCTTTTATTATAAACTTTTCCTTGCCTCTTGTAAAACATAGCCTTTCGGTTTACAATAGAGATATGATAAAAATTGAATCAATACTAGATATTTTAAAAAAAGACCAAAATTTTCGTGAAATCATCGCTGATGGAGACTACTACTTCAACTATCAGGGCTTGTCCTTTGACAAGATTAGCTATGATAGTCGCAAGGCAGATAGTAGAACCCTCTTTTTTGTCAAGGGCGAGCATTTCAAGCGGGAATTTTTAGAGAAGGCTGTAGCAGCTGGGCTAGGTTTTTACCTAAGTGAAACTGACTTCGAAGTCGGAATTCCAGTACTCTTGGTCAATGATATTAAACAAGCCATGAGCCTCATTGCTATGGAATTTTACGGTCACCCAGAGCAAAAACTCAAACTTTTGGCGTTCACTGGTACTAAGGGCAAGACCACATCGGCTTATTTCGCTTATAATATTTTAAAACAAAGCCACAAACCGGCCCTGCTTTCTACTATGAATACCACTCTGGACGGTGAAACTTTCTTTAAATCAACCCTGACTACTCCTGAAAGTTTAGACCTCTTTGAGATGATGGCTCAAGCTGTATCCAATGGTCGTACCCATCTCATCATGGAAGTCTCCAGCCAAGCCTATCTTAAAAAGCGGGTCTACGGCCTGACCTTTGATGTGGGGGTCTTCCTCAATATCAGCCCTGACCATATCGGTCCGATTGAGCATCCGACTTTTGAAGACTACTTCTACCACAAGCGACTCTTGATGGACAATAGCCGAGCTGTTGTCGTCAATAGTGGCATGGATCATTTTCAAGTTTTGGCTGAGCAAGTAGCCAACTATGACCACGACTTCTATGGACCAGACTCCGCCAATAGCATCCAGCAATCGCAAGCCTTCTCCTTTGAAGCACAAGGAAAGTTGGCTGGTGCCTACGATATCCAGCTGATTGGTCGCTTCAATCAAGAAAATGCCATCGCTACTGGCCTAGCCTGCCTAAGACTTGGAGCTTCTTTGAAAGATATTCAAGCTGGTATTGCCCAGACACGAGTGCCGGGGCGCATGGAGGTCTTGACCCAGTCAAACGGTGCCAAGGTCTTCGTGGACTATGCTCACAATGGCGACAGTTTGGCTAAGTTGCTGTCCGTCGTACAAGAACATCAAAAAGGGCAGACCGTTCTTGTACTAGGAGCTACTGGCAATAAGGGAGAAAGTCGACGCAAGGACTTTGGTCTCCTACTCAACCAGCATCCTGAAATCAAAGTCATTTTAACCGCAGATGATCCAAATCGTGAAGATCCGATTGCTATCGCAAAAGAAATTGCTAGCTACATCTCCTTTGAGGTGGAGATGATCGCTGATCGCGAAGAAGCTATCAAAAAAGCCCTCAGCCTGACTAGTGCTGAAGGTGATGCAGTCATCCTTGCTGGTAAGGGAGCAGATGCCTACCAAATCATCAATGACCAAAAGGTTCCCTATCCTAGTGATTATGCACTGGCAGAAAAATACATATAAAAAAGGACTCTTGAAAGTCCTTTTTATTATCCATTCCACATCACTAAGACGTAGAGCAAGCTGCTACCTACCATATCCGCAAAGGCATGTGCCAAAAAGAAAGGCAGCAAGTTTTTAACCTTGTATTTGTAAAAGAAATAATAGAACAGACCGAAGACCACGCCAATCAGAAAAGCAGAGACTAGCCCCTGATAGGTATGGACAGAAAAGCGAACCAGCGTTGAAAAGCCTAAAACCCACCATTTGCTCTCTTCTTTCACCGATGTGAGCAAGCCTAAGAAAAAGAATTCCTCATAGACACCATTGAATAGAGAATAAAGAATGACTACGGGTCCTAGCGCAGCTAGTTTGCGAAAAACTTCGACAAAGGTCCAGTCGATATGCTGCAAGATTTCTAAGTCAAAATAGTTATAGGAACCGACTAAAGCTGCTATCACATCAGAAGTCAGACCGACAACCGCAAAAATCAAGGGCGCCCAAAGAATAGACCAAGACAAGCGTAGTTTCAGCTGTTTGAAATCATAATGACGGATGCCTAGATAGAGCAGAGCCAACACCAGCAGGAAAACTTGCAATTTCAAATTACTCAACAAGGCAAAATTTTCATCCTCTGGTCTGGGCACGATTGCTTGTCCTACAGAGCTGGACATCGTAAGCCAATTTATTGTTGAGGAATAAATAAATTGACCAAACATAATAATTGCTAAAATCAACATATCGAACCACCTAAGGTTCTCTAGTGGTTGCTCGGGATAGATTTTTTTCAACATTGTCATTCTAATTCCTTTCCCAAATTCTATATACTACTATAGCACAGAATATGGCAAAATGACAGGTGGGGCTGTCTAATTTTTCCCTCATTCTAAAAACTATCAGTCCAATTGGAAGACTAGGCGTTCCTTGTCAAAGCTAGCCTTCAACTCATACTTGCCAGCCTCATTCTGACGAATGTAACCTAGAATCACCAGACTATCGACAAAAATGTCTCGACGCTTCTGCAGGAGCTCATCCTTACGGACATACTTGAGGAGGAAAGTCGTCATATACTTGAGGGCATACTCTGGATTCACATCTCCCAAGATAGCATAAAGGGGCTTCTGCTCCTCAGACAGCGGATACTGTCGCTGCATTTTATAAAAATAATTGGACAAGGTCAGTTTATCTCTCTGAAAATCGGTCTTTTCCAGCAGAATAGCCGCATTAGTCTGATTAGCAAGCTGAGTCTCAAAGCGCAAATTCAACAATTCCTGATAAAACGGACTATCATCTCGGATAAAAACTTCCTGATCCAAAGTTAGACTTTCTAGATTCTCCAAAAGCGGGACTTGCTGATAATAGCGCTTATTTTTCCGCCGAATATAGCCCGCCTTGATACATTCTTCTATGAAGCGATCTAGATTGGGAAAGCCCACAAATTCATGTTTGATTTCTCTTAAAATCACATCATTATGCTGATCCAGATAAGTGATTAGTTTCTCAAATAAAGGCTGTCGTGTCAGCCGAGTCGGATTGAGAATTTTAATCATGGAGCTCTCCTTTATAGATAAGCTTGGCTGATTGAGCCAACTGACTGGGATTGGTTCCAGGATGTCCTACAGGCACTGCTAAGCCCAATTCCTCATAGTAAGTCTGCCAAAACTCAGAAACCACATTTTCACCATCAGCAAACTGCATGGGAATGGTCTCAAAAATTGGCATAATCTGAGCAATATATTCCGAGCAGTAAAATCCCTCGCTCTCAGCACAAAAACTAACATTATAAGGCTTTCCAAGATGGGATTTGGCTTCTTTAAAGACGCTGGGCGCATCTATCTCTGGATAAGCAAAGACATGATAGATGTCCCCTTCTTCCAAAAACTGGCTCAAGGGTTGATGCGTCACTCCCTTGTCCTGCGTTGCATGGTAAATCTCACCATCAAAAAAGATACCCACATGACTATAAGAGCCCGTAGCTGTCCGAATCGCTGCTGCCATATCGGATTTCCCAACTGTAAACAATAGATCACCATTTTGTAAATCTTGAATCTTCATTTCTCTCGTCTATCAAAAAAGGAGCCGAAACTCCTTTACATGTGTGGAAAACCAGTGTTTCCTATCTTTTAGTTGTCATTTAAACTATTAAGCATTAAAGCTTTCAGTCAACTGAGGAACCACTTGTTTCTTACGTGAAACAGCACCTGGAAGGAAAGCGTGGTTGTTTTCAAGTTTGAAGTTAAAGGCTGCTTCGACCTTGTCCATGTTTGCGCCAATTGCAAGGATTTCTGAGTTTGAGTTAACGATGTCTGTAATCATCAAAACAAAGTCAGAATAGCCATTTGCTGCAATAGCCGCTTGCATTGCTGCCTCGATCTCTGCTTGGCGTTCCAAAACTTCAGCAATATCAACAGTGTTGACTTGGGCTACACGGACATTATTTCCATTCAATTCGAAAGTCTTGGCATCAATGTCGATCAATTCTTCAGCAGATTTGCTTGCCAAGTTTGTACCAGCCTTCAGCATAGCGAGACCGTATTCTTCCAAGTTCACACCGGCTAACTCAGCCAACTCAGGAGCAATATCCTTATCACTTGGGTGTGTCGTAGGAGATTTCAAGAGAAGTGTATCTGAAATCAAACCAGATAACATCAAACCAGCAAGCTCTTTAGGAACAGCCACACCGTGTTCTTTGAACATACGGTAAACGATAGACGACGCTGACCCAACAGGTTCCAAACGCATGTAAAGTGGGCTTGCAGTTTCAAAGTTAGCTACACGGTGGTGATCCACAACGCCATAAACTTCCACTTCAGCAATATCTGAAACAGATTGTTGGAATTCGTTGTGGTCAGTCAAGATAACTTGCTCTGCACCTTCTGCTTTAGCAGATGTGATGACGCGTGGTGCTTCTACACCAAAATAGTTCAATACAAAGGCTGTTTCTTCATTTGGAGTCCCAAGAGCTACTGCTTCTGTATCCAAACCGTAAGCTGTTTTTGCAAGATAAGCAAAGGCTACAGATGACCCGATGGCATCTGAGTCTGGATTTTGGTGACCAAATACTAGAATCTTAGACATGATAATACCTCTTTGTTTTTAATAATATTTATTCCACTTATTTTACCACAATTATGGGTATTTCACAAAAGGAGAAGGATATTTTCTTGAGAAAAATTGTAGCTTTGCGATAGAGGGCTGAGCTGAACCTTCAAAATAATCATCCAACCTTAACCGTCGATACAAGCACCATCTCTGATGAAAGTCCCCCAGAAGAAACGCTTGCTTTATCATTTTTATTTCCTGTGAAAGGATTTTTTCCTAAAAAAAGCCCTATCATAAGATAGGGCTGAAAAATTTATCAATTTAGCGATAGAGGCGATCGTCACTACTATTTAAGTGACTGTCTCTTCTCCCGTTTAGCCAAAAGTGGCAAGATGACACCTAAACTAATCAAGACAATCGGTGTCAAGATATTTGTCATCAGAGAGAAGCGCCAACCAGCTGGATCAACCGCATAATCTACTTTGGGAACCATACCTAAAATACAAGCAAAAGCTGTGAAAAGGAAGCACCAAGCTCCGATGATAAAGCCAAATTTCGGATTTTTAGTAAGTTTGTATTCCGCATCCTTGTATTTCTTCCAAGCTTTATTGAGCAACATATAAGCCACGAATACCCAAAGATAACGCATCGGCATAACAATAGAGTTAAGATTAGTCATCCATTTAACCAGACCGTCAATTTCCTTGATTCCAAAGATTGGTAGGACAATCAAGAAGCTTACCAAAATCCCTGTCAGGATATAACCGTTAATCAGTACACCTTTTGATGTCCGCTTGCGTAGCCAGCTTGGGACAAATTCTTCGTCTGCATTATTGAGCAAGATTTGTAGAGGCGCGTCAATTGAGAAGGCCAAGGCCGCAATCTGTCCAACCATATTGGTCAGGGCATAGATGACTACCAGTACATTACCTACACCCCAGTAGTTACCCAGCATTTGGAAGGCTTGGTAGGCACCATTACGCATCAAATCTTCAGGAATATTGCTGCCATCAAAAAGCATACCCATGGCAAGAGAACCTAAAATCGCAGAGGCTCCAACCATGATGGCCATGATGATCATCCCTTTTGGAAATTCCTTGGCGGGATTGCGTGTTTGGTTAACGTAAGGCGAAATCTTCTCAGCCCCACCGACTGCAAAGACTAAGAGCGAGATAGTCGTAAAATATGAAAAATCAAAATTAGGAATATAAGTACTGAGCTTGTCCATATTAGCCGTCGCAAACTGCATATCCGGCTTGATAAAAGGCGCACCGACCGCTAAGAGAACAAAGAGGAAGGACATAATCAGCATCGCACTTCCAGCTAGACCGCCAATGACCTTGAGCGTGGATAGACCCTTGGTAGACAAGTAGAGAAAGGCACCGAAGATCAGCAAACTAAGAATAACAATCCAGTGAATATCTAGACTGCTCAAAAAATCGCCATTCCCTTGGATAGCCCATCCTAAAGGAATCAGAACTCCCTGTGGCTTTTGAGCCAAGTAGGGAATATGCACTACCCAGTAAGTCCAAGCCGCAAAATAAGCCAAGCGCTTGGTAGAGGTCTTCTCCACCCAGTCGCTGACACCACCTCCGCTCTCCTTGAAGGTCGAGCCTAGCTGCCCCACGATGAGGGCATAGGGAATAAAGTAAATGGCCAGGATAAGAATCCAAGAAACAACGACCGAAATCCCTTGTTGGGAGTAGTTGTTGACCACATTTCCCAGACCCCAAACCATATTAAAGGCAATCAGGGACACCATCAGCCAAGTCAGCTGGTTCTGATCTTTTTTCATCATTCATCTCCTTTGAATATAAAATAAATAGCTCCATAAAATTATACCATATTTCTATATTTTTGTAACCGTCTTCAGCATATTTTGTCCAAAAAAAGAGCTACCCATAGGTAGCTCAAGTTCAATTCTTAAAGTGAGTTCACGTCAACCTTGATACCAACACCTTGAGTAGTTGTGATAGTCAAGTTTGTTACGT
>CAUUSJ010000020.1:0-30920 GCA_963547765.1 uncultured Streptococcus sp. | reverse complement strand
GTTGATAAGTACATGACCATTCGCTTTAACCAGCTTGTGAAAACGATTCGTGATGCTTATGCTGATTTTGAATTCTTGACAATCTACAAGGCCTTGGTGAACTTTATCAACGTTGATTTGTCAGCCTTCTACCTTGACTTTGCTAAAGACGTTGTCTACATTGAAGGTGCCAAATCATTGGAACGTCGTCAAATGCAGACAGTCTTCTATGACATTCTTGTCAAAATCACGAAACTCTTGACACCAATCCTTCCTCACACAGCGGAAGAAATCTGGTCTTATCTAGAGCATGAAGCAGAAGACTTTGTTCAGTTGTCAGAATTGCCAGAAGCTCAAACATTTGCTAACCAAGAAGAAATCTTGGATACATGGGCAGCCTTCATGGACTTCCGTGGACAGGCTCAAAAAGCCTTGGAAGAAGCGCGTAATGCCAAAGTTATCGGTAAATCACTCGAAGCGCATTTGACAGTTTATCCAAATGAAGTGGTGAAAACTCTTCTTGGAGCGGTGGATAGCAATGTAGCTCAACTCTTGATCGTGTCAGACTTGACCATTGCAGAAGGATCAGCTCCAGAAGATGCAGTTAGCTTTGAAGATGTTGCCTTTACAGTTGAACGCGCTGCAGGTGAAGTATGTGACCGTTGCCGTCGTATCGATCCAACTACTGCTGAACGCAGCTACCATGCAGTTATTTGTGACCACTGTGCAAGCATTGTAGAAGAAAACTTTGCGGATGCAGTCGCAGAAGGATTTGAAGAAAAATAATCCAGTATAATAGACTAGGTTTGACTGATAGCTAGTAGAAGAAGTTCCGTCTCAACTGAGGCGGACTTTTTCGCTTAAAAACTAAGGGATTAGACTTCTTTGTGGAAGCTGAAAAAATAAGTTCAAACTCTTGACAGGCTAGTATAAGTTTTTTATGATAGTAGTAAAGATTAGAAGGAATGAGGAAAGATAATGACCCATCCAGTTTTTGGAGTTCATGAGGAAAATGTCGAGTATGTGACACGCTATGGAGTTTACGCAGTGATTCCGGATGAAAAGAAAGAAAATATCATTTTGGTACAGGCACCTAATGGTGCGTGGTTTCTTCCTGGAGGACAAATGGAAGAAGGCGAGGACCAGCTGGCTACTCTCGAGCGGGAATTGCTGGAAGAGCTTGGTTTTAGCATTCAAGTAGGAGATTACTTTGGTCAAGCGGACGAATATTTTTACTCTCGCCATCGGGACACGCATTTTTATAATCCAGCCTATATTTATGAAGCACTTTCCTATCAAGAAGTAGAAAAGCCACTGGAAGACTTTAATAATCTGGCATGGTTTCCTGTCGATCTTGCCATTGAAAAATTGAAACGTGGCAGCCATAAATGGGGAATTGAGCAGTGGAAGCGTAAATATCAGAATAACTAACCTGCTATATTTAAAATGATATAAATTACAGGCAATCATTCACAATTCCTGAAAAACGTGTTATAATAATAGCGACGATTTAAGGTAGGAGGCAAATGAATGAAGCTTATAAATACGACGAATACCCATGCAGAACTAGTAAAAAATCAGTTGGAAAGTACGGATGCAACGCTGGTAGAGGTTTACTCTGCTGGAAATAGCGATGTTATTTTCACAGAAGCACCCACCCATTATGAAATTCTCATTTCAAATAAGCATCGCGCAATCAGAGAGCAAGAAATTGAAAAAATTAGAGAGTTCTTTTTGAAACGAAAAATTGACCAAAAGAATATTGATGCCTCTGCCATTCGGACGATCTATGCTAATAGTTTGATTGAGATTTCAATCCCGATTAAGGGATAATCATCTGCTTAAGATTTTAAACTTTTATAGTATTATCAATTGATCATTTGCTTCCTGATGGAAGTGATATCAAAGCTCACTTGAAAGCCCTTGCCTTTCAGGTGATTTTTTATTTGTCTGATTTAGATTTTAAATTGTGTGATCTTTTCTGACTAGCCAAGTTCTTCGAACTTAATAATGTTTTCGTTTTTATTCTTTCTTTTATGAAATCACCTTTATTTTATGATAAATTATGGTAAAATAACTTGGAGGAGAGTAAAGATGTTTCATAAAAGTAAGTTAATGTTTTGGACCAGTGAAGTCTTGCTGCTGACGATTATCTTTTTCATCTGGCGCCAGATGGGAGATATGATTACGCCAGTAGTGAGCGTTATCAATACGATTTTAATTCCCTTTGTTATGGGAGGGTTTCTCTACTATATCACAAATCCTTTGGTGACACTGCTCGAAAAAAAGTTGAAGATTAATCGAATTTTCGGGATTTTAATCACTCTTTTCCTGCTGTTTGGCCTAGTGACAGTCGGAGTAATCTACCTCTTGCCGATTTTGATTAACCAGCTGTCCAGCTTGATTAATTCGACGCAAAATCTTTATTGGGAAATTCAGAGTTTTGTCAATCAATTATCCAAAAATCCTTTATTTAAGAGTTTAAATATTCAGTCTACTATCCAGCAGCTTAACCTGTCCTATGTAGATATTCTGCAAAATATTTTAAATAGTGTTACCAATAGTCTGGGTAGTGTAGTGTCTGCTGTCATCAATACCCTCATGATTCTTATCATGACGCCGATTTTTTTGGTCTACTTCCTGATGGATGGACACAAACTTTTGCCTATGCTGGAGCGGACCGTTCTTAAGCGCGATAAACTCAATATATCTAGTCTCTTAACCAATCTCAATGCGACCGTTGCCCGTTATATCAGCGGAATTTCGATAGACGCCTTGCTGATTGGGACCTTAGCTTATATTGGTTACAGTGTTATTGGACTCAAGTATGCCTTGGTCTTTGCTATTTTTTCAGCTTTGGCTAACTTGATCCCTTATGTGGGCCCTAGTATCGGCTTGATTCCCATGCTGATTACCTACTTTTTTACTGACCCTAATAAAATGCTGGCAGCCTTAATCTATATGTTGATTATCCAGCAGATTGATGGGAATATCCTCTATCCTCGTATTGTTGGGAGTGTTATGAAGGTGCACCCTATTACGATTATGGTTCTCTTGCTTCTTTCAAGTAATATCTATGGTATTATGGGCATGATTGTAGCGATTCCGACCTACTCCATCCTCAAGGAAATTGTGAAATTCCTCGCCAACCTCTATGACAATCACAAAGAAGCTCAGCAGCAAAAGAAGAATGAAGAATTTGGTATTATAAAAAAATAGGAGAAAGCTCGCCTTTCTCTTTTTTACTGCATTTTTTATGGTTCATCATTGGATATTTATGCTAAAATAATAGTAATAGCATAAAGGAGGTATCGTTATGGTAACACGTCGTAAATTTTCTCCGCAAGAAATAAGAAAAGATTCTTCTTATTTTTCGCCCTTGAAGACCATTGTAGAGACAGCCTTTTATGAGAATCAGGTGCAGGCAATCAAGACCGTAGAAGAGGCCTATCAACTGGCCTCGGTAGCTGCTGGAACGGTTGTGCTGGACATGCCGGTGATTCATACTAAGGAGCTGGGACTTCCTTCTTATGCCCGCGTTTTATTAACTAACTCGGGGGCTGTTGTCGGCCGAACTGCCAAGGCTAGACGAATTTATGGCAGAGATCGTCAGGAAGATGAGCACTTGCTGTTTCTAGTTCGTAGTGCTGTTTATCAGGCACATCAGAGGACCTTTTATAAGGCAGATGCAGTCGTGGGGCTGGATGAGGACTTCATGGTTTGCGCCCACCTGATGGTGCCTCAGGAAGAAATCAACAATCTCTATTCTTGGCTCTTGAATTTCCAGATTTTGGACGAGGAATTTAAGAATCGCCTACGAGCTTCTAAAAAGTACGAAGAAAACGATATCTTTGTCTTTTTTGACCCTAAATGGAAGCATCCAGACTATCCAGAAGGTTTGGTTTACTTTGATACCAATCATAATTGCGCCGTTATTCTGGGCTTAAATTATTTCGGAGAGCTGAAAAAGGCGACCTTGACTTTGGCTTGGGGGACGGCTGCCAGAAATGGCTATGTTGCCTGCCACGGAGGTCTGAAAATCTTCAAGCAGAAGACGGAAAAAGAAGACTATGTTGCATCTTTCTTTGGTCTATCCGGTTCAGGAAAATCCACATTGACTCATGCCAAACATGGCCATAAATATGATATCAAGGTTCTCCATGACGATGCCTTCATTATCTCAGTCAAGGATGGCTCCTCTATTGCCCTCGAGCCGTCTTATTTTGACAAGACCAATGACTATCCTACAGGCCATAGTGAGCAGGATTTCTTTGTCACTGTGCAGAATTGTGGAGTGACGCTGGATGAAAACGGGCGGAAAAAGCTAGTAACGGAGGACATTCGCAACGGGAATGGACGGACTGTCAAATCGCGTTTTGCGACTCCAAATCGAGTAGACAGAATTGATGAGCCCATCAATGCTATCTTCTGGATTATGAAAGATGACTCTCTGCCGCCTCTGGTTAAGATCAATGATCCGCTGATGGCTTCCACAATGGGCTGCACCCTGATGACCAAGCGTTCTAATGCTGAGAATGTTACTGGCTTGCACGAAGACTTGGTTATTGAACCTTATGCCAACCCTTTCCGAGTCTATCCGTTGGTGGAAGATTATCGGAAATTCCGTCATTTATTTGAGTCAGGAGTTGCTTGCTACATTATCAATACTGGCTTTTATATGGGCAAAGGTATCTCAAAGGAAGTATCTTTAGATATTATCGAGCAGATTGTAGAGGGAAGGGCTCAATTTAAGCCCTTTGGTCCTTTAGAATGTTTTAAATACTTGGATTATAAGGGTTATGCTGTTCCAAACTTTGACGACAAGTACAGACAGCTCATTCGTGAAAGAATGCAGGTTCGTTTAAACTTCCTATTGGCCTTTAATCAGAAATATCCTAAGACAGCCCTGCCTGTTGGAGCTATTTCTCGGCTAGAAAAAGTCTTGCAGGATTTAGAGGATTAATCTGCAAAACGCTTTCCCATAAATCCTTGTGCACGAATCCCAAAAATATGTTATAATCAAAGTTGATTATAATTTTTAGGAGAAGAATCCATGGAAGACCCTGGCAGTCAGAGTATTTTATTGCAAGCAATACTGCTATTTGTTTTAACCTTACTAAATGCCTTTTTCTCAGCTTCTGAGATGGCGATGGTGTCGCTCAATCGAGCTCGCGTCGAGCAGAAAGCGGAAGAAGGCGATGTCAAATACGTTCGTTTATTAAAAGTTCTTGAAAGTCCCAATAACTTTCTGTCAACGATTCAGGTCGGTATCACCGTTATCAATATCCTGTCGGGGGCAAGCTTCGCGGATAATCTAGGGAAAATCTTTGCTTCTTGGATGGGTGATTCCAAGACGGCACATGCAGTTGCTAGTTTCTTGGCCCTTGCTCTCTTGACTTATATTTCCATTGTTTTGGGGGAGCTTTATCCTAAGAGAATCGCTATGAATCTTAAGGATAGTTTGGCTATTCGGACAGCACCAGTGATTATCTTCCTCGGGAAAATTGTCAGTCCTTTCGTTTGGTTGCTTTCAGCCTCTACCAATCTTCTCAGTCAGATGACGCCGATGAAGTTTGATGATGCGGATGAAAAAATGACCCGAGATGAGATTGAGTACATGCTGACCAATAGTGAGGAGACGCTGGATGCAGATGAAATCGAAATGCTGCAGGGGATTTTCTCGCTGGATGAAATGGTGGCGCGTGAACTCATGGTGCCGCGGACAGATGCCTTTATGGTTGATATTCAGGATGATACCAAGGAAATCATCGAAAGTATCCTCAAGCAAAATTTCTCACGAATTCCTGTCTATGATGGCGACAAGGATAATGTGATCGGCTTGATTCATACCAAGCGCTTGCTAAATGAAGCCTTCGCCAATGGATTCGACAATCTAAACCTCCGCAAGATTCTGCAAGAGCCACTCTTTGTCCCTGAAACAATTTTTGTGGATGATTTGCTCAAATCTCTCCGGAATACCCAAAATCAAATGGCGATTCTGCTGGATGAGTATGGTGGTATGGCAGGTCTTGTGACGCTTGAAGACTTGTTGGAGGAAATCGTCGGTGAAATCGAAGATGAAACAGACAAGGTTGCTATCGAGGTTCATGAAATCGGTGAGAATACCTACATTGTTTTAGGAACCATGACCCTCAATGACTTTAATGAATATTTTGAAGTTGAAATCGATAGTGATGATGTGGATACTATTGCTGGTTATTATCTGACTGGTGTTGGAACCATTCCAAATCCAACAGAGCGGCTCAGCTATGAAGTGGAAAGCCAGAATAAAAAACTGATTTTGACCAATGACAAGGTTAAAAATGGCCGTGTCACTAAGGTGAAAGTGGAAATATCTGAAATGATTGAAGAAGATGAAGAAGCTGAAAAATAAATTCAGCTTCTTTTGTTTTAAGTTTTCCGCAAGATTTTTATAAGGAATGCTTAAGCTGAAAGTCTTATACTAGTCTCAACAAATAAGAAATGAGGGCAGTCCAATGACATATAAAGTTAAAGTAAATTATAAGAAATCATTCATCCGCTCCAAGCTAAAATCGGCAGTCTAACCAGTATTCGTAAAAGAGGCAAGAAATAGATCCCCGTATAAAAATCTCACTAATTTTTCATATCATCTCCTAAATATAAAAACCTTTTAAAAACCAAATTAACCAAAGAACAGGAAAACTCCTCTGTCGGCTAAGAGCCCAGCTAACAGAGGAGATTTTTTTATATTCGCTGAGTAGCAAAGTCATTCTTTCTGCCGTTTGGCAAAGTCCACGAAGCGGAATTTATCTAATTTGTGCCGGCTCTCCGTATATTGAAATTGACGGCCGTCGGCTAGATAGACCAGAGATTTGACAGATACGACATGCTGGTCTCGACCGATATCCATGAGAATTTGGTCTTGGTCGTTGACATGATCGATTGTAATTTCTTTTCTGGCATAGGCAATGTTGAGCTTTAATGTTTCTTCCAAGTAGGCATAGATAGAATGCTCACCAATTTCTCTAGTCAGATCTGGCACCAAGCTTTTGTCCAAATAGTCAATATCCAAGACAGAAGCGATGTTGTCGACCACTCGCTGCCGGACAATGCGCCAAACCAAGCGGTACTCTGGAAAGCCGGTTGTTTTTGAGAGCTTTTTATCTACAGTGATTTTATCAAGGCTGATGACATTGGTCTTGGACTGAAGCTGGTGCTGTGCCACTAATTCTTGATAACTGGTTAAGTTGGAAACAGGGAAGTCTAGTTGTTCTTGTTTAACGACTTTGGAGCCCTGCCCCCGAACTTTTTCAATCAGTCCCTCTTCTTGCAAGAGCGCTAAAGCCTTGCGAACTGTATCCCGACTGACTTGGTAGATTTCCATCAGCTGATGTTCACTAGGAAGAAAGTCACCGAGCTGGTATTTTTCGCCTAAAATATCTCTTTCAAGTTGTTTGAATAATTGTTTGTATTTCTTCATAAATTCCTCGCTTGTATTCTTTTTGCCATACAACTATCAAAATTTTAGCAAAAATTTTGTGTTTTTGCAACAAACAAGTTGCATACAAGATTGTTATCGATTACAATTTAGTTTGTAAGCTAGTTAAGAAACTAGCGACATCAAAAATATAAGGAGAGTGCTGGATGATTTCCAGCCACAAGTCAAATGGGAAAATTTGAAAAGGAAGCTAAAGATTTGCTGAAGGTGATTGGCGGCAAAGAGAATGTCACAGCGGTCACTCATTGTGCGACTCGGATGCGTTTCGTACTTGGTGATGAAAAGAAAGCTAATGTTAAGGCCATTGAAGCCATTCCAGTCGTAAAAGGAACCTTTACCAATGCTGGACAGTTCCAAGTCATCATTGGAAATGACGTACCGATTTTTTATAATGATTTCACAGCTGTATCAGGTATCGAAGGTGTTTCCAAAGAAGCAGCCAAGTCAGCAGCTAAGAGTAATCAAAATCCAGTTCAGCGGGTCATGACGACTCTAGCTGAAATCTTCACTCCAATCATTCCAGCCTTGATTGTCGGTGGATTGATCCTCGGCTTTCGGAATGTCCTTGAAGGCGTGCATTGGTCTATGTTGGATGGGAAAACCATCACAGAAGTATCTCAATTCTGGGCTGGGATCAACCATTTCTTGTGGCTTCCAGGTGAAGCGATTTTCCAATTCTTGCCAGTAGGAATCACTTGGTCTGTTTCTCGTAAGATGGGAACTAGTCAAATTCTTGGGATTGTCTTGGGGATCTGTCTGGTGTCACCGCAGCTGCTCAATGCTTACGCAGTAGCATCTACACCAGCAGCTGAAATTGCGAAGGATTGGGTTTGGGATTTCGGCTTCTTCACTGTCAATCGTATTGGTTACCAAGCTCAGGTTATCCCAGCTCTTCTAGCAGGTTTGTCCCTGTCTTATCTAGAAATTTTCTGGCGGAAACGTATTCCAGAAGTAGTGTCTATGATTTTTGTGCCCTTCTTATCATTGATTCCAGCTCTGATTCTGGCTCATACAGTTTTGGGTCCTATCGGGTGGACAATCGGTCAGGGGCTTTCAACGGTCGTTCTTGCAGGTTTAACCGGTCCGGTTAAATGGCTCTTTGGTGCAATTTTTGGTGCGCTTTACGCTCCATTTGTCATCACTGGTCTTCATCATATGACCAATGCGATTGATACTCAGCTAGTGGCTGATGTCGGTGGTACTGGTCTTTGGCCAATGATTGCTCTATCCAATATTGCTCAAGGTTCAGCTGTCTTTGCTTATTATCTTATGAATCGCCATAATGAGCGGGAAGCACAAATTTCCTTGCCAGCTACTATTTCAGCTTATCTCGGTATTACTGAGCCTGCTCTCTTCGGGGTCAATGTTAAGTACATCTATCCATTCGTTGCAGGGATGATTGGTTCGTCTATTGCGGGTCTGCTTTCTGTAACCTTTAATATCACAGCCAATGCTATCGGGATTGGTGGCTTACCGGGTATTCTTTCTATCCAAGCAAAATATATGCTTCCATTTGCAGGAGTGATGCTTGTCGCAATCGTTGTACCAATGGCTTTGACCTTCTTCTTCCGTAAAGCAGGATTTTTCACAAAAACGGAAGACGATACAGAACTGCAAGCAGAATTTGCAGCTCAAGAAGAAGCAGAATTCGCCCATCAAGAAACAAAGATTGTCGCACCAGTAGAAATCGTTAGTCCTCTTGCGGGTCAAGTAAAGGAACTCAGTCAGGCAACGGATCCAGTATTTTCATCAGGTGTGATGGGACAAGGTTTAGTGATTGAGCCAAGTGAAGGTGAGTTGGTGTCACCTGTGAACGGCACGGTGACTGTTCTCTTCCCAACCAAACATGCAGTCGGCATCGTATCGGACGAAGGTGTGGAAATGCTTATGCATATTGGTATGGATACGGTCGGTCTAGATGGCAAGGGCTTTGAGGCCCATATTGAGCAAGGCGCTCATGTAGCTATTGGACAAAAACTGATTAGTTTTGATATGGATGTTATCAAGGCTGCAGGGCTTGTGACAGAAACACCTGTCATTATCATCAACCAGGATGCTTTTGTAGCAGATATAAGTGGAGAATATCCTAGTCATATCAAACGCGGCGATAAATTTATGACAGCAAAACGCATCTAGGAATAGTTAACTCATGGGATGGCGGCTCTGAGCCCCTCCCTTTTATCAAAAAGGAGAAGATATGACACTTGATAAAACAAAGGTTGTCTACCAAATTTATCCAAAGTCTTTTAAAGACACGACTGGCAATGGTTTGGGAGATTTTCGCGGGATTATTGAAAAACTTCCCTACTTGAAAGAGCTGGGAGTGGACATGATCTGGCTCAATCCATTCTATCCGAGTCCGCAGCGGGACAATGGTTATGATATTTCTGACTATACTGCGGTAGACCCTATCTTTGGGGATATGGCAGATTTCGAAGAGATGGTCAAGGTCGGCCAGCAGCATGGTATTGACTTTATGCTGGATATGGTTCTTAACCACTGCTCGATTGAGCATGAGTGGTTCCAAAAGGCACTGGCTGGGGATTCCTACTATCAGGACTTCTTTATCCTGCGGGATGAGCCAACAGACTGGCTGTCCAAGTTTGGCGGCAGTGCCTGGGCTCCATTTGGCGATACGGGCAAATATTATCTGCATCTTTATGACGTCACTCAAGCTGACCTCAATTGGCGCAACCCCAATGTTCGTCAAGAGCTCTTTAAAGTGGTGAATTTTTGGCGGGACAAGGGCGTCAAGGGCTTCCGCTTTGATGTCATCAACGTCATCGGAAAAGATGAGGTGCTGTTGGACTGTCCAGAGCAGGAGGGCAAGCCGGCCTATACTGATAAGCCAATCGTGCATGACTATCTGCGTATGATGAATGAAGCGACCTTTGGGCAGGACGATTCCTTTATGACGGTTGGCGAAATGAGCGCTACGACGATTGAAAATTGCATTCTTTACACCGCACCAGACCGGCAGGAGCTATCTATGGCCTTTAATTTCCATCATCTCAAGGTGGACTATGAAGCTGGACAGAAGTGGACTCTTAAGGCCTTTGACTTTGAAGAGTTAAAACGCCTCTTCCATACTTGGGGCAAGGAAATGAGCGATCATGATGGCTGGTCAGCTCTCTTTTGGAACAACCATGATCAGCCGCGAGCTCTCAATCGCTTTGTCGATGTAGAGGATTTCCGCAATGAAGGGGCGACCATGTTGGCAGCCAGTATTCATCTGTCGCGAGGGACGCCTTATATCTACATGGGTGAGGAGATTGGTATGGTGGACCCTGACTACGACTCCATGGAAGATTATGTGGATGTCGAGTCTCTCAATGCTTACCAGAGTCTGCTTGCTGAAGGTCAATCGCCAGAAGCAGCCTTCAGGATCATCAAGGCTAAATCTCGTGATAATTCTCGGACGCCTATGCAGTGGGATGATTCAGTCAATGCAGGTTTTACAACAGGAACTCCATGGCTGAAGGCGGGCAAATCCTATCCTCTCATCAATGTGGAAAATGAAATCAAGGGACCGATCTTTACCTTTTATCAGAAATTGATTGCCCTGCGTAAGGAACTGCCAATCATTGCAGAAGGTAGCTATCAGCCAGCCTATGAGGACAGTCCCCAGGTCTATGCCTTTGAGCGAGAGTGGCAAGGACAAAAACTTTTAGTCCTTAACAACTTTTATGCTGACCCGATTACGGTGGACATCCTGACGGATTATCAGAATGGTCAGATGCTGATTTCGAATTACGAGGAGACAGCAGTAGCCGCGACCATGACCTTGAAACCCTATGAAACGTTAGCTATTCTAGTAAAATAATGATTAAAACCAGCTTAAGCTTCTTTTAAGTATGGTGCAGTATACTAAAAGCATCAAATGAAGACCTCTTAACTTTATTTGATAGAAGGAGTCCTTTAGTTTAACAGATGAGCAGCTGTTATAGCTATAGTTCCGCACCTTTTTTTCATAACAATCTCCGAAAAGGTCGCCCTCAGGGCGGCTTTTTTTATGGAGAAAGCTGGAAACGGAGAAAAGCAATTTCAAGAAAAACTGAAAAACTCTATCTGTTGTAACACAATGAAAATGAAACTGAAAAACAGTTTATTTTCTAAAAAATAGGCAGAATCTATCTATTTTCACTAGAATCGTGGTATAATGTAGTTATAGTAAAACGTTTTCAGGTACAAGAGGATTATTATGGTTGAAGAAGCGATTGATTATGGGAAAGTAACGGGAATGGTACACTCTACAGAGAGTTTTGGAGCAGTGGATGGACCAGGTATCCGCTTCATCGTCTTTTTGCAGGGTTGTCATATGCGTTGTCAATATTGCCACAATCCAGATACTTGGGAGATGGAGACTAACAAGTCTCAACTGCGGACTGTGGATGATATCCTACAAGAAGCCCTTCGTTACAAAGGTTTCTGGGGTAATAAAGGTGGTATTACTGTCAGCGGAGGAGAAGCCCTTCTGCAAATCGACTTTTTGATTGCTTTCTTTACCAAGGCCAAAGAGCTGGGGATTCATTGTACGCTGGATACTTGCGCCCTGCCTTTTAGAAATACGCCTCGTTATCTAGAAAAGTTTAATAAACTGATGGCGGTGACGGATTTGGTCTTGCTGGATATCAAGGAAATTAATGAGGCGCAGCATAGGATCGTGACTACCCAGACCAATAAAAACATCTTGGCCTGTGCAAAATATCTCTCAGATATTGGAAAGCCAGTGTGGATTCGTCACGTTCTGGTGCCAGGCTTAACGGACCGTGATGAGGACTTGATTGAGCTAGGTAAGTTTGTCAAAACACTCAAGAACGTTGATAAGTTTGAAATCCTTCCTTACCATACTATGGGAGAATTCAAGTGGCGGGAGCTGGGCATTCCTTATTCACTGGAAGGCGTGAAGCCACCGACTGCTGATCGGGTCAAAAATGCTAAGGAACTGATGCAAACGGAGTCCTATACCGAATACATGAATCGGGTGCATAATAACTAAGTGATGTAAGTAGGGTAAGTGGACTGGCGAAAAGCCAGTCCATTTTTCTCAATAAAATACCGGCTAATTCTTCGGGATAGCCTAATTTTATAAGATTTGATAGCATGTTCAGCACCTATTTAAAGACGTTACAGGTGGCGGCTGTCTGATTTTAAAAGGATGTAGATATTAGAGGCGCTTATAGCAAGCTTTCTTCTTTTTGCCTGCTTAGCTTTCACCTCTATGTGTAAGGCTAGAAAAGTTAGGTCCAGCTTCCAAGAAGGTGTTTGAATAAAGGCGGAATTTATGGTATAATAAACCCTAATAGCGATTTTTTTAGAGAATTGAATAAGCTTAGTGGGAGTAGTGTTTTGGAAAAGAAAAAAGCCATTGTGGTTTCGGGAGATTACGGGTATATTAGACAGATTGAAACAACAATAAAATCTCTTTGCTGTCATCATAAAAATCTAGATATTTATGTTTTCAATCAGGATATTCCTCAAGAATGGTTTTACTATACGCGTCGGAAGGTAGAAGCAGCTGGTAGTCAGTTGAACGATGTGAAATTATTCAATGATCAGATTGATGATCAGGTGAAATCGAAATGGGAAGCTGGAACTTATGCTCACATCAACTACATGGCTTACGGGCGCTATTTTATACCGAATTATGTTGAAGCAGATAGAGTCTTATATTTAGATTGTGATATTGTTGTGACACGAAATCTGGATCATCTTTTTGAGATGGATATGGAGGATTATTATGTAGCAACGATTCGTGCGACGTATGGAGTAGGCTTGGGCTTTAATTCTGGAGTGCTGCTCATCAATAATAAGCGTTGGCGTGAAGAAAACATGGCTCAGCAATTGGTCGAGTTGACAGATAGAGAATTAGCCAATTTTACTGAAGGTGATCAGTCTATCTTGAATTTGATGTTTGAGGGCAAAAAACTTGATTTGGAAGATACTTACAATTTTCAAATCGGCTTTGACATGGGAGCTGCGCTAGATCAGCATGACTGGATTTTCGAAATCCCACTCTCTCCACTGCCTGCTGTTTTGCATTATATTTCTGGTCAAAAACCATGGAACACTGTTTCCAACATGCGTCTGCGTGAAGTATGGTGGTTTTACAATTCTCTTGATTGGTCTACAATTATTGAGACAGATGAATTTGATGTTGAGAAAGCTATTAAACAGAGGGATGAAGGCTTTGCTCTCCACTGTGTAACCTTGACAAACTCAGACAGGTTAGAGGGAATTGAGGATTTGGTGAGCGCATTACCAAACTGTCTATTTCATATTGCTGCCTATACACAGATGTCTGATAAGTTACTCAAACTGATGGCTTATGAAAATGTTCGCTTGCACCCCGCAATTTTGCCATATCCTTTGAGAGATTTACTGGCGAGCAGCGACATTTATCTTGATATCAATCATGATCAGAAATTCGATACTGTAATTAGGGAGTTTCAAGAGTCTGGTAAGCCTGTTTATGCCTTTGATAATGTACAAACAGAAGGGGTTTCAGAGCAAGTATTCTCACATGAGAATTATCAAGAAATGGTGGAAAAAATTCGATCAGATTTTAATTAAATGACGAACTGCCCCACATTTTGTAATCAAAATAGAGAAAGCAAGTTGATTCCTTATCTATAATTCTATGGAATGGGCTTGCTTTCTTAAGTCTTTGACTTAAAAGACAAGTTTATGTATGAAAAGAGGGCTCTGGGCAAGTCCACAATACAAATAATAAAGGATGATAAATGGAGCACTTTGGTCTTAAGATAAAGAAGCGTCAGAATATTTTTAGAAAGAGAATCCTCTTTACACTGTTCATCATTGCTATTTATATATTAGGAAGACATATCTTGCTTCCAGGCTACAATGGCAGTATGGAAGCTTTTCGGATAAAGGAAGACAATCCCTTGGCCGCTTTGTATTTGCTGGCAGGAATTGATGTTTCTCAGATTTCAGTATTTTCTTTGGGTTTAGGACCTTGGATTACGACGATGATTGTATGGCAAGTCATGAACCTAAAGAAAAGCTGGAATATACAAGCTTGGTCTCTTAAAAAAACGGATTTCTTTCAAAAAATCCTAACCTTGTTCTTTGCGATTGTGCAGGGACTAGCCATTATGTACACCGCTTATAGAGGAAATGGTCGCTTTCTACTTCTCGTGGATGATTGGCTCTATAATCTAGCAGTTTTATTCACAGTTGTGACAGGTAGTTTTATCATTATTTGGTTGTCAAGTCTTAATACTCGTAAGGGAGTGGGAGGGTCAACCATTATTATCATTTCAGGGATTTTACTCCAGTTTGCTGACCAATTAATAGTCTTGCTTGGGAAATCCTTGTCTTCTGTCCGAGGAGGAATGATTTTAGTTGTGGCTCTATTGGCCTATCTTCTCTTGACCTTTGTTGCTGTTGTGTGTGAGAAAGCCGAGATACGCTTGCCTCTTAATCGGATCATGTTAAGCAGTCGCTACTATGATAAGTCTTATTTGCCGATTAAGTTCATTCCTTCTGGTGGAATGCCCATTATGTACGCAACAAGTGTCTTGATGTTATTCCAATTATTACTAGACTGGACGGGGAAAGGATTTTCACTAAAATTTGGGAATTTGTTTGATTTTACAAAGCCCTTGGGTCTCCTTGTTTATCTAGTTGCGATTTACTTGTTGGGTATTTTGTTTGCCTATATCAATTTGGAACCGGAAGAGACAGCGAAACGCTTGCAGCGTCAGGGAGAATATTTTGACTATATTCAGCCTGGGAAAGAAACCTTAAAAGTGTTAAAACACTATATTTCTTTGCAATCAAATATAGGAGCTATCTATCTCATCTTGTATGTCGGCCTGCCCTATTTTATTAATTTCTTCTTGCCTTTACCAAGTTTCTTTTTGACCTTGCCAAGCACACTAGTCATTTTGATCAGCATGCTCTTGCCCTTGCGTGAAGAAATACGAATCTTAAGAATCGGGACTTATTATCATAAAGAACTAGAAGTAAAAGGAGAATAGAGGGATATGTTTTACTTTGTACCTTCTTGGTATAAACAAGATCGAAAATGGTATTCTACTGCCCTACCTTTCTATCTGCAGCCGAAAAATATGATGTTTGATGATGCCGTAAATTTATTGCGGATGTTTCAACAATCAGGAGAAGCCAACTCTGTCCTGATTTTGAATTATTCACCTCATATCCGGACTTTCTTTTATCAACAAAGACTTTCATCAGATGAAATGTGGAATCTATTTGATAGCATACAAGGTCTGACAGATGTGCCTGCACGAAAAATTCGTTTGGATGATTTGAAATGGCCGCAAGGAGCAGAAATCTTTTATACTCCTTTTATTGTAGATGTTTACGTCGATCACCTACCTCATGCTCAGATTAATTTTTCACAAATAGGTAATATTTTTGATATTACCTATTTTGAAAATAATCAGATAGATTATCAGCTTGTTTTTGATGACCGTGGCTTTGTCTCCAGCATTATCTATTTTGAGCATAATCAGCCTTATTATCAGGACTATCTGAATGCACAAGGAATATGGCAATTCAGAGAATTTTTGACAGCTGATAACCAGCAGGTCATTATCAATCCTGAGGCACAGGGCACATTTGCCAAGGATGTCTATCAGAATATTGAGGAGCTTGTTAAAGAAAAGCTAGAGCAGCATTTGGCTTCTGTTTTAACCAAGGATGATTCGATTATTGTTTCAGCAGATGTGCAGCATAATCATTTTTTCCAACAGATTAAGAAGGATCATCTTGTTGTTCTGTCCTTCTTTGGCAATCGCTATCCGATTACGAATACAGAACAATTATTCTCTGATTTAAAAGATACCCCATTTTTTGTGGTAGATAGCTTGGATAAAATTGTGAAGATTGCAGAACAAGTGGGGGAAGTAGAAGAAGAGCAACTTCCTGCTTATTATGAGATTCCACCCTATGACACACAGTTGAATCTTGGGCATAGTCAGCGGAAAAAAGAGTTGATCATCTATGTCAATTTCGATACTTTACCAGAACATCATCTTCAATATGTGTTTACTTCCTTGTTTGATATGATGTTGCAACATGAGTGGATTGACTTATTGGTCGGGACGCAGAGTCAGGATTTTGGTCGAGAAGCTTCTATTCGACAGTTTCTTGAGGAATCTTTATCATCAACAAAGTATGCAGAAAAATTGCTCCTTGTTGACAAGGATAAGGCTGCTAAGAGTGGTGATCCACGCTTAGAAGATGATGATAGCCTCAGAGAGCGAATTGATACTGTAGTGATTCATAGTGATACCGATTTAGCGAAGGCTCTGAAGTATGTTCGCGTCATCTTGGATTTGGGAAGCCCAGCAGATATCCGAACTCAAATTGCGGGTATCAGCGGAGGGATTCCTCAAGTGAATTTGTATAATTCTTCCTATGTCAAGCATGGCGAAAATGGTTGGATCATGAATGATATTTCTAACCTGAAAGAGGCACTCTTGTATTACCTCACAGATTTGGAACACTGGAATCAGTCTTTGGTGCATTCGGTTAAGAGGATTGAGCTGTATACAAGGGGAGAAATTGTCGAAATGTGGAAAAATACGATAAAGGAATTAAAGCTAAATGAACAAAATTAGTGTCCTACAGATTGCCAATGAGAATTGGCAGCACCAATATGAGATTCCTAGTAATATCGCATGGACATTTGTTAAGCCAGAAGATATCATGTCTCTCTTGCCCGAAGATATTGGTATTTTAAAAAAGGATGGGAAGAAACCGAAGGCTGCTAAGCCCTATGATGTTGTATTGGTCGATACTGTTGAGCATTTTGAGTACATTACAGTATTGGACAGCTTAATTCAGGTTTATCGCTTGTTTTATCATGAACGCTGTCAGATCACTACAAAAACTTTGGAGAGATTCCTTTCACGCAAAAGGGCCGTTCAGTCTACTTTTGAAGATCCAGCTCAGATGCTGTATCTATTTTCAAGGGGCTTTTCTTCCAAGCAAAGTGGTACCAAGCTCAGTGTTAATCATCTAGCCGTCAATCCCTCCTTTTTAGGTCAGATTAACTATGAAGGAACTAACTATCTCCGTCTGTGTGGCCAATATGGTGAGGATTACCAAACTGTAGCAACCTATCAGTACAATATCTTTCTGAGTGCAGACGCCCCTTTGGATTTATGGCCAGAGTTCAGAAATTCTGAAGATTGCGCAATTCGTTATGTCATCAAGGGTTATCCAGTTGGCAATTCTCCCATGCAAGAATGGATTTATGATGAAGAATCTTTTGATAAGCCTCTCGTTTTGGATACCAGCGATTCTTATTACCTAAGCGTCAGTGTTCAAGTAAAAGGTCAAGGAATTGTGAAAATTGGACCATTCCACCATCGCCAGTCTCATTTGGGTTATGGGGACTTGTTGATTGGTGGAAATCGTGTCGTGGATAAAAATCGGGAGGAATTGATTTACTACTTCCATCCTGGTGATTTGAAGCCACCTCTCAATATTTATTTTTCTGGTTATCGTCCAGCTGAAGGATTTGAGGGATACTGGATGATGAACAATTTGGGAGCCCCATTCTTGCTGATTGGAGATCCACGTTCTGAGGGTGGTGCTTTCTATCTCGGCTCAGAAGAGCTAGAGCAAAAGCTTGTTCAGGTTATTCATCACTGTTTAGATGAATTAGGCTTTACAAGGGATCAGTTGACCTTATCCGGACTATCAATGGGGACCTTTGGAGCCCTGTATTATGCCTCCAAGTTAGAGCCTCATGCAGTGATTGTCGGTAAGCCCTTAGTAAATTTAGGCGATATTGCAGAGAATGAATCCACGATTCGTCCTGGAGGTTTTCCTACTTCTTTAGATTTGGTGCTTCGTACAACAGGAGAATTATCAGAGGAAGGAATAGCTCAACTTAATGAGCACTTCTGGACAGCATTCAAAGAGGCTGATTTTTCAAGGACGAAATTTATTGTGTCTTATATGTATCATGATGACTACGATGGTACGGCCTACCCTGATATGCTAGAAGAGCTAGGGAAGCGAGCTTATCGCGTTAATGTCATTAGTAAAGGATTGACTGGACGACACAATGATGATACGCAAGGAATTGTCGAATGGTTCTTTAATCAATATAAAACTTTATTAGTGAATAGTTTTGAAAGGAAGTTTGATTCGTGAGATACAAGGAAGAAATCTATTTTGCTTATTGGGATATGCAAAGTGTATCTCAGTATCTATATGGATCGTCTGTGAAGTTACTAGCAGATGGGCATGTTTTATATGAGAATCAGTTCATGCCGTCTGGTACAGTCATTCATGAATGGCATTCGCAAGCAAACTATCAGGCTTTACGAAATACGAGCCAGCTTCCTGAATTGAAGCGAGGAGAAAACTATATCTTTGGCAGCCATCTGGAGACTCTTCCTGAAAATTCGACCTACTTGAAGATTGAATTTATGAATGCGCGTGATGAGGAGATTTTTAATCAAATCATTAAGCAGGGTGAGACGATGAGCGTTCGTGTTCCGAACAATACCCATCATTATAAAATTCAATTAGTGAGTTCAGGTTGCCATCGTTTCTTGTTTGAAAGCATCTATATTGCTGAAGAAGGTGTGGCAGATTACACAGTCGATCGCTATTGGATTTCGAAATTGTTGCATAAGGACGTCAATCAAGAAACGGTTTACGTTTGCTTTACGGAACCTGATTTCAATCGGACGGGCTACATTCCAGAAATTGTTCGGGAACATTTTCCAAATTTGCTGGTAGTCAATTCTTCCTATAAAGACGCTCTTTTGTATATGGAAAAAGAGTTTTTCGAAATCTTGCTTGGAACAATTGAAAAGCTGGCTCGAGAATATTCTTTTGAGAAGGTCGCTTTTGCTGGCTATGGGCCGATTTCAAATATCGCAGCCTTGCTTTACTCACAGCAATTTGAAAATGCCTATGCTTTAGTGACTGACGATTTCATGCCAGAATTGGATTATCAGCATGTTCTTGATCGCTATCGAAATAGGGTTAATTATCCTTTATTTAGAGATTTGCTACTGGAACGCTTCAATTCAGCTAGAGTAAAAGAGTATGCCCATCTGAAAAATAGGCCACGGGTACTAACCAAAATTGATTATTTGTTGGATCAGTCCTTTTTGCTTCAAAAAATAGACTTGGAGAAAACGGAAGAGTGGATGAGAAAGAATGAAGCCTAAAAAATTACATTTAGCTAATTCCTTTAAACTAAGGCGTTATAAAAAAATCTTAGAAAAGATTAATCAGCTTTCTGATAATTATGCAGCCATGTCAGATAAAGAATTGCAGGCTAAAACTCAATGGTTTAAGGGCCGTCTCGCTGAGGGAGAAAGGCTGCAGGAAATTTTACCAGAAGCCTATGCCACCATTCGTGAAGCGGCTAAGCGTGTCTTGGGGCTCTATCCTTACGATGTGCAAATCTTAGGTGCCTTAGTCATGCAAGACAATCAGATTGCCGAGATGAGGACGGGAGAGGGCAAAACACTAACAGCAATTCTGCCCTTATACTTAAATGCTTTGACTGGAAACAGCACCATCTTGGTTACGGCCAATGAGTATTTGGCGATACGTGACGCTAAACAAATGGCTCCTGTTTTTCATTACTTAGGAATGACAGTTGGGATTGGTGTTTCAGAAAATCCAGCTAAAAAATTGAAGGTTGCGCAAAAGCAGCGGATTTATCAAAGTGATATCGTGTATACAACACATAGTGCGCTAGGATTTGATTACCTTGAAGAAAATTTAGCGACCTCTCAAGTAAAGAAATTTTTGCCTAAGTTCTATTTCTGTTTAGTGGATGAGGTTGATGCAGCTCTCTTGGATAGTGCACAGATGCCTCTGATTATATCAGGTTCTCCTCGGGTTCAGTCCAATCTATTTGTTACCTGTGATGAGTTTGTTAAGACCTTGAAGGAAGGGGAAGATTTTAAGCTAGATTCGACTCGGACTTCAGTCTGGTTGACGAGAAAAGGTGTCAAGGAAGCAGAAGTATACTTCCGTGTACAAAATGCTTACGATCCAAATAACTACCAACTGATCCGTCAAATCAATTTGGCCTTAAGGGCCAATCATTTATTTGAAAAAGATCGTCAGTATACTGTAGAAAATGGCGAAGTTAAGCTGATGGATGAGGCAACAGGGCGAGTTTTAGAAGGGAATAAACTCCAATCTGGTTTGCACCAAGCCTTGGAAGCGAGAGAACGCGTAAAGATTTCCTTAGAAACACGTTCTATGGCCTCTATTACCTATCAAAATTTGTTCAAGATGTTTCCTAAATTGGCGGGGATGACGGGCACAGGGAAGGTCTGTGAAGATGAATTTCGTGAGGTGTATGACTTGGGAGTGGTCGTTGTACCAACTAGAAAACCCAATCAACGGATTGATTATCCAGATGAAATCTATCTAACTATCCCTCAAAAACTTTATGCTTCTTTGGATTATATTAAAAAACTACATAAAAAAGGGCAGCCAGTTCTGATTGCGACAGGATCGGTAAGAATGTCAGAAATTTACTCCATGCTCCTACTGCAGGAAGGAATTGCTCATAACGTGCTAAATGCCTACAATGCAGCAAAAGAAGCAGAGATGATTGCACAGGCTGGCCGGCGTTCTGCGGTAACCGTCGCAACCTCTATGGCTGGTCGGGGAACGGACATTATCCTAGAAGAAGGCGTTGCTAAATTAGGCGGACTGGCGGTTATTGGAACAGAGAGAATGTCCAGCGAACGAGTGGATTTGCAGCTTCGTGGTCGTGCAGGCCGTCAAGGCGCACCTGGATTAAGTAAATTCTTTGTTTCACTCGAAGATGATATTATCACAAAGACTGGCAGTAAGTGGATCAATGATTTTTATCAGAAAGAAGTCTCCAAGCCAGAGGAAAAGCAGAAGGTTCATCTAAAATCGGTTCGTATTAAATATGAGGTGACAGAAGCTCAGAGAAACAGCGATAATGCGGCAGCTGCTTCAAGACGATCAACGGAGCAGTATGACGAAAGTATCCGAATTCAACGGCAAATCATTTATAATAAGCGCAATGACATTATTGCTCATTCTGACTTTAAACTAGAATATTTTTTATCTGTTTTATCAGATGCTATGGACGCCTATATGAAGAAGCATCCATTTAGAGAGCAGGCCGATTTGTATCGATTTGTTTTGGATAATATTAGTTACTATTGTCAAGGCATTCCAAGAGATTTAGATGTGACAAACATTCGTCAAGTTAAGAAGTTTCTATCTAAGCTTTTCATTGAAGAATATCAGCGAAAACGCGATAGAATTGAGGATTCAGAACTATTTGGGCAGCTTCAACGCATTGCAGTGTTAAGAGCAGTGGATGATTGCTGGGTGGAGCAAGTTGACTATCTCCAACAGTTTCAAACTTTAGTGGTTAGTCAAGGTTATGCACAAAAGAATCCTGTATATGAGTTTCATAAAGAGGCTTTTGAGTCATATAAGAGAATGAATGCAGACATGAATCTTAAAATTATAAAAAATATGGCGCTTAGTTATGTCAATGTTCAGTCTACAGGGAAATTAGAGGTTTTCTTTGGCTAAAGTTTTGACAGATTGTGCTATAGACTTTATAATAAGGATATAACTGCATTCGGGAGAAAATGTATATTTATGGGTAAGAATAATAAAGCAAAAGCAAAGGGGTTTAAGCGCGTTATATCGAAGTTTAAACGATTGGTGACGGAGGATGATAATTATTATGATCCGGATGCAGCCATCTTAAAACCGATTAGCCGAAAACCCCAAGAGCAGAATCAGGTTGTGTTAGGTATTAATGAAGAATTAAAACCACAGACAGAGCCAATTTCTATTATGGAAGACTTTGAGGATTTTCAAGCCAACAATAGCTTGGTAGTAGATGATCTGATAAAAAATGTCAGTCAAAGTTTATCAATGAGCGTTTCGACCTCAATGAGTTTGTCTGCTGAACATTTCGATAGTGGCTCTGTTTCAACAAGCGAGAGTTCTCTTCAAGATTCGCTGTGGGGAAATGATTCATTAGAGACTTACTCTTTAGACTCTTCTCATATTATCGATCAGTCAGATTCAGAATCTGAGCTGGTTCTTGAAGATGAATCTCTATCCGCTTCTATCAGCGCCAGTGATAGTCTTTCCGAGTCTGAATACTGGAGTATCTTCGAAACGGAGTCCCTCAGCATATCAGAGTCAGATTCACTCTATGAGAGTGAATGGTTATCCGCTTCTATTAGTGCCAGTGAGAGTCTTTCTGAGTCTGAGTACTGGAGTATCTTTGAATCTGAATCTCTCAGCATATCAGAGTCAGATTCGCTCTATGAGAGTGAATGGTTATCCGCTTCTATTAGTGCCAGTGAGAGTCTTTCCGAGTCTGAATACTGGAGTATCTTTGAATCTGAATCTCTCAGCATATCAGAGTCAGATTCACTCTATGAGAGTGAATGGTTATCCGCTTCTATTAGTGCCAGTGAGAGTCTTTCTGAGTCTGAGTACTGGAGTATCTTTGAATCTGAATCTCTCAGCATATCAGAGTCAGATTCGCTCTATGAGAGTGAATGGTTATCCGCTTCTATCAGTGCAAGCGAGAGTCTTTCCGAGTCGGCTTCTATCCTTCTTAGCGAATTCGTTTCAACTTCGGTAGCGGATAGTCAGTCAGCTTCTCTGTCAGAATCCATTAGTGCCAGTCTGAGCCTTTCCGAATCTGAGTCTCTAAGTGCCTTAGAAGAGACTTCTATGAGTTTTTCAGATTCAGTTTATGAGAAGGAAGCTGATTCACCTTCAGTAAACGAACATAAGCCGGATACTTTCTTGATTTCTCTTAGCACTAGCCTGAGCCTCTCTACTTCTGAATGGTTGGCTCAGTCTGAGTTTACTTCACTTAGCCTTTCGGCATCTGAATCTTTGAGCATCAGTCAGTCTCTATCCTTGAGTGAAGCATTTTCTCAACTTCTTTTCGAATCTGAATCAGCCAAGGAGAGTCAGCAGCTATCAGAATCACTTAGCCATATCCAGTCCCTTTCTCTTTCAGAATCTTTGAGTGAGTGGACAGCAGAATCTCTCAGTCTCAGCGAGTCAATCTTTTTGAGCGAGTCAATTTCCCTGAGTGAGTCCATTGCCGAGTATACTTGGTTAAGTTCTTCATTATCGGTTAGTGCCTCTCTTGCTCAATCCGAATTGGAAAGCCAATTGACATCACTTTCCGAGTCTATTAGTGTCTCAGAATCTCTCAGTCAGAGTGTGAGCGTCTTCACTTCTTTCAGCTTGAGTGAGTCAATTTCCTTGAGTGAATCCGAAAGTCTTAGTCAGAGTCTCAGCCTTTCAGAATCCTTGAGCCAAAGTGTCAGCGCTTCACACTCTTTGAGTCTCAGTGAGTCAATTTCAGTCAGTCAATCTGAACAAGAAAGTCAGAGCCTTAGTGTGTCAGAATCCTTGAGTCAGAGTGCAAGCATTTCGACTTCCTTTAGTTTGAGCGAATCACTTTCCGAATATACTTGGCTCAGTTCGTCACTCTCAGTTAGTGCTTCTGTTGCCCAATCTGAATTGGAAAGCAAGTTAACATCGATTTCCGACTCTATTAGTCAGAGTGCTTCAATCTCTCTGAGTGTTTCAGAATCTCTCAGTCAGAGTGCAAGCCTTTCAACTGCCTTTAGTTTAAGTGAATCAGTTTCCTTGAGTGAGTCTGAAAGCCTTAGTCAGAGCCTCAGTGTTTCAGAATCCTTGAGTCAAAGCCTGAGTGTTTCAAGCTCCTTGAGTTTGAGTGAGTCCGAAAGCCTTAGCCAGAGCCTCAGTATCTCTGAGTCATTAAGTGAGAGTGCGAGTCTTTCAACTTCTTTAAGTTTGAGTCAATCAATTTCAGAGTACAATTGGATCAGTTCGTCACTCTCAGTTAGTGCTTCTGTTGCCCAATCTGCATATGAGAGCAAGTTAATTTCAGTTTCAGAGTCAGTTAGTCAGAGTACATCAGTCTCTATTAGTCTTTCAGAATCTCTTAGTCATAGTGTCAGCATCTCAACTTCCTTTAGTTTGAGTGAGTCGATTTCCCTGAGTGAATCAGAGCACCTCAGTCAAAGTATTGTGAGAGTTTCCTTATCTGAGTTTTATAGTATTTCAGTCTCAGAGTTGCTTTCTTACAGACAGAGTGCTTCAGAGTCTAAGTCAGTATCACATAGTTTACAAGTCTCAGAATCTCTGTCACTTAGCTTGTCTCGAACAGAGTCAATGCTTCTTGCCTATCAACAAGAATCGCTTGAAAGTATGAGCCTTGCATCTCAGGAACTTTCAGAGGCGGTTGCACTATCTCAAGAAAGCTTGTCTGTACAAGTATCTACAAGTCCAAACTTGAGCGTGACTGATCAAGAGGCATATCAGATGGTAAGACCAGGTTTACAGCCAATTTCTCCTGACTTAAAAAATGTTGCTAGTACATTATCTGGATTGGCTTCTATCGCTCAAAATAAGAAAGACCAGCGATAATTTTAAAGATACTAGAGGATGCAATAGTATCCACATATATTCACAAAATCAAAAGGAGTCATTATGATTAGAAATACGATGCCCAACAGTAATAAAGGTTTGGGAACGACGGATGTATTACCGCTTAGTGAACCACGTATAGGAGTACTGACAGGGGAAGTCAACTACAAAAAAGTATCAATAGGCGCCTATGATCTTCTGGGACAATTTACTTTAGCGAGTCAACCGGATTATGTTAGTGATTTGAATATGATTCAATCGATGGGCTTCAATGTTTATAGAATTTCTATCTCTTGGGCGCGAATTTTCCCAACTGGAGAAGAAGCGCAGCCAAGTGAAGAAGGTTTGAAATATTATGAAGCTATCATTGATCAAGTTTTGCAAAAGGACATTGAACCGATTGTCACTTTAAGTCATTTCGATCTTCCTCTTCATCTGTATGAAAAATACGGCGCGTGGAAGAGCCGCAAGATGATTGAACTTTATGAGCATTATACAGAAGCTGTTTTCAGACATTTTAAAGACAAGGTAAGATATTGGATTACCTTTAATGAATTTAATATTTTACACCATTTACCATATCTTGGTGGCGGTCTGTCCTTTGAAGATGGAGAAAATCGAAACCAACGAATCTGGCAGGCGGCTCACTATCAATTGGTCGCTTCGGCACGTGCTGTTAAGCTTGGAAAATCAATCAACCCAGAATTTCAATTTGGTGGCATGTTGGTAGTTAGTCGTAACTATAGTCAGAATCTAGATAGTGCGATTGATGCGATGGAAGCAGAAGTCAAGAACCGTGAAAACTATGTCTTTACAGATGTACAAGTTCGTGGTTCTTATCCAAACCATTTCTTGCGCCGATTAGAGCGTGAGCAGATTGCTTTAGATATTGAAAATGATGACTTCTTTGACTTACGAGTCGGAAAGGTTGATTTTGTTAGCTTTAGTTACCATGCATCTAGTAATTCTCAAGAAGTCTTTATCAATAAATATGGCTATAATAACACCAATAAGAATCCAATTGATCCTGTAGGTCTTCGCCTAGCTATGAATAATCTTTATGACCGCTATCAAAAACCACTGTTTATTGTGGAAGATGATCTAGTATTAGATGAGTCAGACAGCCGCTCAATAGAAGAGCTAAAAACGAATATTCAAGAGATCGTTAAAACAGTAGAATATGATGGCGTTGAGCTTCTTGGCTATACACCTCTCAGTTGGGTAGATCTCAATTTCTAAAATAGATGCATTTACATCTAGTTACCTTTTATGAAAATACCTGAATGGATTATATGTCATCTATTCAGGTGTTTTTGCTTATAAAAGAATAAGGTTACAAAACTAAGAAAAGCATAGAGCTAGTGGGTAAATCGAATCTTATTTGCTCCTGTGGTGTTGGATTTTTTTGCTCGGAGACTTATAAAACAATGGTAATAAGCGTCATTTTATGCTACAATTGACAAGATAGCATATAATTAGAATAAATGAAGAATAGAGGGAGCAGAATGAGACTTAAAAAGACCCTATTTGGTAACTATCGTGCCAAGGAAGTTGAAGAATACATTGAATCGTTAGAAGAAGGATTTGATAGTGAAATTCGTAAAAAGAATGAGAAAATTGAATCTTTACGTAAAAAAATTGATGCTTTAAAGAACCAAGAAAGAGAAATCGGTGAAGCCGTCGTTTATGCTAAATCGCTGATTATTGAAGCACATGAAAAGGCAGAAAAAGAGGCTCAAGAGGTTCTAGAAAAAGCCCAGAAAGACTTCTTACAAGTAAGATCGTCTATCCTTGAAGAAATCGATGAATTGACGAAAAAACGTCTTGAAACGGAACAGCTCTATAAGGCACAAAAGGAAAAAATCAAAGAGCTTCTTAGTCAAATTGGTCAGATTCTAGACGAAGAAACTTTAGAGGGTCAAATTGATATCGCAAGTCTAATCGAGGAAGCTTCGGAAGACGACGAATTTGCAAGCATATTTGATACTCCTTTAGAGGAAGATGAAGCTACACATTTGTTTGATACGCCTTTGGAAGAAGACGAGGCTTCAAATGAGCAAGTTGAAGCTGAAAGTCTATTCGATGAAGCTTCTCTTGAAACGCATGAAGAAGAAGTAAATGAATCAGATGTTTTTGGTGAGGAAGAAGTCCCAGTAGAAATCTCTGCTCCACAAAAAGAAGTTGTAAATATTGAGCAAACATTTGCTAAGACAGGTACAGATAGCTCTGTTCCCGTTACTTACTTCACTTCTCCTGTCAAAAAGTCTAAAGACGAAGATAAAGAAAAAGAGAAAAAGAAGAAAGGAAAAATCATCAAACGCCTTTCAAGAATTAAAAAAGATAATCTTTTGTAAGAGGAACATGGTTTATGACAATTTATAACATCAACCTAGGAATTGGTTGGGCAAGCAGCGGGGTTGAGTACGCACAAATTTATCGTGCAAAATTGCTTCGCAGTGTGGGCTTAGAGGCAAAATTCATCTTTATGGATTTTATTTCAGCCGATAATATTGAACATTTGACGAAGAATATCGGCTTTGAAGACTCTGAGGTCATCTGGCTCTATCAGTATTTTACAGATGTTAAGATTGCTCCAACGACCTACACTCTAGCACAAGTCTTAGCTAGTTTTGATAGAGAACCTCTAGAAATCGTCCGTAATCCTGAGAATAGGACCTTTCGGATCTTGTTTGGAGATAATGATTTCGTAACGTGCTATTCATGCGATATGGATAATGAACTGATTGAGCGGGCAGAGATTGTTTCGCGCGGCTGTCTCATTCAGAAAGAATATTATACGTATACCAAAAACTTTATTGAATACTATAGTCCTGTAGATGGTCGGGCTCGTCTCTACCAACGGACTTGGCTCAATGAAGATGGCAGTGTGGCTTACGAAGAGATTATCGATGAGGTAGACGGTAAGCCAGAAACGCAAGTTTATCGTTTTCCAGATCAGGTTTTCTACTCCAAGCAGGAGTTTGTTGCTCATTTCATGAGAAGTTTGAAGTTGACAGACAAGGATTTACTGATTCTAGACCGAGAGACAGATATTGGCCAGCCAATCTTCGCCAATAAGGGGGCTGCTAAACTAGCTGTCATCGTTCACGCAGACCACTTCAGTGAAAATCCCGCAGAAAAAGAGTATATCTTATGGAATAATTACTACGAGTATCAATTTGAATACGCAGAAGAAGTGGACTACATTATCAACTCGACGGATGCTCAAACAGAGCTTCTGAAAGAGCAGTTTGCTCAATATACCGACATCAAGCCGAAGAATATTTTAACTATTCCTGTGGGTAGCTTGGATCAGCTGCGCCGACCAGAAGGTCAGCGGAAGCCTTTTGGTTTGATGACAGCTTCTCGTTTGGCCAGTGAAAAGCATATTGATTGGCTGATTTACTCTGTGGTGAAGGCGCATGAGCAACTACCGGAAATCACCTTTGATATTTATGGTAAAGGTGGTGAGGAAGCTATGCTGCGGAAGCTGATTTCGGATCTGCAAGCAGAAGAGTATATCCGTCTGATGGGTCATCATCATATGGCGGATATTTACAAGAATTATTCCGCTTATCTAGCAGCATCGACAAGTGAAGGTTTTGGTCTGACTCTGTTGGAAGCAGTAGGTTCTGGCCTGCCCATCATTGGCTTTGATGTTCGTTATGGCAATCCGACCTTTATCCGCGATGGAGAAAATGGCTGCCTGATTCCTAAGGCTCGTCCAGATGATCTAGATGCCATGACGACAGAGTACGCGGAAAAGATTGTTCAGCTATTAACTCAACATTCTCAGGAAGATTTATCCCGTGTATCCTATGAGGTAGCTGAGCCTTACCTTGATGAGCATATTGCCCAGCGCTGGTCTGATCTTGTCCAATCGGCTCAGACCAACTAAGTAGGATTCAGAAAGAAAGGCATAACCACTATGATTTGTTTGTTTGACCGCTATGATCAAGCAAGTTTTGATTTGTTACGTTCATTAAAAGCAACAGGACTTGATTGTCCTGTTGTTGTTGTACAAGACGATGGCTATCTTTCACCAGATGTCGAGTCTCCTTACAGTTATTTTACAGGAGATTTGGACACACCGGAAGGTCGTCCAATTTATTTTAATCTTGTCCCAAAACCGCACCTATGGGAGATTCGCTCTAGCAATGTAAATGGGGAAATCTTGGATATGGGCAAGAAGCGTGCGAATATTTTCTATCGCCAACCAACGCATGAAAGACGTGTGCGGGCTGTCGAATGGCTGGATACAGAGGGGCAGGTTCGAGCGGCAGATATCTACAATCGCAAAGGACGCCTTTTTGCACAAATAACCTATGATCAGACACAACGTCCGACCCATACTCGCTATTTTGACCAGAACAATGTCGTGGTGATTATGGAAAATCATCTGACTGGTGATATCATCTTGACACTTGAAGGAAAGCGTCATATCTTTAAATCCAAACAAGAATTTGTCGTCTTTTATCTGCAATATCGTGGATATGATACAGATCGTATTATTTATAATTCTCTAGCAACCCCCTTCTTGGTGGCCTACGCTCTTCGTCCTAAAAATGGTCGTGCAGAAGATGTTCTTTTCTGGCAAGAGCCTATCGGAGAAGCCTTACCTGGTAATATGAAAGTAGCTATGAAAATGCCTCATCGCAATATCCGCATCGCTGTTCAGGACAGGCAGGTATATGAGAAAATTCAAAGCTTGGCAACACCGGAAGAAAAAGTCTATTTCCACAATATTGGTTATATTTATGATTACCAGCGTCTTAATAATATGAATCCAGAAGCCTTGATTTTGACCAATAGTGATCAGCTTGAGCAAATAGAGCAACTCTTGACTCAGCTACCAAATGTACATTTCCATATTGGAGCCATCACAGAAATGTCTGGCCATTTGATGGGGCTCAATCGTTATCCGAATGTTTCGCTTTATCCAAATATTCGTCCGGCAAAGGTTGCAGAGCTTTTTGAGAGATGTGACTTGTATCTAGATATCAATATCAGCGATGAAATCCTAAATGCTTGTCGCACAGCTTTTGAGAACAACATTCTGATTCTCAGTTTTACAAACACTTGTCATAGCCGTCGATTTATTGCGGATGATCACATTTATGCGCCAGAAAATGTCTCAGGCGTGGTGGATAAGATTCAAAATGTCCTTGCTCATTCATCAGAGATGGAAGCAGCACTTGCTAGACAGAAACAGGCTGCTAATCAGGCTAGTTTGGAGCAATATAAGGCCATTCTTTAACCAGATACATGAGAACTTGCTTTCGATGAGGGCAAGTTCCTTTATGCAGATTTAGTAAGGGAGGACAATCATGCCAGAGAAGAAAAAGGGAATTCTGCAGGAACATATCAAAGAGCAGCTAGATAATCGTAGAAGACCGTTGAAAAGAGAGAAGCAAGAGTTTAGTATGATTGCAGTGTTAGGTGGTATTCTCTTTCTTATCACCCTCTTGGTCACAATCATCATGCAGTTGGGACACTTTTTCTAGGATTTTTTCTGGATGGAGGAGGTCTCTGGAAAAGATGAACCTTGACGAGCAAATCGTCAAGGTTTTTTTGCCTCTATCTAATTGAACTAGTGTGAAAGGGGGAGTAGGGGGTTCGAAAGATAATAAAACGCTTTCAACAATTTGAAGCTTAAAAGCGGATTTTCTGAAAAAATTAGCTATTTTCATTTGTTATTTTACATATAATTACTTGAAAAGGGGAATCCGTTTTGGTAAAATGATGAGTGGTATATACTGGATAAAAACGGCTGGTATATCCCAGATGGAATCTGCTTTTTCTGAGTCAAAGGGATAAAAACTGAAACTGACTGCAACTTTTATTAACTCTGGTTTTGGGAGGCAGCGCAATCTACACTTTGTTAATGGTCATGAGATTAACAAAGGGTCGCAATTGGATAAAAGAAAGGAATCGAATGTTTCGAAGTAAAAAATTTAACAAAGATTTCGAGATCGTAGATGAGAAAAAG
>CAUUSJ010000019.1:0-31088 GCA_963547765.1 uncultured Streptococcus sp. | reverse complement strand
CGATAACTTTTCTACTGCCATCTCTATCCTTTCTAAAAACAAACGAGGTCAGGACTTGCGTCTCAAACCTCTCCATCAATTCTAAGCTTTTGGCTATTCCATACCTTCTTTGACACTCGTCTCGATTTCTCTAGCCGCATCTTGATCCCGGCAAATCACGAGCAAAGTATTGGCTCCTGCAACAGTTCCTAAAATCCGACTATCCAGCGAACCATCTACCACATTTGCTAAGACCGTCGCTTCGCCCAGTCCTGTACGGAAAACCAGCGTAAACTCCGCTCGAGAAACAGCCTGAACATGACTGGCCAAAAATCCAGCTAGGTCCAACTCCTCTGCTTCATGGGCCAGCACATAGTAGACTTGCCCGTCTTTCTTCAGCTTGGTCAAACCAATCTCTCTTAGGTCCCGCGAGAGGGTTGTTTGGGTCACAAATATCCCCTCATCTTCCAGTCTTTTTTGAATATCCTTTTGTGTTCCTAACTTTTCTTCCTTGATCATCCATTTAATAAGCTGATGACGCTCGCTTTTTCTCATACTCGACCTCATTGACTGAATATTTATACTTTCAATTATATCAAAAAATCTATCTTATACCAAAAAAATTGAAGATTCCTCATAAAATATGATAGAATAGTAACAAAAGACCCAAAGGAGCAAATATGGATAATAAACAATTAATCGCTAGCGAGTTGGCCAAAGTTATTGACAGCTTAGACCAAAGCGCTATCTTTAACCTACTAGAGCAACCGAAAAGTTCCGATCTTGGAGACATTGCCTTCCCAGCTTTCTCACTTGCAAAAGTAGAACGCAAGGCTCCTCAAGCTATCGCTGCGGATATTGCTGAAAAGATCGACCCAAGTCACTTTGAGAAAGTTGTCGCAACTGGACCTTATGTCAACTTCTTCCTCAACAAAGCTAAAATCTCTGATCAAGTCATCAAAGAAGTCATCAAGGAAGGCGCTGACTATGGTCAACAGAACGAAGGTCAGGGCGGAAATATCACCATCGACCTTTCCAGTCCTAACATTGCGAAACCTTTCTCTGTCGGTCACTTGCGTTCAACCGTTATCGGTGATGCCTTGTCTAATATCTTCCGCAAGATGGGCTACAATACCATCAAGATCAACCACTTGGGTGACTGGGGCAAGCAATTCGGTCTCCTCATGGTTGCTTACAAGAAATGGGGCAACAAGGAAGCCGTTGAAGCCAACCCAATCGATGAACTCTTGCAACTCTACGTTCGCATCAATGCCGAAATCGAAAATGACCCAGCCTTGGATGAAGAAGGTCGCCTTTGGTTCAAGAAACTGGAAGATGGCGATCCAGAAGCAACAGAACTCTGGCAATGGTTCCGTGACGAAAGTCTCGTTGAATTTAACCGTATCTATGAATTGCTCGGCGTTGAATTTGATAGCTTAAACGGAGAAGCCTTCTACAATGACAAGATGGACGAAGCCGTTAAAATTCTGGAAGACAAGGGTCTCCTGAAAGAATCAAAAGGCGCTAGCATCGTGGACTTGGACGATGTCAACCTGCCACCAGCTATGATTAAAAAATCAGACGGTGCTACGCTGTACATCACCCGTGATATTGCCACTGCTATGTACCGTGCGCGCACTTACAACTTCGTCAAGAACGTTTATGTCGTTGGTCAAGAGCAATCAAACCACTTCCGTCAACTCAAGGCCGTCCTTAAGAAGATGGGATTTGACTGGAGCGATGACATGATCCACGTGGACTTTGGTCTGGTTACAAAGAATCGCCAAAAACTTTCAACACGTAAAGGAAATATCATCCTTCTGGAACCAACTCTACAAGAAGCGATCAGCCGTGCAAAAGCTCAAATTGAAGAAAAAAATCCAAATCTGGAAAACAAAGAAGCTGTTGCCCATGCAGTTGGTGTCGGTGCCGTTAAATTCTACGACCTTAAGACTGACCGCCGCAATGGTTACGACTTTGATTTGGAAGCAATGGTTTCCTTTGAAGGTGAAACTGGACCCTATGTGCAATATGCCTACGCACGTATCCAGTCTATCCTGCGCAAAGCAGACTTCAAGCCAAGTCTTGATGCCAACTACAATCTCAACGATGCTGAAAGCTGGGAAATTATCAAACTGCTCCAAGACTTCGCTCGCGTAGTCAAACGTGCAGCTGATAACTTTGAGCCATCTTTGATTGCCAAATACGCGATCAGCCTAGCTCAAGCCTTCAATAAATACTATGCTCACACTCGCATCTTGGATGAATCTCCGGAACGCGACAGCCGTCTAGCCCTCAGCTACACTACTGCTGTTGTGCTGAAGGAAGCTCTCCGCATGCTTGGTGTAGAAGCACCAGAAAAAATGTAACCCTACACAAACCTTCCAGTTTTGGGAGGTTTTCTTAGGAAGAGATATTTTATGAATGAAACTGCTTATATTTTAGTTGCCCTTAGCTTGGTCATTCTCTTTTTGTACAACAAAAGAGAAAAGGTAAAGTTGCAGATTTTGCTGCAGCAGGAACTCCTAAAAAGTGATCATTTTCGACAAGAACTCCAAGAAAAAATGGCCACTAGTGAAAACCAAAATGACCTTATTGCTTACATTAACAAAAAATACCGTTTAGGAATTTTATATTCAAAAGAGCTGGTCGAAACGATCGCCAGCGAGCATGCAAGTCAAGAATAGAAACAAAAGCCGTTCGATCAAAAATATTGATCGAACGGCTTTTTATTTATGCTTTTATTTCGTACAATTCCTCGATAATGCCAGCTACTTTTTTAATATCGCCTAACATACCACGCATTTCAAAATCAGCTAAAACGGGGAAACCAAAACGTTGGCTGTATTGCTTAGCAGTCAGGCAATACTGGTTGTTAAAGTTACGATTGCCACTTCCGATAACTCCCAAACACTTGCTAGCATTCTGTCCATAAGCTATAAAATCGGCCACATCTGTCGTAAGAATCTCGACATCGCCATTATCTACACCATTGCCACCTTCCAGATAGGTCGGTAGAAAGGTAATGAAAGGATTGGTCATTTCAAAGAAAGGCCGTCCCTCTTTCACTAAGTCTTTGATGTGGATTTTCTCAATCTCTAGACTCGGATGCTGCTCTAACAAATAGTCGCTCAAACGACGGACAAAACTCTCTGTATTGCCACTCAAGCTAATATAAACTAAGGAAACTTTCATGTTTATTTGCTCCATTCCAAAAAAATAACATTTATCCGCTAATCTAGCTTATCAGCAGTAAATGTTATTTGCCAAATCTTAATCTTCTTCAACCGCTTCTACACTCTCAGCTTCCTTTTGCTGCTTGATCAGCTTAAAGATAACGATGGAAAGGAAGATAAGACTAACAACAACAGAGAAGCCGATAGTAAAGTTCAGTCCCAGCATCTGAGATGAGAGTAAGGTCGGATCTGAAAAAGAAGACGTCGCAATCCCTTTTGCTACCACATAACCATACGCTGTTCCAATCAGGCCAATAAGAACGTTCACGATGTAAATAAGATTGGCTTTGAAAATATCTTTCTTAAAAACGAAGAACCAAGCTGCAATCAAAAGAAGCAAGCCAACATAAAAGAAAATATTATTTATTAGCGAACCGGACAGTTCAGCGCTCTTGCTAAAGTAAGCTGCATACTGAGATTTTGCTGGCTCATTGATCCCCTTTAGTAAGGTTTCCACGGCATCATTTGAAGAGGAGAACTTCGAAATAAGCTCCCACAAAGTGCCTACTGTTTCTAATCCCAGTAAGACATAGAGATAAATTGGTTTCTTTTTCATAATAACCTCCTGTAAAGAAATACTTTTTCTTATTATACACCCAAAAGAAAAGACTGACAAGAGACAAGGTCTGCTACGATTTTAAAAGCTCCACTACCAAAAAAACTTATCTTCCAAGGCTACTTACTCTAGTCTTCTAACACGAAAAAAGCCAAGACAATCCTGCCTAGGCTTTTTCACTTATTTTAAATAATTAGTTCTCCAAATGCCATACTTCATCATTGTATTGTTGGATCGTACGGTCTGCTGAGAAGAAGCCAGCTTTTGCAATGTTAACGATCACTTTATCCAACCATGCATCGCGGTCTTCGTAGTCAGCAAGCATTTGCTCTTTAACTTTGATGTAGTCTTCCAAGTCAAGAAGCGTCATGAACCAGTCTTTGTTGATCAATTCGTTGTAAAGACGTTCCAAGCGTTCTTTCTTACCTACTGCAAGAACAGCATCGCTGATGATAAAGTCAACCAACGGTTTGATAGCTGGACGAGCGTAAAATTCGCTTGATTTGTAGGCTGCTTTTGCGTAAAGGTCGATAACTGTTTCTGAATCTTCACCAAAGATGTAGATGTTGTCTTTGCCAACCAACTCAGCGATTTCCACGTTAGCACCGTCCATAGTACCAAGTGTCAAAGCACCGTTGAGCATGAATTTCATGTTACCAGTACCTGAAGCTTCTTTAGAAGCAAGTGAAATTTGCTCAGAAATATCACCAGCTGCAATCAAGAAGCTTGATGCTGTAACGTTATAGTTCTCAACCATAACCACTTGCAAGTGTGGTGCCACTGCTGGGTCATTCGCGATGATTTCTGACAAGCAAAGGATCAAGTGAATGATGTCTTGGGCAATTGTATAAGCAGGAGCTGCCTTACCACCAAAGAAGACAGTGATTGGACGAGCAGGGATGTTACCAGCCTTGATGTCCAAGTATTTGTGGATCACATACAAAGCGTTCATTTGTTGGCGTTTGTACTCGTGTAGACGCTTGATTTGGATATCAAAGATAGAATCTGGATTGATTTCTACACCTTGAGCTTCCTTCAAGTGACGAGCCAATTTACGCTTGTTGTGAGACTTAATGCCTTCCAGCTTTTCTTTCACTTCTTGCTTGCCAGCAAAGTCAAGTAGACCTTCCAACTTAGCAGCATCATGGTGCCAATCGCGACCAAGAAGTTCATCTAAGTAGCTAGACAAACGTGGGTTAGCGTGCATGAGCCAACGACGGAATGTGATACCGTTTGTCTTGTTGTTGAATTTCTCTGGATAAATATCGTAGAATGCTTTCAACTCAGAGTTCTTCAAGATTTCAGTGTGGAGTGCTGCAACCCCGTTAACGCTGTATCCATAGTGGATATCCATGTGTGCCATGTGGACACGGCCGCTCTCGTCAATGATTTGAACAGCTGGATCTTTGTATTCTGCTTTGACACGACGATCCAATTCTTCGATGATTGGTACCAAGTGAGGAACGACTTCTTGCAAGAATTCAAGAGGCCATTTTTCAAGTGCTTCAGCAAGGATGGTGTGGTTTGTGTAGGCAGTCATGCTACGAACGATTGAGATTGCTTCATCAAGCTCGATACCACGCGCAGTCAAAAGACGGATCAACTCAGGAATAACCAGTGATGGGTGAGTGTCGTTGATTTGTACAACTGCATAGTCTGCAAGGTCATGCAAATTGCTTCCTTTTTCGATCGCTTCATCGATGATCAATTGTGCACCGTTTGAAACCATGAAGTATTGTTGGAAGATACGGAGCAATTCACCTTGCTTGTCGCTATCGTCTGGGTAAAGGAAGAGAGTCAAGTTGCGAGCGATATCTGTCTTGTCAAAGTTGATACCATCTTCGATGATAGAAGAATCAACTGAATCCAAGTCAAACAAACGCAAGCGGTTTTTAGTAGCTGTTTTGTAACCAGGTACATCAATATCGTAAAGAGTTGATGTCAAGGTAAAGTGTGCAAATGGCACTTGGTAGCTACGACTTGAGCGAACCAACCAGTTTTGATCAGTCAACCAGAAATTTGGAATAGTTGTTTGTTCATTGTTTTTAAGGACTTGTTGGAAAAGACCAAAGTGGTAGTTTAGTCCAACACCGTCACCATTGAGACCCAAGGTTGCGATAGAGTCCAAGAAGCAGGCTGCCAAACGGCCCAAACCACCATTACCAAGAGATGGTTCCAATTCTACTTCTTCGACTTCGATCAAGTCTTTACCAGCAGCGGCAAGTTCTTTTTTTACATCGTCATAAAGACCAAGGTTAATCAAGTTGTTTGACAAGAGTTTACCAATCAGAAACTCAGCAGAGATGTAGTAGAGTTTCTTTTTACCAGTATTAACTGGCTTTTGGGCGCTCGCTAATTTTGTGTAGTTCAAGAGAGCCAAATAAAGCTCTTCATTGCTACAATCAGCAATTTGCTTTTGATAAGTTTTTTGGATATATGTTTGTAAGTTTGACATGATTTCTCCTAGTATTAGAAAGTATTGAAATTTATTGTCTTACGAAAGTAAGTCCGTATTCAGACGACGGTAAACCTTAGTCAAATGATAAAGCTGACCTTCTACGATAGGGTTTAGCTCTTCAGCTGTCATCCTCCATGCCCAGTTACCACCAATTGTAGAAGGCAGGTTCATGCGGGCAGAGCCATCTAGCTCTAGCAAATCTTGCATCGTTGCGATAGCCATGTAGCTAACGGAAGCAAAGATTGTACGAAGCATTGCATGTGGCACCGTTTCGTATTCTTTGCGGTTGGTGTACTGAGCCATGTATTCACGGGTTGGATCATCGATCTCATCCTTATACCAGCCCAATACAGTATTATTGTCGTGAGTACCAGTGTACATCACAGAGTTATGTGGCGCCAAGTGTGGACTATCGATGCTTTCATCATCTGGATTGAAAGCGAATTGAAGAATCTTCATACCTGGGAAGCCAGTTCGTTCACGCAATTCAATGACTTCATCCGTCATGAATCCAAGGTCTTCTGCAATAATGTTCAAATCACCTAAAGCTTCTTTCACTGCGGCAAACAGCTTATAACCTGGACCTTTGACCCAGTGACCAGTAGCTGCTGTGTCAGACTCAGCTGGCACTTCCCAATAAGACTCAAAGCCACGGAAATGGTCAATCCGAACAATGTCGTAAATCTTGAAGCTTTCGCGCAGGCGCTCAATCCACCAAGCATAGCCATCTTGATCCATAGCTTCCCAATTATAAATTGGGTTACCCCACAATTGGCCAGTCTCTGAAAATTCATCTGGTGGGCAGCCAGCAACCTTAACTGGGCGACCTTGCTCGTCTGTCTTGAAGAAGTGAGGCTGAGCCCAGACATCTGCACTGTCAGCAGCTACATAGATGGGCATGTCACCAACGATTTCAATGTGATGGTCATTGGCATATTTCTTGAGTTCCAGCCATTGTTTAAAGAAGAGATATTGAGTTACACGGTGGTACTCCAGCTTGTCTGCCAATTTCTCACGATAGCTAGCCAAGCTTTCTGGTTGGCGACGACGAATCGCTTCATCTGGCCATTCTGTCCAAGCTTTCAGGTCAAAATGCTCTTTAACAGCCATGTATTCCGCAAAAAGCTCCAACCAAGCTGCATTTTCTGCAACAAAGTGACGGAATTTGTCAAGATCTCCAACTTTAAGGAAACGAGCAACCGCTTTTTCCAAAAGAGGACGACGTGCTTCAAATACTTTTGCATAATCTACAGCTTTTGGATCATCACCAAAATCAACGCCTTTTAGATCTTCTTCTGCCAACAGGCCCTCGTCAATCAAGAAATCCAAATCAATAAAGTGAGTATTCCCTGCAAAGGCTGAGAAAGACTGGTAAGGAGAGTCCCCATAGCTAGTCGTTCCCAAAGGCAAGATTTGCCAATAACGTTGCTTCGTTCTAACTAAGAAATCCACAAAATCATAAGCAGACTGACCAAAAGAACCAATCCCGTACTTGCCTGGCAAAGAGGAAATGTGCATCAATACACCACTTTGTCTCGCTTTCATATGTAACACCTCAAAAATTTTTTCATGCTTGTTTCCTACTTTATTTAGCGAAAACGTTTGCGTTGCTTGAATTATAACCTATTTTTTTTTCAAGTGCAAGCTTTTTAAAAAACTTTTTTATTTATTATACCATAGATTTCTATTTTCTTTCCTTATATATCGTTTAAATTAACACTCTTTCCTTAAAAATTTTTTAAAATTTTCTTAAAAACGCTTGCAAGCGTTTACCTTTTGTGCTAAAATTATTTTAAGTTCAAGAAAACGTTTGCGCTATGCAAGCGTGTTCTTAGATGGTATTATACTTTTATTCTTTAGGAGGAATAATCATGAAAAACAAAATGTTGAAGAGCGTCGCTGTTCTCGGTACTGTTGCTTTAGCAGGTTTTATTTTGACAGCCTGCGGTAGCAAATCTTCTAAAAAAGAAGCTGCTGCAAGCAATGAGCTCACTGCATATGTAGACGAAGGCTACAAGAGCTACATGGAAGAAGTTGCAAAGGCTTATGAAAAAGAAACCGGAACAAAGGTCACTATCAAAACTGGTGATGCTCTTACAGGTCTTGATAACCTTTCGCTTGACAACCAATCTGGTAAATCTCCAGATGTCATGATGGCACCATACGACCGCGTGGGAAGCCTAGGTGCTGACGGACAACTTTCAGAAGTTGAGTTGGGCAAAGATGCAAAAGCTGACGATACTACTAAATCTTTGGTAACAATCGACGGAACTACTTACGGTGCTCCTGCTGTTATCGAGACTTTGGTAATGTACTACAACAAAGACCTGATCCAAAAAGCTCCTACAACATTTGCTGAACTTGAAGAATTGGCTAAAGATAGCAAGTACGCTTTCGAAGGTGAAGATGGCAAAACTTCTGCTTTCCTTGCTGACTGGACAAACTTCTACTATGCTTACGGTCTCCTTGCTGGAAATGGTGCTTATGTCTTCGGTAAAGACGGTACAGATCCTAAAGATATCGGTTTGGCTAACGAAGGTTCTATCAAGGGAATTGAATACGCTAAGACTTGGTATGAAAAATGGCCTAAAGGTATGCAAGATACAGAAGGCGCTTCTAACTTGATCCAAACTCAATTCCAAAGCGGAAAAACTGCTGCAATCATCGACGGCCCTTGGAAAGCTGCATCTCTTAAAGAAGCTAAAGTAAACTACGGCGTAGCAACTATCCCAACACTTCCAAACGGAAAAGAATACAAAGCCTTTGGTGGTGGTAAAGCTTGGGTCATCCCTGCTGGTTCTAAGAACGTTGACGGCGCACAAAAATTCGTTAACTTCCTTGCATCAACTGCACAACAAAAAGCTCTTTACGATGCAACAAACGAAGTTCCTGCTAACACAGAAGCACGTGAATACGCTGTAAGCAAGAAAGATGAATTGACAGATGCGGTTGTTAAACAGTTCAAATCTGCAGAACCAATGCCAAACATCTCTGAAATGAGTACTGTTTGGGATCCAGCTAAGAACATGCTCTTCGATGCTGTAAGCGGCAAGAAAGATGCTAAAACTTCAGCTGAAGATGCTGTTAAATTGATCAAAGAAACTATCGATCAAAAATTCGGCAACAAATAAGCAAGTTTAAATAAAGGGGTGGGAATTTTCCCTACCCCTTGTTTGATAGAATGAGGCTTTATTCTATCTTCTAATAAGAAAAACTCGGATTAGGACTTGTACTTACTGCAATTCCTCAATCTTTCTCGTATCTAAGGAGACTACAATGACAAAAAAAGATCCCAAACAAGCCATGTTGCGCTCCCTCATTCCAGGGTTGGGGCAAATCTATAATGATCAAAAAGCCAAAGGATACATCTTTCTTGGGGTTACGGTTGCATTTTTAGCTTATTTCGTAGCTATTGCCCTACCAGAAATTGAAAATCTCATCACCCTTGGTGAAGTCCGTGGTGACAACTCACTCTTCATGCTGATCCGCGGTGCCTTCCACCTCATCCTCGTGGTATTTTTCCTGATTTTCTATGGATTTAACTTGAAGGATGCTCAGACGGTTGCTAAACAGTGGAACAATGATTATCCTGTTCATACTACTTTGAAGGAAATGTTTGATGGAATCTATGAAAATGGCTTCCCTTACTTACTCATCATCCCTTCTTATCTGGCAATGACCTTTGCTATCATTTTCCCCGTATTGGTAACGCTCTTGATCGCCTTTACCAACTATGATTTCAAACACTTGCCACCAAATAAACTCTTGGATTGGGTTGGCTTTACAAACTTTGCCAACATTTGGCAATTGAGCACCTTCCGTGCGGCCTTTGGTTCTGTCTTGACTTGGACTATCATCTGGGCACTAGCAGCCTCTACTCTGCAAATCGTAATCGGTATTTTCACGGCTATTATTGCCAACCAACCATTCATCAAAGGAAAACGCATCTTCGGTGTTATCTTCCTGCTTCCTTGGGCAGTTCCAGCCTTTATCACTATCCTGACTTTCTCAAATATGTTCAACGATAGTATCGGTGCCATCAACACTCAAGTCATTCCGCTTCTCAGCAAGGTTCTTCCCTTCCTAGATGGACATCTGATTCCGTGGAAGACTGATCCGACTTGGACTAAGATTGCTCTGATTATGATGCAAGGTTGGCTTGGATTCCCTTATATCTATGTCCTGACCTTAGGTATCTTGCAGTCTATTCCAAATGACCTTTACGAAGCAGCCTACATCGACGGAGCCAATGCTTGGCAGAAATTCCGCAACATCACTTTCCCAATGATCTTGGCAGTTGCGGCACCAACTTTGATCAGTCAATACACCTTTAACTTTAATAACTTCTCAATCATCTACCTCTTCAATGCAGGTGGTCCTGGTAGTGTCGGTGGAGGAGCCGGTTCAACCGATATCCTGATCTCTTGGATTTATCGTTTGACCACAGGTACAGCACCGCAATATTCAATGGCGGCGGCCGTTACCCTCATCATCTCCATCATCGTCATCTCTATCTCTATGATTGCCTTCAAGAAACTACACGCATTTGATATGGAGGATGTATAAGATGAATAGTTCTGTTAAATTTAAACGTTTTATCAACCATAGTTTGACCTATCTCTACCTTGTAGTGCTTTCCATTATCATTCTCTACCCGCTCTTGATCACGATTATGTCAGCTTTCAAAACGGGGAATGTCGTGGCCTTCAAGCTAGATACAGACATCAACTTCAGTCTGGAAAACTTCTCTCGTCTCTTCTCAGAGACTCTATATGGCACTTGGTACTTTAACACCATTATCATTGCCGTCTTGACAATGATTGTCCAAACCAGTATAGTGGTACTTGCAGGTTATGCATACAGCCGTTACAATTTCATCGCAAGAAAGCAAAGTTTGGTTTTCTTCTTGATTATCCAAATGGTGCCAACCATTGCAGCTCTGACCGCCTTCTTCGTTATGGCGCTGATGCTCAATGCCCTCAACCAAAGCTGGTTCCTCATTTTCCTTTATGTGGGTGGTGGTATTCCAATGAATGCTTGGTTGATGAAAGGATACTTCGATACCGTTCCTATGTCTCTGGATGAGTCGGCTAAATTAGACGGTGCTGGTCATTTCAGACGTTTCTGGCAGATTGTCCTGCCTCTCGTTCGTCCAATGATTGCTGTGCAAGCTCTCTGGGCCTTCATGGGACCTTTCGGAGACTATATCCTCTCTAGCTTCCTTCTTCGTGAAAAAGAATTTTATACGGTTGCAGTTGGTCTTCGTACCTTCGTCAGCGATGTCAAGAATCAAAAAATTGCCTTCTTTGCTGCCGGTGCGATTCTCACTGCCCTTCCAATCTGTATTCTCTTCTTCTTCCTGCAAAAGAATTTTGTATCTGGTTTAACAAGTGGTGGAGACAAGGGATAATCTTGTCCCACCCTGTTTTTGATTTAAAGACAATTATAGTTATATGGCAGCCAATAAGTTCTTTATTGGCCACCACCTGATTATAATTTTAGAAAGAGGCAGCTATGTTACCTTATCCTTTTAATTATTTTTCGAGCTTGATTGGTTTTAGAAAAACTTTCGCCAATCGTCGGATGCTTAGCTGGTTCCAGCTCATCTTTACCAGCGTCTTTTTGATTTCTCTGTCTTTGATCCCCGTGGCCATTCAGACAGCGTCTTTGACGAGCTATGCTCTGGATACCTTTGTTGATAAGGCATTTGACACTCTGGATGAAGACGTGATGATTGACTTTGACCATCATGCCCAGATAAAAGACCATATGCTGACCACTGAAAATCCTGAAGGGATTCATCGCAATGCCGCTGGGACCGTCATTATTGGCCATCATGAGGAGCTCAAATTAGGCAAGGAGCTGACGCTTTACTTCGACAAAGAAAATCTCAAAATCACTAAAGAAGGAAAAGAACTGGCCAATATCCGCTACCAAGCCATTGACCAGAAGGCTCTGAAAAGCAAAGAAGCCCTGACCAAAGCCATTTCTAAAGACTGGTTCCAACAAAACCGCTTGGTGATCAGCCTCTTTCTAGTCCTCTCCGCAGGCTTCCTCTTTAGCATCAACTTTACCTTTCTAGCACTCGGTGCTTCCTTCTTGCTCTATCTGACCAAGAAATCACGGTTATTTTCTTTTAGAACCTTTAAAGAATGCTATCATTTTATCCTCAACTGCCTAGGATTACCAACGATTATCGGCCTTATCTGCGGCTTATTTGGGCAAAGCCTGCCTACGATTATCACCGTTCAAAATATCTTGTTTGTTCTTTATTTGGTGATTATTTTCTACAAAACACATTTTCGTGATGAGGATTTCAGAAATTAGGAGGTTATTATGCGCGTTACGATTAAAGAAGTAGCGAAACTAGCGGGTGTGTCTCCCTCAACTGTGACACGCGTCGTACAAAACAAGTCAACTATCAGCGATGAAACTAAAAAACGGGTTCGTGCTGCCATGAAAGAGCTGGACTATCATCCAAATCTCAACGCTAGAAGTCTGGTCAGCCAATCAACCCAAGTCATCGGCCTAGTGCTGCCCGATGATTCGGATCTTTTTTACCAAAACCCATTCTTCCCAACTGTCTTGCGGGGGATTTCGCGCATCGCGTCTGAACATGACTATGCCATTCAGATTAGCACCGGACAGGACGAAGAGCGTCGTTTAGAAAATATTAAACAAATGATTTTCGGAAAACGCGTTGATGGTTTGATTTTTCTCTATTCTAAGCCAAACGATCCGCTGGTTGACTTTGCGATTAAAAATCAGTTTCCTTTCTTGATTTTAGGGAAAGCAGTGTCACCATTTGTTTCTTTGGTCGATAATGATAATATCAAGGCTGGCTACGATGCAACCAAATATTTCCTAGATCAAGGTTATAAAAAAATTGCCTTTCTAGCTGGGAATAAAGAGCTTGTCGTATCCCAAGACCGCTTTGCCGGCTACAAACAAGCCCTGGAAGAAGCAGGCATCCCTCTCGATGAAAACATCGTCAAGTTTTCTTTCGGTTTCCTCTTGGAAGATAGCAGTTATAAGATTATGGAAAAGATGCCTATTCAGGAAATTGAAGCCTTTGTGACATCGGATAGTATGGTTGCCGAAGGGGCTCTCCACTATCTTAAAGACATTGACTACCGCTTCCCGATTATCACTTTTGACTCTATCAAGCCACGTGTCGACGTGGATGCCTATATTAATATCAATACCCTCGAGTTGGGGAGGGAATCTTTCCGTACCTTGCTCCAAATCATTAAAGATAATAAGGATGACAAGCATACTTGCTATCGTCAGGTTATCCCCCACAGCATTCTTACTCGTTAGTTAAGGAGAAATTTCATGGTTTATCGTATTTTCCAAGCCTACTTAGATGATGAAAATAGCATCACTATCGAATTGGAAAAGTCCTTTGACGCTTATTCTATCCACTTTACTCTAGAGGACAAGCATAGCTCTAGTCCTTTGACTATCAAAAAAATTGAGAATCAAGAACATCAGATTGTCTACACCCTTTCAGTCAATGACCCGATTGATTTGACTGAATCCTACACAGTCTATGATCAGGATCGCAATCACACCATTCTCCAGTATCGTCACATTGTCCAAAAGCCAATTTTTGATGAATTATTTAGCTACCAAGAAAGAGATTTGGGAGCTAGCTATAGCCCTCAGGCAACAAATTTCAAACTGTGGGCGCCTATTTCAGAAAAAGTCTTGCTGCATCTGGAAGAGCAAATTATTCCTCTCCAAAGGCAAGATAGGGGCGTCTGGCATACGCAGGTCCTTGGAGACTTAGAAGGCAAGGCCTACTACTATATCCATAAGGTGAACGGAAAATGGGTAGAAGTACATGACCCCTACGCCCTCTCTTCAGATGCCAACTCTGGTCATAGTTATGTCATTGATCGCAAAAAGATTAGCAAACCTATTCATCGGGCTGCCAGCCAAGTAAAACCAACAGAAGCCGTTATCTATGAAATGAGCGTGCGTGATTTCTCCATGCAAAAGGAAGCTGGTTTTTCACAACCTGGTAAATTTGCTTCTCTGTCCGAATCTCCAACCGTACACGGCCACACTTTTGGTCTAAAATACTTGCAGGATTTAGGCATTACACACGTTCAGCTTATGCCAGTCTATGACTTTGGCAGTGTTGACGAAAAACACCCCGAACTCGTTTATAATTGGGGCTATGATCCCGTCCAGTATAATGTTCCTGAAGGCAGCTTCTCAAGCGACCCACACGATCCCTATAGCCGTATCTTTGAACTACAAGACGCGATTGCAGCTTATCACAAGGCTAATATGAGCGTCATCATGGATGTTGTCTACAATCACGTCTATGAGGCAGATGCCTATGCTTTTGAAAAGATTGTGCCGGGCTACTTCTATCGTCTCGATGAGCAAGGCCTACGGACAAATGGTACCTTCTGCGGAAATGATGTAGCTAGTGAAAAAGCTATGGTGCGCCATTATATCCAACAATCCGTCCAGCAATGGGTTAGCCTCTACGGCTTTGACGGTTTCCGCTTTGACCTGATGGGCATTCTCGACATAACCACCATGAAGCAAATCGCTCAGGAACTAAAAGCTATCCATCCAAACATCTACCTTTACGGAGAAGGTTGGCAGATGCCTACTGGTCTTGATAGTGACCTTCTAGCTCATCAGTTCAACGCTGAACAACTACCTGAGTATGGATTCTTCAGCGATCATTTTCGTGATACGATCAAGCAAACCATCGTCCAAGGTAGCCGACTGGACAAAGAGCTTGCGACCAGCTGGCTAGAAAATGTCCTGACAGCCAATGTCGGCTTGACAGGAGAGCCACATTTCCTAGCGCCTCATCAGGCGATCAACTATGTAGAATGCCATGACAACGCAACGGTGTTTGATTATTTTGATATTCAAAATCCAAATATCAGCCTCCGTCAGCGCCTAGCTAACTCTCGTCTAGCATTGCATATCGTCCTCTTAGCACAAGGGGTTCCTTTCCTCCACAGCGGCCAGGAATTTTATCGGACCAAGAATCTGATTGACAACACCTACAACCTGCCTGATGATATCAACAAGCTAGACTGGCTGCGCTCACTTCACTACACTGAAGACATTGAATTTTTGAAGCAACTCATTGCCTTTAGAAAGGCTCATCCGCTTTTGACTCTGACAACTAGCTCTGCTATTCAAAAAGCTTGTCAAGTCAAATGGCTCAGCCCTAGCCTCCTTGAATATAAGATTCAAAAAGATAAACAAGCGCTGACCATTTTGATTAACTTTGGCACTGAAGCAGCGACTTATGAAAACAAAATGAAGCAAAGCATCCACCTTCAGTATCCGCACATTAACGCTAAAAAACCAATCGCCCCGCTAGCAGACTCTTATACGGTTCCTGCTAAGCAAGTCTTGGTTTTGAAATAAAGCAATAACTATAAAAAGGAACAGGTTCATTTTGGATGGGGAAACATCCAGCTGAACTTGTTCCTTTTTTTATGTATAAATGTATTCACTGAGTTTGAGTAAGATTCACTAGCAATGTCGATAATCGAGACTACTCTTCTACAAATCTTCCTAAAATATGTACATTGTCAGATACGGAAACAAAGGCTGTCGGATCCGTCTGCTTCATGATGTACTTAAATTCGCTAAACTCAGCACGCGTAATGACTGTAATCAGCACCGCCTTTTGCTCGTGATTGTAAGTTCCCTCCGCTCCATTGATAATGGTCGCACCGCGGTGGAGTTTGTGGTGAATCTTGTTAATCACTTCTTCAGGATTACTGGTGATAATCATGGCCTGCATCCGCTTTTGCTTGGTAAAGACAGCGTCCGTTACACGGCTCGATACAAAGATGGTAATCATTGAGTAGAGAGCGTATTCCCAACCAAAGGTCAAACCAGCAATCAGCATAATAATGCCATTTACAATCAGGGAGATACTGCCTACATTACGGCCTGTTTTCTTGCGAATGGTCAGACTAACAATATCTGTCCCTCCACTCGAGATGCTTGACTTGAGGGCAAAACCGATCCCTGTCCCCATGACAGCTCCCCCAAACAGGGCGTTGATAATGGGATTGGTCGTCAATGTCACTTCTGGCACAAAATGGATAAAAAGCGAGCTCATCGAAACAGTGATAAAAGTAAAAACAGTAAACTTATGCCCGATTTGATACCAAGCCAAAATCATCAGTGGAATATTGATCGCATAAAAAGTAATGGAAACTGGAATGGTAAAGCCGATAAAACGACCACTCAAAGCCGAGACAATCTGCGCCAAGCCTGTTGCCCCGCTTGAGTAAACATGCCCTGGCTGAAAGAAGAAATTGACCGCTACTGCTGAGAGAAAGCCGTATACCAGAGAGGCTGAAAATTTCTCATCATATTTTTCACGCGAAATACTTTTCAAAACTTCTAGCAACTTGACATGATAGGCAAAGCGATGAAGATAATAGCGAAAAAGTTTCCGCAAACTAGTCTTTTTCATGTGATTCTACTTGTAAACTTAATTCCTCTAATTGTGCTGGAGCAACCAAGCTTGGTGCTTGCGTCATTGGGTCAGAAGCCTTGTTATTCTTAGGAAAAGCAATGACTTCACGGATATTTTCTTCACCGGCCAAGAGCATGACGAAGCGATCCAGACCCAAAGCCAGACCTCCATGTGGTGGGAAACCATAATCCATGGCTTCTAGAAGGAAGCCGAACTGGTCTTGCGCTTCTTCAGCTGAGAAACCTAAAGCCTTAAACATCCGTTCCTGCAGATCTTTTTGGTTGATCCGTAAGCTACCACCACCTAGTTCATAGCCATTGAGTACGATATCATAGGCAACCGCACGAACCTTGCTCAGGTCTCCTTCCAGCTCCTGCTCAGAATCCTTTTGAGGCAGAGTGAATGGATGGTGGGCACTCATATAGCGGCCTTCTTCTTCCGACCACTCAAACATTGGCCAATCTACTACCCACAAGTAGTTAAACTTAGCAGGATCAATCAAACCTAATTCCTTGCCTAGGCGGACACGAAGAGCCCCTAGAGCTGCGTTGGCAACATCCAAGGTATCTGCCACAAAGAGAACTAAGTCGTTTTCTTCAAGCTGTAAAGCATCTGTCAACTCACTTGACAAGTCTGTCAAGAACTTAGCAACAGGACCAGATAGTTCTCCACCAGCAAATTTCACCCAAGCAAGCCCCTTGGCTCCATGCTGCTTAGCTTGCTCTGTCAGCTTATCAATATCTTTGCGTGAGTATTTGTCAGCAGCATTTTTCACTACAATCGCCTTGACAGTCGGTGCCTCAGAAAAGACTTTGAAGTCAACACCCTTGACAAGCTCTGTCAAGTCCTGCAATAACATGTCAAAGCGAGTATCTGGCTTGTCGCTACCATAAAGAGCCATGGCATCGTCATATTTCATCCGTGGGAAAGGCAAGGTTACTTCAATTCCCTTGGTTTCCTTCATGACACGGGCAATCAAACCCTCTGTGATGTCTTGGATTTCTTGCTCAGATAGGAAAGAAGTTTCCAAGTCCACCTGTGTAAACTCTGGTTGACGGTCTCCACGTAGGTCCTCGTCTCGGAAACATTTGACAATCTGGTAATAACGGTCAAAACCAGCATTCATCAAAAGCTGCTTGGTAATCTGTGGGCTTTGAGGCAGGGCATAGAAATGACCTTGGTTGACCCGGCTCGGTACCAAATAGTCACGCGCTCCTTCAGGCGTCGACTTGGTCAAAAATGGTGTCTCTACATCAATAAACTCCAGCTCATCCAAATAATTGCGGATGGAATGAGTCACTTTGGCACGCAACTTAAGATTTTCTAGCATTTCTGGGCGACGCAGATCCAAATAACGGTAGCGCAAGCGCGTATCATCATTGGCTTCAATCCCATCCTTAATCTCAAAAGGAGTGGTTTTAGCAGTATTCAGTACCATCAGACTGTCCACGTGAAGCTCTACACTTCCTGTAGCCAGCTTGTCATTGGCTTGCTCACGCGCGGCTACCTTACCAGTCACTTCAATGACAAACTCGCTGCGCAGACTCTCAGCTGTCTTCATGACCTCATCTGAAACACTCTCAGGATTAATAACTAGCTGCATAATACCTTCACGGTCACGCAGATCAATAAAAATCAAGCCTCCCAAATCGCGACGGCGGGCAACCCAACCTTTCAAAGTAATTTCCTGACCGACATGCTCACTACGAACACGTCCCGCATACATTGAACGTTTCATCTTTACTCTCCAAAATTTTAATTCTGTTACTATTTTACCACAAAGAGCCTAGGAAAGCCCCCCTACCTGTCCTTTTTCTGAAAAAAATTAAAAGTCTTTATTTCCAGTGCTCCTTTTATAAAAAAGGTCTAGAGGCAATATCCCCAGACCTGCTAACGCTATATAGATTATTCCTTTTTCTTCCCATCCTCATAAAGACTAGGAGCCAACGTTTTTGTCACCATGGCTGTCAAGAAGCGAAAGGCCCCAGCTGCCAGACCAAAAATCGGCGCCAAAGCACGGAAGAAAAAATCTCCTCGCATAAAATAACAGAGCAGACCCGTTATCACAAATAGGGCCACTCCCTGCACCACAACTACTAATAATATTTTCTTCATCATTCCCTCGACTTTCTATAAACTATTATAGCATATTATGCAGTACAACAACTGTTAATGTCCCATTAAGCAATATAGTCAAACAAAACACTTGCTATATCTTGTTCTAAGTTGCTTCTCTCTCATGTTCCAAGGAGAGTACATTTTTAAAATATGATTCTCCATGCGTAGGTCGGATAGTGTATTCCAAGACTCACAAATCTGTTGTCAATAAATTTGTATTTTTAATCTAATTCATCACTATCAGGGTGCTCTTTCACATAAATAGCTGCATAAACCGCATCTACCATAACAGCTGGCAGGCTCAAAGTCAACAAAATTCCCAATAAAACACCAAAAGCAATCTGAATATAGCCTGTTAGGAGGGAGGGAATGATTGTTGCCCCAGCAAAAACTACTGCAAAATTATTCCACCATGTTTTCTTTCTATCTCCCTCTTTTACTTGATTAAAAGCCCAGACTTTCCCCTGATTCTTTGGGAGATAATACCAAGCATAAAGACCACAAGCAATGATAAAAAGAAACAACATCAACACTACATAGAACGGGGTGAGAGGGGATTGATATATCTCTTTGGCTCCTATAGGACTACCGTCTGAAATAACCATTAGTAAACAAATAAAATTTAGACTTATTACTAAACTTAACACTGTGAGAGCTATTAAATAATATGTCAAAGCCTTCCATGCGTTTACCAAATAAGGAATAAAAGAAATGATAATACCCAGTATATTCACAACACCGCAAAACAAAGAAAGTCCTTTAAAGATGCCTAGATTGTCTTCATAAGTTCCACCCACATACAGAAAACCAGTTAATGCTAAAGCAATCCATGGATAAATCTTAATATAGCCTAAGCTAACACCATTTGTTATCAAAGGACCGTGGTATCTTTCTTTTTCTGTATTAGCAATCTTCGCTTTATTTTTTCTATTTCTCTTTGCCATTAACTGAACCACCCTCCTATTGTTTTTATTAAGGCATCCTTAGCTGCTGTTACAAAAAGCTCTATCAGAACTAGAGCTCTTCTATTTCTGCCAATCATGCCTCAAAACTATGCTTCACACTTTTTATATGTTCTGCTAATATTCGTTTTTGTCCCATTGTTATTCCGCACTGGATTTATAATATTGTAAAAACTCTTCTTCGCTTTGAACCAGATGCGCCTGTCCATCTTTTGAACTAGCCGCTGGAATGGTGATATCCTTAAAGATATTCGTACCCTCTGGGAAAACGAGTTTTATCATATCTATGGACGTTTACAAATCATCATCTGATGCAAGTTTGTATATATAACTTGTTTCAGGATTTTTAGAAATTATTTCCATAGATTTCGGATATTTTCTATTTAAGAGCCAGTGTTTTGTATTATCTCCAAGTTTCCAAAAATGAATACCATTATCGCTAACATAAAAATCATGATCTTCAAATAGCTGTGAAAAGGAATCTATCGATATCGTCTTGCTTTAGAGGCCAGTGCCCTGTTTCAGCATAAATCATAACTTTATATGCTCCCCTAGAGGATTCAAATGCTTTATCCATCAGTTCTTTAGTAATAGGATAGCGAACTTCTGGCCCCATGACTCCGCCAATTTCTTTAAAGAAGCTAATTTCGTAATAGCCGTCTGTCTCATATACAATAAATCCATTGCCTCTATGTACAATCGTATCCGATTGATTATAATCTTCTAACTCATCTTTCTTTGGCCAACGATGATTTTCACAATAAAACATTACTTCTAAAGAATCTTTGTCTGATTTTGAAACACGTTCTGCTGATTCCTGACTAATGGGAAAGTTAAGCACTTCTTTCCCTCTACTCCACAGAATCTGATAATCATTATTGTTTTTTAATATCGTACAGTTTTTGTATTGCTGAATTTCTGTTGTCATGCAAGCACCGATTCATATACCTTTATTATTAGTTAAATTAAAATACTCTATACTTCAGTCCATTCTGCAACCAAATCATAAGGGAAATACTGGACACCCTCCAATTCCTTGTAATTCAAACCTCTAATTTTGCAAATAGCACCCGATTCAAAAGACCAATAACCTACATGATTTTTGACATTCTGCTTATGCAAATCATACCATCCTGCATCTCTACTCCCTTTATACCATTTCTTAGTCAAATATTCTTGCAACAGTTTAAGTGCCTGTTCAGCATTCTCTTCTTCAATAATTTTCCTAGTAAAGCCATAGGGACTTGGAAAACTATAATTAATCCGAATCTTCCAAGCTGGATGACGGTATTGAATCAGGTAGTCAATCAAATAATCCTCTGGATCATCTTTTTTGACCAAGTCTACCAGCTGTTCAAAAATCTCTTCATCAATATCTAAAAGAATTCCAATAGAAAGCGCCCATACCATTTGTTCATATCCCCATTCCTTATGCCATACTGAAACTAAACAAGCCACAAATGAGATATATTCCTCTTTAAAATCCGACAAAGAAGCCCCACTAGAATAAGTTGCAAATAAAATATCTCTCTGATAAGACAATATAGTCGCTAAAGTTGAATTATATACTTCTATTGTTGGCTTCTTATAGTTTTCAATTCCATTATCTAAATCAATTTGAAGTTTTATTAATTTCTCTTGAAAATACTGCAATGCCTCTTTATTTGACATTAGGCCATCTTTATAATTCTTTTCTGTACTTAAATTATCACGTATATACATATTATATCTCCTTTATTAAGGCCAAACGGCGCCAGGTTTTACTCTAATAATCCTACCAGTAGAATCCATTATTTCTTTGGCATAATAAGTTGAAACATTTTCAAAGATTAGATTCCTAGATCTTGAATAGACTAAAATAAAGGATAGAATAGCTCCTGTAATGGCCGTCAGTAAGAATATAATGCGGCTATAAATAGCTTCTTTTTTTATTCTAAGATATTCTTTGATAAGTAAGTCTTTTTCTGTCATGATATCCCTTTCGTTTACCGTGTAATTTTAAGCTGTATCTGGAAACCTTGATATTGCAGATAGACTTGGTCAGCTGGTAGATTTCCTTCTCTCCTGTTTTCAAAAACAACTCCATCTCTTCCACCATTTTAGAAATCAGCTCATCCTGATTTCAAGGACTGACCCAGATATGCAACAACTACAGAAAATCAACGTTCTAGCCATTCTAGCATTTGCCGACATTTTTCGTCAATCAGTTCTTTATTAGCCAGTTATTGAATCCATTTTTATAATAATATTATCAGCAACTTCTTGCACACCCTTTATCAGGAATCTTAAATCCCTTGTCAGTCAACAGACTAAAAGAATTGACCTTACCAGCTTCGGAGACACTGATTTTCCAAGTTATAAATTCGTTAAAATATAGAAATTTAGCAATCAATCCTCTTCATCAAACGTAAGGGTATCTAGCTCTTCTATATCAGCCGTAATCCCTTCATAACTAGAGATAATATTATCTAATACTTCCAAGGTGATGATGCCTGTTGAGTCCTTTATCGTGACCTCCGTGCCTATGTCGCTTAAATCATGAATTAACTCCCTGACCTTTCGAAGTTCGTCCAGCTTTAAATCATCGACTTCCATCACTGGATCATGATTTTCTATTCTTAACTTTAGTTGAGAAAAAGGCAAAGTCGAATATTTTCTTAATAGCTGGTAGGTCAAAGACTTATTAGCAATGGCATCAAGGCGAATATCTAACATAAGCTCTATCCCTTTCTTTGATAATGACAGTCTGAGTGCCGTCCAATTCAATTATACCATACTGTAAGAGACCAAAAAGAGAGCATCTTTCGCTCTCTTCAGCACTCTGGTAATTCTATCTTCAAGCTCATATCAGTCGGCTGTAACACTTTCTGAACAGCGGCGAGAAAGGCTAGTCCATTATCAGATGGAGAATATTGGAAGGTGATATGGATGACTTTTTTAGCAAAGTTATCACCGTAACGTGCCAGATACTGCTTGCTTTCGAGGAAGTAGATATAGTTGTTGAGTTTTTCCTGAAGCTTCAACAAATGTTCTTCTTCGGTATCTGGAAGCCAAAGATTGCCATCTATTAATAAAAGTTCCAAGTCTGTATCACTCGTTCCGATTGCATCAATTTCTGAAACATCTAACTGAATAGGAACGCTTTTAATCCTACATCTAAATTTCACAACCTCATATAATTCTTTAATAGCGTCCTCCTCTCTTTCAAAACTAGCTTTTTCATGTAACTGTTGACGTTCAGTCACCTCATACACTATAAATCTATTTGAACTCAAATCCTGATAATAGCCTATCGCAAACTGCTCTAAAACCTTTTTATTTAAGTGTACAGAATAATATTTCGCTTTACTACTATTATGTTTCAAAAAATCTAATAATTCCTGTCTTCTCATTAGTTTTCCTCCGTCATTTCTATATTCAGCTAATGATTTCCTCGATAGTAGTTTCTCTATCTCTCACCAAATCATAAAATCCTACATGAACGCCCTCCTCATATAACCAGCATAAGTCGGTACCGTATGGGGCTTCAAAAATTTCCAGCATAACAGGAGCAATTTTTACAATGCTATTTGCTCCTAAAATTGTGAAATTTTTTGAATTAGCTAGGTAAGCTTCATCATCTTCGATTGATAACAGTGTCCAGCCATTTAATTGTGGAATAGCAGATTTCTCACGATAGGAATAGCGAATAGCTTTTCCATCAAGAATATGGTTTGAAACGACAAAACCACCAAAATCATTGTTATTAATTTCTACCATCTTCATACTCCTTTATAATATCAAGCAGACTACTTCTCCAAGAATATTCTCCCGCATAGTCTAGACACGATTTACCAGATTTGTTTTTTAACTTATAATCTGAACCAGCCTCTAGTAAAAGCTTATATAGAGGTTCTAACTCTTCCGTTGCTAATTTCAATAACGTCACTGAGTAAGTCATCGGAATAGAACCAAATTTGTCAACTGCATTTACATCAATTCCTGCCTCAACGAGTAATTTTACCACCTCGTATACATATGCTATTTTAGGTCGCCAATTAGCTTGAAAGAAATAATGAAGAGCATTTCTGTTTTCTTGTTTTGACAAAAAATTTATCTCTACCTTCTCAGACAGCAGATATTTAATAATTTTCAATTTCTCTTCCGGTAAATCATCGTTAAGCATTGCTGTACATAGCAAATTCAGTTTTGTATATTTATCAATTTGTGTTATGTCACCATCGTAACTCTTTATAAACTCATTATATGTCCCATTTTGGACAATATCGAAAATATCCATCTTACTTATCTCCTATTCAAACTTAATATAAGTCCTAGTGTCGCCACTACAAAAGATAGTATAGGATTGTTCCTTAAAATATTTACTATTTTTTATAGCATGAACTCATTTGTTAATTTTACTACTGTTCCAACTGGTAATTGTTTAATTCTATTAAGGTAAATATTAAGGAAGTCATCATACAAAAGAAGAACAAAAACAGAAAATCTACTTCGCAAAAATAAAGCCCTAGACAGACGACAAAAGCAAATCCTTCTATAACAAGTTGATTCCTCCTATATACCAAAGAATAAAAATCACTTTGTTTTCTCTTCTATTTCAAATTCTACAATCTGATTGTTTTCATTAATAATAATCCCATTATAAAATAAAATGGTATAAAGTATAATTGGTATAATCAAAAACAGTCTCAACTGAACAAAATAAGAAAATAAAAATATTGGAAAAATAAAAATAAGAAATAAAAATGCATAAGCAACTACTTTTATAAAAACCACTTTCATAATCACCAAAAACCAATCCCTTCTTTCACTGTTTTTAATGGAGTCAATGACCTAACTTTTCCAATATAGCTTAGATCCGCATTTTGTTTTCTAAGAAAATTTTTAAGTTTAATTTTCCTATACCAGGACACCAAAAAAAATGAAATGAATAAAACAAGGACTAAGATCAATACATTTATACTACCTTGAACTAAACTTGCCGTATGATTTGTCGGACCTAACCATAATTCAAATGGAGTCAACCAACGGATAAATGCTGATAGCACAATTGCTATTCCTAAATTAGTCAATCGCTTATTGCTATTTAATCCTCGATCAGAAATATGGCTGCACAATGGATATTCTGTTTGATAAATTTTAAAAAAACTCTTAGAAGATAGACTATAATTTCTTTGCACAAGGTATTCTTGACCTAAATCTGTCACAATCAGATACCAACCTTTTTGCACCACCTTATCATTCAATGTGATATTAAAAACTCGGCCTTTAACTCTGTATACATTTACCATGAAAATAACCCTTTGATACCATTAACCATATTATTCCAACCAGAAACAACAGCTTTCCCAATCATCACTAAAATACCTGATATTATTTTTAAAACACTAGACTGAATAAAAGCAACATTTGTTAATTACCTCAAATCAGGGACAACCAAAACAATCCCCACCCAAATCCAAATAGATTGGATATTGCAGGTTTTAACAATATTGATTAGAAATATTCTTTTTTACATTATATCACATTAGAAATTAGGCCCAGAAAAGATTGTCAAGCCTCAAGAATACTAGAAAAGAAGAGAAAAGAGAAGACAAGCATCTTCTCTTTTTATATCTTACTCTGGCAATTCGATCTTCAAAGTCATATCTGTAGGTTGCAAGACTTTCTGAGCAGCTGCTAGGAAGGCTAGTCCGTTGTCAGAAGGAGAATACTGGAAAGTGATATGAATAACTTTTTTATCAAAATTGTCTCCATATCGCTCCACATACTGCTTGCTTTCGAGGAAGTAGATATAGTTGTTGAGTTTTTCCTGCAGAACTTCCAGATGGACTGCTTCTATCTCTTCCTCCCAGCCAACTGGATCCACCAGAAGAAGCTCTAAATGAGTATCAACTATACCAATTGCGTCAAGTTCGCTAGGTTCCAGTTCTGAAACAATGGCTTGGATGACGATTTGGGTAAATTCTTCAGGAGAAAATATTTTTTGGTTATAAGATAAATCATTGAAAATTAAGTCAGGATTATTTTGTATAAAAATTTTATTCGACTCTTCTTGTGTATATTGTTTTTTAGATCTCCAAAAACCATACTGCGCATAATTCATCAACTCTTTGCCAGTATGTTCTCCCGACATATAACTATCTGCAGCTTCTTTGGGAATTTCTCTAATCACTTCTGGGCAGGTAATATTAAAAGTTGGATAACGCAAGAAATACTTATCACCATCTTGACAGATTTCCAACATGTCTTCTTTGCTTAAATAAATAGTTTTCATTCATATCCTCCATCAATTCAAGCTATTTGAAAAATAAAAGTCTGAGACAAAAAGCCCCAGACCCGTTATCTATATAAATGAGATCCTAAATCTTATTTCAAACTATTAGATCTTTGATTTATCGGAAGATGAAGAGGAGCTTGAGTCAGATTTAGAGCCAGAATCTGTTGATTTGTTTCCTTTACGGGTTTCTGCACCATTTGCTGAATACTCATTTACAAACATTGATTTACGCAATTCAATAAAGTTTTCGTCATTGAGAATATAGCGCCCCTCTTTTGTCTTCGTTAACTCCATTGTAAACTCACGTGGCGCAATGTAGCCAAAGTCTTCATTCATACGGTCAAAAGCATAGTAGAAGAGGAAGTTATTTACCAAAGCCAAACGCTTCTCAAGATCTGGATCCGTTGAATCTTCCAAGGCTTTTACATCTTCAATCCCATTTTCAAACAGACTAGCTTTGGTCATATTGATTAGATTGGCCAAATCACGTGTTGCAATCGCACGGCTCTTAAATGTTACCGTTGCTGTTTCTCCATCGTCTTCAACCTTAGTAATTTCAAAATCATCGCCAATCGTAGCCAAGACCTTAAAACGTGCTTGGTCAAATAGCTCTAAGATTTTTGATGGAGGGAATTTTTCTGTCTTTAAGTCAAGCGTATAATTTTCTTCTGGTGTGTATTTAGACAGGTTTTCATCAACGTAAGACTGAGTAATACCTTTCTTCCATTTGTCAACAGAAGTTCCCATCAAGGTCGTGAAACCTGAAGAGTGATCTGTAAAGACTGCACGCAAGATAATATCTGCATCTTTCTCAATCCGCTTTTCATTGGTTTCTTTTTCTGATGTAGAAGATGAAGATTGCTCTGTCTTCACGTTTTCAGCGTTTTTCTTCTGTGGTTTTGGCAGGGCCGAACATGCTCCCAACAAAAGAATACAAGCCGGCAATACGCCAAATTTCATCAATTTTTTCATTTTTTCTCCTTTATTTATGTAAGAGTATAATTATTATACCAAAATATTATCAATTTGTTACATTATTTGCTCGCTGTGTAACAAAATTGTAATATTTTGAGATTCCTTAAAGAGCTCAGCCTTTAAGAAAGAATAAGTTTTTCTCTAACAACCTAATTTTTCGAGAACAGCCTGATAGTTTTCTTGAACTTGATCTAGTCCAACCACCACTTCTTGACGAGTTGCATTATTCTTCACAGTGACTTGGCCGCTTTCGATCTCACTTTCACCTAACGTAATGATGGTTTTCGCTCTAAAAGTATCTGCTGACTTGAACTGTGCCTTGAGCTTGCGGTCCAAATAGTCCCGCTCGGCCGCAAATCCTTGATTGCGGAGAGCTTGCACTAATTCCAAAGCACTGCGATTGGCAGCCTCACCTAGAACGGCAATATAGGCATCCAAGCCTGTCTCAAGCGGCAGAGCTGCTCCCTGTTTTTCTAAAACTAAGAGGAGACGCTCCATTCCCATACCAAAACCAAAGGCAGGAGTTTCTGGCCCGCCGAAATAGTCAACCAAGCCATCATAACGGCCACCCGCACAGATAGTCAGTTCGCTGCCTGCCACATCAGTTGTAAACTCAAAAATCGTATGGTTGTAGTAGTCCAGTCCCCGCACCATATTGGTGTTAATGACATAAGGAACGTCCAAAGACTCTAGCATTGAGCGGACAGCCGCAAAATGCTCCTGGCTCTCCTCGTCCAGAAAGTCCAAAATCGAAGGAGCCTGCGCAACAGCTGCCTTATCTTCTTTTTCCTTCGAATCCAGCACCCGCAGCGGATTTTCCTCTAAACGACGCTGACTATCCTTAGAAAGACTGTCTTTCAGCGGAGTCAAATAATCAATCAAGGCCTGACGGTAGGCAGCTCGACTCGCTGCATTGCCCAAACTATTCAGCTGCAGCGTCACCTGTCCAATTCCAATTTCCTTGAAGAACTGAGCCGCCATAGCAATCGTTTCTGCATCTGTCGCTGGATTTTCAGAGCCAAAGCACTCCACTCCGATTTGGTGAAATTCGCGCAAGCGACCAGCCTGAGGCCGCTCATAGCGGAACATAGAGCCCATATAATAAAGCTTAACTGGCTTTTGAACCTCTGGCGCAAAGAGCTTGTTTTCGACATAAGAACGAACGACCGGTGCAGTTCCTTCTGGCCTTAGCGTAATATGACGGTCTCCCTTATCGTAGAAATCATACATTTCCTTGGTCACGATGTCTGTCGTATCTCCAACAGAACGACTGATGACCTCATAGTGCTCAAAAATCGGTGTCCGAATTTCCGCATAGTTGTATTTTTTAAACGTCTTACGAGCAAACTCCTCCAGATACTGCCATTTAGCAGATTCCTGAGGGAGAATATCCTGAGTTCCTTTAGGTTTTTGTAATTTCATTTTCTAATCCTCTGCAACTATATAATATCTATTATTTTACCATAAATCAGATATTTTGAGGAGTTAGAGCAGAAAAATTCCCTCCGAGAGACTAAATCCGTTTTCATTCGCCAGAATTTCTTGAAAAATTGTCAGAATTATGAGAAAATAAGACCACCATTCTATAGAGAAAGAAGGACTGAAGATGAGAGACGATATCAAAATCAATGACCGAGCAGCAGCTATTCAAGAAGAATTCATTAAGAAACTCGAAACGATTTACGATCCAGAGGTCGAGCTTGATGTCTACAATCTCGGGCTCATCTATGAAATTAATCTTGACGAGACTGGCCACTGCAAGATTGTCATGACCTTCACAGACACAGCCTGCGACTGTACCGAGACCGTTCCTATTGAAATTGTCGAGTCCCTGAAGCAAATCGAGGGCATCGAAACTGTCTCCGTTGAAGTCACTTGGTCGCCCGCGTGGAAAATCACCCGCATCAGCCGCTTTGGACGCATTGCGCTGGGGATTAGTCCTAGATAAGAAGATGAACACTCATCCAAATTAATAAACCCGCTAGAAAAACTAGCGGGTTCTTTTGTCATATATAGGCTATTTCTTCCCTGTTTCTTCTGGTTTCCAGAAGTCGGTAACAGCACCTTTAGCAGCAGAGGATACCATATGGGCATATTTACCAAGCACACCACGGCTATAAAGCGGTGGAATGGTTGTTTCTGCCTTGCGTTTTTCAAGTTCTTCTTCAGAAACTGCCATGGAAATTTCCTTGGTATCTTGGTCAACCGTGACCATATCGCCTGTGCGAAGGTAGGCAATTGGTCCACCATCCTGAGCTTCCGGAGCGATATGTCCGACAACGAGACCGTAGGTACCACCTGAGAAGCGGCCGTCTGTTAAGAGGGCTACCTTATCTCCTTGGCCTTTCCCTACGATGATAGAAGAAAGTGACAGCATTTCTGGCATACCAGGGCCACCCTTTGGACCAACGTAGCGAACCACGACTACATCTCCATCGACTACTTCATCGGCCAGCACTGCATCAATAGCAGCTTCTTCTGAGTCAAAAACCTTAGCAGGTCCGACGTGACGGCGCACTTTAACACCAGAAACCTTGGCAACAGCGCCGTCTGGAGCTAGATTACCATGCAGGATAATCAATGGACCGTCCGCACGTTTTGGATTTTCAAGCGGCATAATGACCTTCTGACCTGGCGTCAAGTCAGCAAAGTCAGCCAAGTTTTCCGCCACCGTCTTACCTGTACAAGTGATGCGATCACCGTGCAAGAAGCCGTTCGCCAAAAGATATTTCATAACGGCAGGCACACCACCGACATTGTATAGGTCTTGGAAGACATACTGGCCAGATGGTTTCAAATCCGCCAAATGCGGCACGCGCTCTTGAATGACATTGAAATCATCCAAGGTCAGCTCCACATTAGCCGCATGGGCAATGGCCAACAAGTGCAGAGTAGCATTGGTAGAGCCACCCAAAGCCATGGTTACTGTGATGGCATCTTCAAAGGCTTCGCGAGTCAGAATGTCAGACGGCTTGAGCCCCATTTCCAGCATTCGGACAACAGCTCGACCAGCTTCCACGATATCATCCTTCTTATCTTGAGATTCTGCTGGGTGAGAAGAAGACCCTGGCAAACTCATACCTAGAACTTCAATAGCTGTCGCCATAGTATTAGCTGTGTACATACCGCCACAGCCACCAGGGCCAGGGCAGGCATTACACTCGATGCGGCGTACTTCCTCAGCAGTCAAATCGCCATGGTTCCACTTCCCGATGCCTTCAAAAACGGAAACCAAGTCAATGTCTTTTCCATCAAGATTACCGGGTGCAATAGTTCCACCGTAGGCAAAGATAGCAGGAATATCCATGTTAGCAATAGCAATCATGGAGCCTGGCATATTTTTATCACAGCCCCCGATAGCGACGAAGGCATCCACATTATGTCCGCCCATGGCAGCTTCGATAGAGTCTGCGATGATGTCGCGTGAGGTCAGAGAGAAGCGCATGCCCGGTGTTCCCATGGCAATCCCGTCTGCTACAGTAATCGTACCGAACTGAACAGGCCAAGCACCTTGTTCTTTTACTCCTTCCTTGGCTAGTTTACCAAAATCATGCAGGTGAATATTACAAGGCGTATTTTCAGCCCAAGTCGAAATCACTCCGACAATCGGAGTCTCAAAGTCCTTGTCTGTCATCCCTGTCGCGCGAAGCATGGCGCGGTTAGGAGATTTGACCATACTATCATAAATCTTACTTCTGTGGCGTGTATCTAATTTATCTGTCATGTCTTTCCCTTTCGTTGTAGTCATCTTTGTGCTTTATTATACCACACTTATGCTCTATTGGATAGAAGAAAATTTTTAAATTTTCAGAATATTGGAACAATAGACCTGAAAATAGGTGCAACTGCTAAAAAGCTTTGCTATGTCAAAAAGAAAATCAAAAATTTCTGTCAAGTAACTTTACTTTACAAAAAAGTTTTGTTATACTGTTAAAGTTGATGAAAATCATAAGATTGCATCGAATTACATTCTAAAAGGAGAAACAAACAATGGCAGTACCTGCACGTCGCACTTCAAAAGCGAAGAAAAACAAACGTCGTACA
>CAUUSJ010000018.1:0-31091 GCA_963547765.1 uncultured Streptococcus sp. | reverse complement strand
AAGTCTTCTCAGATGTTGAACCAGATCCAGACATCACAACTGTAGAACGTGGTGCGGAAGTGATGAAAGCATTTGAACCAGATACAATCATCGCTCTTGGTGGAGGTTCTCCAATGGACGCGGCCAAAGTAATGTGGCTCTTCTACGAGCAACCAGAAATCGACTTCCGTGACCTGGTTCAAAAATTCATGGATATCCGTAAACGTGCCTTCCGCTTCCCATCACTTGGTAAGAAAGCGAAATACATCGGTATCCCAACGACTTCAGGTACAGGTTCAGAAGTAACACCATTTGCTGTTATCTCTGATAAGAAAAACAACCGCAAATACCCATTGGCTGACTACTCATTGACACCAACTATTGCGATTGTTGACCCTGCTTTGGTTGAATCCGTTCCAGACTTTATCGCAGCTGATACAGGTATGGACGTCTTGACTCACGCGACTGAAGCCTATACTTCAAACTTCGCTAACGACTACACAGACGGTATTGCGCTTCAAACTATCAAGCTTGTCTTTGAATGGTTGGAAAAATCTGTTAAGACAGCTGATCCAGAAGCACGTGAGAAAATGCATAATGCGTCTACAATGGCAGGTATGGCCTTTGCAAATGCCTTCCTTGGTATGAGCCACTCAATGGCCCACAAGATCGGTGGTGTTCACCACACTGTTCACGGACGTACAAATGCAATCTTGCTTCCATACGTCATCCGTTACAATGGTACTCGTCCATCTAAGACAACTACATGGCCTAAGTACAACTACTGGAAAGCTGATGAGAAATTCCAAGACATCGCGAAAATGCTTGGTTTGCCTCACTCAACTCCAGAAGAAGCAGTTGAAGCATACGCTAAAGCTGTTTACGAACTTGGTGTTGCAGTAGGTATCAAGATGAACTTCAAAGACCAAGGAATCGATGAAAAAGCTTGGAAAGATAGCTTGCATGAAATTGCTTTGCTTGCTTATGAAGACCAATGTTCACCTGCAAACCCACGCTTGCCAATGGTAGCTGACATGGAAGAAATCATGGCAGATGCCTACTATGGTTACGGAGAACGTCCAGGACGTCGTAAATAATGTAGTTATCAACAACAGAGAGTGGGACAGAAATCGGTAATTCGTTAGAATTCGATTTCGTCGTCCCACCTCCGCACAGTTGAGTAGGGCTGTAAAAGCTGATGAAATCAGCCTAGTAGAGCCCACTCAACCACTGCGTCTTGCTCGATAATCCAAAGACAATTGAGAGGCTAGGACTTTTGTTCCGGCCTCTTTTTTGGCTTGATTGGAGGAATTCTGATATAATAAAAACAGAAAACTTTGATAATTAAATTATTTTTTTCAAATAATAATGAGGGTTTTGGTTGATGAATGATGTTGGTAAAAGAATAGAGGAGTTACGCAAAAAGAAAGGTTTGAGCCGTCCGGCCTTTTGTGATGATGAGTCTGGTTTGTCTGTCCGCCAGTTGGCACGTATCGAAAAAGGAGAGTTTCATCCCACTCTGAAAACTCTGGAGCATATTGCAGAAAAATTGGAGATTCCAGCCTATATCCTCATGCCTGACTATCAAGAGTTGCCAGAGCGTTATAAGGAAATCAAGTATTTTCTGCTTCATCACCCTGACTATGGGGATAAGGAATTGCAAGAACAAAAAGATGCGTATTTTGATGAAATCTTTGAGGACTTTTATGACAATCTTCCAAGAGATGAGCAGATAATGATTGATTGCTTGCAGGCGATTGAGCAGGTGCGGGCAGGCCAAAATTCATTATATGGTCAAGGTGTGTTGGAGAATAGTTCTGACAATCTAGTCGACATAGAACCGTTTCATACTAGTACATTATTGAAATTAAGACTTTATTTTCTCTGTGCATTAATGGATGGATTGAATTCAGGATTTATAAAAGAAACTACACAAGAAGACATTGTTCTTCTATTTAAAAAGTTATGTCATCAAATAGAAGAAACTGAATTAGAAGATTTATATTTATTGCGGGATGCTCTGTTTGCAGCACTGTGCTGTTTGGAGCTTGTTGGAGAGTTCTCCTATTTCAAGATGGCAGTAGATAAGTTAAATTATATTATGAATAGAACCCGAGATTTCCAAAAGAAACCATTAATTTTAATGGTTGAGTGGAAATATTATATTCAGTGTGATTTTAATGAGGCAAATCGTAAGTATCAAGAGGCGAAAATGGTTGCTCAAATATTTGGAAATGAGGAATTGATAACGAGTTTGGATAGAGAATGGCAAGAAGATATGAAAAAATATCTATGATATTTAGTCAGAGTGACATCAATGTCTTGAAAAAATAAAACTTTTGGCATTTTTATTAACAATTGCCGAAAGTTTTTTATTTTGTTCGGATTTTGCTATCTATTTATTAAAAAAATAGTGACATTTCTGTCATTGGTGATTTTTTGTTGTGCTGATATAATTATTTTGTAAGTAAGACATCAGAAAGGGAATGATAATGTGTGAAAAAGTTATTGACGTACAAAATATTAGTAAAAAATTTGGAAAATCTAGTGCTTTACAAGATGTGTCCTTTTCGATTAGTAAAGGTGAAATATTTGGATTTTTAGGTCCATCTGGTTCGGGAAAAACAACAATGATTATTTGAATATTAAGTTGATTCATGGAAAAAATAGTAAATAAAGGAGTGAATTAATGAGAGGTTTTAAAAATAGTATCAGTAACAAGCTACAAGGTGTTTTTCTAACTATCATTTTGTTAGGCGGTTTAGCAATTGCTTTGGTGGAAAGAAGATTATTGATTTCGTTAATTCTTATCGTGGCTATTATGATTTTATCATTTACAAATATGATATGGCTTAGACAATTAGATCAAAATGTACATTGGGAAAATAGGTCAAAATAGAAATTTAAAGGAGTAATTTTATGGAAATGACAGACAAACATATGAATGAGATATTTTTCGAGGAAGTACCAGTAGATGAGCTTTATGGGAATGCTCGAGATTTCATTGAAGGTTTCGGTGTTGGAATTGGTATTGTAGCTGCTGCTGCAGGAATTGTAGCTTTAACTTAAAGGAGTAATTTTATGGAAATGAAAGATAAACATATGAATGAACTATTTTTTGAAGAAGTAAAAACAGACGAACTTTATGGAGATGGGTGGTTTATTGGAGGTGTTGCAGGTGGTGTTTTAGTTGGCGGAGCTATTTGGGCAGGCATAGTTTTAACTTAAAGGAGGAAGTTTATGGGAATGACATATAAACCATTTGAATAAAAATTAAGATTATCATTTTACTCTTGGTGGTGGCTGGTTTGGAAGTCTCAAAAGGCAATATGACCATGAGTAGCTTGATGACTTTTGTTCTTTATCTTACACAGTTGATTGACCCTATCACAGATATTTCTGAATCTATGACGGATTGGACAGAGTTTCATAGTGTTTCAAATCGTTTAATGGAGATGGTAGAGTTAGATAAAGAAGCAGGAGGAGAGACAGGGTTAGAGCTTTCTAGATCGAGTATCATCATGAAGAATGTTAATTTTTCCTATGATCAGGAAAATGTCTTAAACGATTTATCCGTCAATATTCAAGCGGGACAGCATACGGCCATTGTTGGACCAAGCGGTGCAGGGGAATCGACTATTTTTGCTCTATTGATGAAATTCTATCAAGATTATAAGGGAGATATCTTCATTGGCAATCAGAGTTTAGCAGGCTTATCTGAGGAACAATTGAGAAAGATGATTGCTTATATTCCTCAAGATAATACCTTGTTTCATGGAACGATCAGGGAAAATCTTCTCTATGGGAAAAATAAAATCGTCTCAGAAGAACGGATGAATGAAGTCTTAGAAGAATTGGGTTTGGTATCTTTGATAAGGGATTTAGACAAAGGTTTAGATACGGAAATTTCTGATAGTGGTACTGGGTTGTCCGAGGGGCAAAAGCAACGTTTTAATATTGCGAGGGCTTTATTGCTGGAGCATCCAATATATCTATTAGATGAAGTAACAGCCAGTTTAGACAGTGTGACAGAACAAAGAATCAGTAAAGCAATTGATAAGTTGACAGCAGGTAAAACACGCATGACGATTGCACATCGTTTGCATACAGTCAAGAAAGCAGATTCGATTCTTGTTTTGGATAAAACTGGACAGATTGTGGATCAAGGAACTCATCATCAGTTGCTACTTAGAAATCAACTCTATCAAGAATTTTTATCAAATGTACAAAGAGCAGGTTGAAAGGTGTGATTCTTTGTTCACCTCGCTTTCTTTGTTTTTAATAATGTAATCTCAAAAAAGAGGTCAGGGAACTTCTCCGACCTATTTTTGAAACTAGTTTCAAAAAGAAAAAGAATCATAGCAAAAACAGAAATTAAATTCTTAATATTGCAAAGGATTGAAAAAGGAAAGGTGCTGTGCTATTATTTCTGTAAGGGTTTACAAAAACAATAGTGTTGGAGGATAAGATGCGCAATCCAGATTTATTAGCAGAAGCAAAAGATTATAGAGGTAGAGATGAAGTTCCAGCAGATTTTGATGCTTTTTGGGATCGTCAGATTAGCAGTTTGAGTGGCTTGCCGGATTATCAGCTGATTGAAAAAGACTTTCAAATCGCTGGGGTAACCTGCTATGAGCTAGTTTTTGAGGGGACGAATCAAGGGCGAACCTATGCTCGTATAGTCCTTCCCAAATCGAGTAAAAAAGTTCCGGTTATCTTTCATTTCCACGGTTATATGGGGCGTGGCTGGGATTGGTCCGATATGCTAGCTTATACGGTTGCTGGCTATGGTGTTGTATCTATGGATGTACGCGGCCAGTCAGGCTATTCCTTGGATGGAGGGGCGCCTGTAAGGGGCAATACGGTCAAGGGTCAGATTATCCGTGGGGCAGTGGATGGACCAGAGCGTCTCTTTTATAAGGATGTCTATCTAGATATTTACAGCTTGGTTGAGATTGTGGCGAGTTTGGACCTTGTGGACGAGGATCATCTATCCAGTTACGGTGCTTCTCAGGGCGGAGCCTTGGCTTTGGTGGCAGCGGCTCTCAATCCGCGCATTAAGCAGACAGTGGCTATCTATCCTTTCTTGTCAGACTTTCGGAGGGTGCTGGAGATTGGCAATACCAGCGAGGCCTATGATGAGCTCTTTCGTTATTTTAAATTCCACGATCCTTTCCACGAAACGGAGGATGAGATTATCCAGACCTTGTCCTATATCGATGTGAAAAATATGGCTCACCGCATTCAAGGGAGCGTGCGGATGATAACAGGGCTTGCTGACGATGTTTGTTATCCGATTACCCAGTTTGCGATTTACAATCGGTTGGAATGCACTAAGGAGCACCATCTCATGCCAGAGTACGAGCATGAAGCCATGAATGTCTATGTCAATGATAGGGTCTTCAACTGGCTTTGTGGCTCAAAGATTGACCATCCTTCTTTGCTGGAAGCTTTTAAAGACTGGTAAAAATTGATAGCACTAAGAAAGAAACTAAACCTGAGATTAGAATAATCTCAGGCTTTTTATGATAAATATTCAAAAATCTATAGTAACTTTTTTGTAGAAACACTTCTAATCCTGAAAGTAGTTTCAGCTTTTAAGAAAGGAAGTCGGTTTTTAGAAACTAAAATCTAAATCTAAAAACATATTGAAAGCGCTTTATTTTTTGTATATAATGACATTATAAAAAGAACGGAGAAAACATAGAAAAAGGAGAGATTATTTATGTCACAGATTAGCAAAGATCAATTAATTGCAAAAATCAAAGATGGCATTATCGTTTCCTGTCAAGCTCTGCCTCATGAGCCCCTTTATACGGAGGCTGGCGGTGTCATTCCTCTCTTGGTCAAGGCGGCTGAAGAGGGCGGGGCAGTTGGTATTCGAGCCAACAGCGTGCGAGACATCAAGGAGATTAAGGAAGTAACCAAGCTCCCGATTATCGGGATTATCAAACGGGACTATCCACCACAGGAGCCTTTTATCACTGCGACCATGCGGGAAGTGGATGAGCTGGCTGCCCTTGATATCGAGGTCATCGCTCTGGACTGCACCCAGCGGGAACGCTATGATGGTTTGAAGGTTGAGGACTTTATCCGCCAAGTCAAGGAGAAATATCCGCAGCAACTGCTGATGGCTGACATCAGTACCTTTGAGGAAGGCGTGGCAGCTGTAGCAGCTGGCGTTGACTTTGTCGGTACGACCTTATCAGGCTACACTTCCTACAGTCCTAAGGTAGACGGACCAGATTTTGAACTGGTCAAGAAGCTCTGTGATGCGGGGGTAGATGTGATTGCTGAGGGCAAGATTCACTATCCAGATCAGGCTAAGCAAATCCATGATTTGGGTGTCCGCGGTATCGTAGTAGGCGGAGCTATTACTCGACCAAAGGAAATCACCGAGCGTTTCGTTGCAGCAGTAAAATAAAGTGAGGTAAAGCAATGACGACCTTAAAGTTAAATAAGCTCTACAAAAAATATCCTAATAGTGATTTCTACTCTGTAGAAAATTTCGACTTGCAAATCAAAGACAAAGAATTTATCGTCTTTGTTGGCCCTTCTGGATGTGGGAAATCGACAACCTTGCGCATGATTGCGGGACTGGAGGACATCACTGAGGGCGAGCTCTACATTGATGAGACATTAGTCAATGATATTGCTCCCAAGGATCGTGATATTGCCATGGTCTTCCAGAACTATGCCCTCTACCCACACATGACAGTCTATGACAACATGGCGTTTGGATTGAAACTGCGCAAGTACAGTAAGGAAGATATTGACAAACGGGTGCAAGAAGCAGCTGAAATCCTTGGTTTGAAAGAGTTTCTAGACCGCAAACCAGCGGACTTGTCTGGTGGTCAACGTCAACGGGTAGCTATGGGTCGTGCCATCGTACGTGATGCCAAGGTCTTCCTGATGGATGAACCTTTGTCAAACTTGGATGCGAAACTGCGTGTGTCCATGCGTGCTGAGATTGCCAAAATCCACCGCCGTATCGGAGCAACAACCATCTACGTTACCCACGATCAGACAGAAGCCATGACACTGGCTGACCGCATTGTTATCATGTCAGCGACGAAAAATGAAGCGGGCACGGGAACTATCGGTCGTATCGAGCAAGTCGGAACTCCGCAAGAGCTTTACAATGAACCAGCGAATAAGTTTGTTGCAGGCTTTATCGGCAGTCCAGCTATGAACTTCTTTGAAGTGATGGTATCTGGTCATCAACTGACTGATGGTGATCAACTCAATCTTACCCTGACAGGTGGTCAAGAGAAGCTTTTGACAGAAAAAGGCTACCAAGGTAAGAAAGTTATTTTGGGTATCCGACCAGAGGATATCTCAGCCGACTTGATTGTAGAGGATACTTTCCCTGGCGATGTGGTCGATGCGGAAGTTGTCGTGTCAGAGTTGCTGGGTAGTGACTCAGTGCTCTACTGTAAGGTGGGCAGCCAAGAGTTTTCAGCCAAGGTAGATGCTTCCAATTATCTGGAGCCAGGTTCGAAGCTTCGCTTCACCTTCAAACTACCTAAGAGTCATCTGTTTGATAGTGAGACTCAAAAACGAATTACTTTGTAAAACAACCTAAAATGAACTGACTGACTTTATTTTAGGATAAAAGAAAGGTCACAGATAAGGAGTGATTGTACTTTTAAAAGTTTAGGATTTTAATCAAATATAGGTGGACGCTTGTCCAGAGAAATAACACAGGAAAAACGAGGCTGGGGCGCCTAATGAAAGAGGTCCGTCCCACTCTCCAATATGCAGGTAAAAGCTGTTTAGGTCAGCTTGGAATCTTAATTTTAAAGGAGAAAAACAAATGAAAATGAAGAAATTGCTTTGTTCATTGGTAGCGGGAGCCGCAGTTCTTACGTTAGCAGCTTGTAGCGGTGGTGGTAGCTCAAATAAAGCAGCTAGCTCTGGTGATAAATCTGGTAAGACAGAGATTACTTGGTGGGCATTCCCGGTCTTCACTCAAGAAAATGCTAATGACGGTGTGGGAACTTATGAGAAATCCATCATTGAAGCATTTGAAAAAGCAAATCCAGATATTCATGTTAATTTGGAAACAATCGACTTCAAGTCAGGTCCAGAAAAAATTACGACAGCTATCGAGGCTGGAACAGCGCCAGATGTGCTCTTCGATGCACCAGGCCGGATTATTCAATACGGTAAAAACGGTAAGTTGGCAGACTTGAACGACCTCTTCACAGATGATTTCATCAAAGATGTTAACAACGATAACATTATCCAAGCCAGCAAAGCTGGAGACAAAGCTTATATGTATCCAATCAGCTCTGCTCCATTCTACATGGCAATGAATAAGAAAATGTTGGAAGATGCTGGTGTCCTCAACCTAGTTAAAGAAGGCTGGACAACAGATGATTTTGAAAAAGTTTTGAAAGCGCTTAAAGATAAAGGTTATACACCTGGCTCTCTATTCAGTAACGGTCAAGGTGGTGACCAAGGAACTCGTGCTTTCATCGCTAACCTCTACGGTGGATCTGTTACAGACGAAAAAGTAACTAAATATACAACTGATGATCCGAAATTTGTCAAAGGTCTTGAAAAAGCAGTGAGCTGGATCAACAATGGCCTCATGATGAACGGTTCTCAATACGATGGTGGAGCAGACATCCAAAACTTCGCTAACGGTCAAACTTCTTATACTGTTCTTTGGGCACCAGCACAAAATGGTATCCAAGCTAAATTGTTGGAAGCAAGTAAAGTAGAAGTAGTAGAAGTACCATTCCCATCAGACTCAGGCAAACCAGCCCTTGAATACCTTGTAAATGGTTTTGCAGTCTTTAACAACAAAGACGACAAGAAAGTAGAAGCAGCCAAGAAATTTGTGAAATTCATCGCTGATGACAAAGAATGGGGACCTAAGAATGTTGTTCGTACAGGTGCTTTCCCAGTTCGTACATCCTTTGGTAAACTCTATGATGACAAGCGTATGGAAACAATCAGTGGCTGGACTAAATACTACTCACCATACTACAACACCATTGATGGATTTGCAGAAATGAGAACACTCTGGTTCCCAATGTTGCAATCTGTATCTAATGGAGATGAAAAAGTTGAACCTGCTTTGAAGACATTTACTGAAAAAGCAAACGAAACGATTACTAAAAAATAAGCAAGTTTAAAATCCGCCCCTTTTTCTGTTGTCAGTCTCTAAAAATGGAAAAAGGGGTATTTTGTTAGAAAATCTTGAAAGAGGGGTACCTCATTGTGAAAGTCAATAAAATCAGAATGAAAGAAACCCTAATATCATATGCGTTTTTAGCTCCAATTCTTATATTCTTTACAGTATTTGTTTTGGCGCCTATGATAATGGGATTTATCACTAGTTTCTTTAATTATACAATGACCTCATTTACATTCGTTGGGTTTGATAACTACATTCGGATGTTCAATGATCCAGTTTTTGTTAAGTCACTCATTAATACAGTCATTATTGTAATCGGCTCTGTGCCGGTAGTTGTGCTCTTCTCTTTATTTGTAGCTTCACAGACCTATGAGATGAATGCTGTTTCTCGCTCCTTTTACCGTTTTGTCTTCTTCCTACCGGTTGTTACTGGTAGTGTTGCCGTGACGGTTGTGTGGAAGTGGATCTACGATCCGTTGTCTGGTATTTTGAACTTTGTTTTGAAATCTGGTCACATCATCAACCAAAACATTTCTTGGTTGGGAGACAAACAGTGGGCATTAGCTGCTATTATTGTTATTTTGCTGACAACATCTGTCGGTCAGCCGATTATTCTCTATATCGCAGCTATGGGAAACATTGACAATTCTCTAGTTGAGGCCGCGCGTGTGGATGGGGCGACAGAGATGCAAGTTTTTTGGAAAATCAAATGGCCGAGCCTTTTGCCAACGACACTTTATATCGCTATCATCACTACTATTAACTCATTCCAATGTTTCGCCTTGATTCAGCTGTTGACATCAGGTGGACCAAACTACTCAACTAGTACGCTTATGTACTATCTATATGAAAAAGCCTTCAAGCTATCTGAATATGGCTATGCAAACACTATGGGAGTCTTTCTGGCGATTATGATTGCGATTATCAGTTTCGCTCAGTTCAAGATCCTCGGTAACGATGTGGAATATTAAAGAAAGGAGCAGGAATATGAAACCCCAAAAATTTAATTCATTTAAAGTGTTCTCATCTGTTATTTTAGCACTTTTGACCGTGCTCTTTGTCTTTCCATTCTACTGGATTCTGACTGGAGCTTTTAAATCTCAGCCGGATACAATTATGATTCCGCCTCAATGGTGGCCACAAAACCCGACAACAGAGAACTTCCAGCAATTAGCCGTTCAAAATCCGGCTTTGCAATGGATGTGGAACAGTGTCTTCATTTCGCTGGCGACCATGTTCTTGGTTTGTGCGACGTCATCCCTAGCTGGTTATGTTTTGGCTAAGAAACGCTTTTACGGGCAACGGATTCTCTTTGCTATCTTTATCGCGGCTATGGCCCTGCCTAAACAGGTTGTCCTAGTTCCTCTAGTGCGGATTGTCAATTTCATGGGAATCCACGATACCCTTTGGGCAGTTATTTTACCTTTAGTTGGCTGGCCGTTCGGGGTCTTCCTCATGAAGCAGTTTAGTGAAAATATCCCGACAGAGCTTCTGGAATCAGCTAAGATTGACGGTTGTGGTGAAATCCGAACCTTCTGGAGTGTAGCCTTTCCTATCGTCAAACCAGGCTTTGCTGCTCTGGCTATCTTCACCTTTATCAACACTTGGAATGACTACTTCATGCAGCTCGTAATGTTGACCTCGCGGAACAATCTGACGATTTCGTTAGGGGTTGCAACCATGCAGGCTGAGATGGCAACCAACTACGGCCTGATTATGGCCGGTGCTGCTTTGGCGGCGGTGCCAATCGTAGCAGTCTTCCTCATCTTCCAAAAATCCTTCACCCAAGGGATTACTATGGGAGCTGTCAAAGGATAAGGGGCTTAATAGAGGAAATAAAACTATGATTTTTGATGATTTAAAAAATGTAATTCGTTACAAGGGTCTTCATCCAAATCTGGACAAAGCGATTGATTATCTCTATGAGCACCGCAAAGACAGCTTTGACTTGGGACGCTATGAAGTGGATGGAGATAAGGTCTTTCTCTTGGTTCAGGAAAACACGCTCAATCAAGAGGCCAATGATCAATTTGAATATCATAAAAAATATGCAGATTTTCATCTGCTAGTAGCAGGGCATGAATATTCTGCCTATGGTAGCCAGGTGGTCGATGAGGCGGTAGCCTTTGATGAAGAGGCAGATATCGGCTTTGTTCATTGTCAAAATCGTTATCCTCTCTTGTTGGGTTACCATAATTTTGCGATTTTCTTTCCAGGAGAAGCTCATCAGCCGAATGGCTATGCGTGTCTGGAAGAAAATGTCAGAAAGTATCTTTTTAAAGTGTTAATAGACTAGCCCTAGGTGAGCGAGATTTTTGAGTTTGCAAGGCTAGTAGAGAAAGGAGAAACTTATGTCAGATAAGGGAACAGGACTCATCAGAGCTATATTTGATACAGATAATTTTTTCATGCAAATCTGTGAGAAAATCCTGGATTTGATGACGGTCAATCTTCTCTTTCTCTTGTCTTGCCTGCCCTTGGTGACCATTGGGATTGCCAAGATCAGCCTCTATCAAACACTTTTTGAAATCAAGGGAAACCGTCGGGTAAAAGTAATCAGAACTTACACTCGAATCTTTCGAGAAAATTGGAAGCAAGGGCTCAAACTGGGCTTGCTGGAATTGGCTTTAGTCGGTATCAGCATCTTTGACCTCCTGCTTTTTCGGACGCAGGAAGCCCTGCCTTTCCAAGTTTTAAAGGCGGTTTGTTTTGGAATTATTATTTTTACAATCCTGCTTTCTCTTTGCGTCTATCCCTTGGCTGGTAAGTTTCTCATGTCTTTTAGAGACATTTTACAGACCAGCCTAGTGATTGTAAGTCTGAATTTTCCTCGGTTCTTTGTTATGATGGCGGTTATAGCTGCGATCCTTGTCATCATCTACAGTTCAGGCTTTGTGTTGCTGTTAGGATTTTCCCTCTTTGCCTTTATCGGCTTTGCAGGTCTGGCTTTTTTACAGCTTCCTATTTTGGAAAAAATCTTCGCTAAATATAGCAGTCTATAATCTAGAATTAATACATTGGAGAAAATTTGAAAATGAAAGATTTAAAGAAATATCACGGTGTCATCCCAGCTTTTTATGCTTGTTATGACGAGGAGGGTGAAATCAGCCCGGAGCGGACTCGCGCTTTGGTGGAGTATTTCATCGACAAGGGCGTGCAAGGTCTCTATGTCAACGGCTCGTCAGGCGAATGTATCTACCAGAGCGTGGCCGACAGAAAAGTAATTTTGGAAGAAGTAATGAAAGTTGCTAAGGGCAAACTGACCATCATTGCTCACGTAGCCTGCAACAATACTAAGGACAGTATCGAGTTGGCAAAACATGCGGAAGCTCTAGGAGTTGATGCCATTGCGGCTATTCCGCCGATTTATTTCCGACTGCCAGAATACTCTGTCGCTCAGTACTGGAATGATATCAGTGCGGCTGCCCCACATACTGATTTTGTGATTTATAATATTCCGCAATTGGCTGGTGCAGCGCTAACTCCGAGTCTTTATAAGGAAATGCTGAAAAATGAGCGCGTGATTGGTGTGAAGAACTCTTCAATGCCGGTGCAGGATATCCAGACCTTCGCAGCACTTGGTGGCAGTGACCATTTGGTCTTTAACGGTCCAGATGAGCAGTTCTTGGGAGGTCGTCTCATGGGAGCAGCAGCTGGAATTGGTGGTACCTATGGAGCTATGCCAGAACTCTTCCTCAAACTCAATCAACTGATTGCAGACAAGGAACTAGAAAGAGCTAAAGAGTTGCAGTTTGCCATTAACGATATTATCGGCAAGCTAACCAGTGCTCACGGCAATATGTATGCTGTTATCAAAGAAGTTCTCAAGCTCAACGAAGGACTGGCTATCGGCTCTGTCCGTGCTCCTTTGACACCAGTCGTAGAAGCAGACCGTCCGGTCGTAGAAGCAGCAGCAGCCTTGATCCAAGAAACTAAGGAGCGCTTCCTCTAAAAAGAAAGAAGGATGCTTATGGGAAATTATGTTACGATTGACATTGGCGGTACCAATATCAAATACGGCCTGATCGACGACCAAGAAACGCTAGTAGAAGCCCATGAAATACCTACGGAAGCCCATAAGGGCGGTCCGGGAATTATGCAAAAGGTTGAAAGCATTGTTGCAGCCTATTTAGAAAAAGGACCTCTGGCTGGGATTTGTATTTCATCAGCTGGCATGGTGGATCCAGACAAGGGAGAAATCTTTTACGCTGGTCCTCAGATTCCTAACTATGCTGGGACGCAATTTAAGAAGATCTTGGAGGAGGAATTTTCTATTCCTTGCGAGATTGAAAATGATGTCAACTGTGCTGGTCTGGCTGAGGTTATGTCTGGCCATGGTAAGGGAGCAAAAATTGCGGTCTGTCTAACGATTGGGACAGGGATTGGTGGCTGTCTGGTCGCGGATGGGCAAGTTTTTCACGGCTTTAGCAACTCAGCCTGCGAAGTAGGCTATCTGCACCTACCGGACGGAGCCTTTCAGGATGTAGCTTCGACCACAGCCTTGGTTCAATATGTTGCTGACTTGCACGGAGAAGATCCATCTCTCTGGAATGGTCGCAGGATTTTCAAAGAAGCGACCGAGGGCAATACCTTCTGTATCAAAGGAATTGACCGCATGGTGGGCTATCTGGGGCAGGGCATTGCCAATATCTGCTATGTCGTCAATCCGGAAATCGTCATCTTGGGCGGTGGTATCATGGGACAAGAGGCCATTCTTCGACCGCGTATCCAAGCGGCTCTCAAGGATGCTCTGGTGCCGAGCATAGCTGAGAAGACCAAACTAGCCTTTGCCTATCACCAAAATACGGCAGGCATGTTCGGAGCCTACTACCACTTTAAAAATAAACATCAGTAATCTAAGTAAACCTGGGGAGTGACCTCAGGTTTCTTGCTTCTAGAAAAATAGCTTCTGTAGACGGCTAGATAGTATTTTAGAAGAAGTTGAAATGACAGGAAAAATTCGGTGGATAGAACTAAATTTTCAAAAGTTTAACTTTGCTCACTTGTCTTTAGAAGTAGATTTAAAAGGTTGCCCAAGACTTTTAAGAAGTACCAGCCCTTTGAGGTTGAGCAATCAGTAACCCATCAAGAGGTTAAAAATAAGGCCAGGATTTTTGTCCTAGCCTTTTATTGATGTCTGCGGTAATAGCCGTTAAGTTTGTGATTTTCCCAGTAACTATTGAAGATTTTTTCCTTTCTCTCTCGGTCAATTTCTAGGAAAAAGGCATAAAGTATGTCAATCATCAGCAGCATTGGGAACTGAGCTGAGATTCGTTGGATGAACTGAGGTTTACTTTGCATTGCAACTGGGATAATTTCTGAAAAATCTTCTTTAATCAAATCAGGCTGGCCAGTGATTAACACGGTCTTGGCTCCCATGCCCTTAGCATCAATCAGGCTGTCAATAATGGACGGGGTTTGGCCTGAAAGAGAAAAGCCGATAACTAGGCAGTTTTTGTCTAAAATGCTCGTTGTCCAAGCAAAGCCATCCGCATCTGTCAGAGCTTCACAAATAACCCCTAAGCGCATGAAGCGCAGCTTCATGTCGCGAGCGACGAGCCCCGAGCTTCCTGTGCCAAAAAAATAGACACGATCTGCTTTTTCAATCAGCTGGGCTACACGCTCCAATCTTTTTTCGTCAATCAAGTCCTCAGTTTGTTGCCGAATTTGAATATAGTTGCGTAGCACCTGGCGGGATGAATCATTTTTCAGATTTGTATGCTCCGTTTTGCTGATTTTCAGCTGTTGGAGATATTGGAAGTTGAACTCCCGATAGCCCTTAAAGCCACATTTTTTAGCAAAACGGGTCAAGGCCGCCTGTGAGATATGCAAGGTTTGCGCTACTTCGAGGGAGGACAGATCACCTTCTATCTCTGTCGGAGTCAAAAAATAGTCGGCAATCTGTTTTTCGACATCGGTCATAGTGTCGTAACAGCTTTCGATGATGGCCAAGATATTTTGCTGGTGTCTCATGATGGGTCACTTTCTTTGGTCAAAATAATAAAAACGTATTTTCATTATAACATAGTTTAGCGAAAATAAAGCGTTTACAAAACCAATAATTGTCATATCTGGCTTTCCATTAAAGTATGAGTAGACTGTAATCTCAACATTTACAGATATTATGACCGCCTTTTTCTGAAGAGGTATTTCCTAAAGTTTGCGTCGAATGAAAGAAAAAGTGATATAATTTACACAAGTAATGTTCCAAGTTTGGATCTGAAGCAAGGGAGATAGGAGCTGATGGCAAGTGTAGCTTCTAATCATTTCAAGCATTTTTATCCAGCTTTTGGAAATCAGTAGAGCTAGATTGTGAGGTTTTTTATGCGAATCAATGAACTAGGTCAGCCTATTGGGGAGGGGTTGCCGGACTTTAAGCCAGGGGATCTGCCCAAGCTGGAGCGAGTAGAAGGTGAGTATGTTGTCATTGAGCGGTTGTCCAAGGACAAGCATGGAGTGGATTTATACGAAGTATATGGTCCGGATTCTCCTGCTGACATGTGGACCTATCTCTTTCAAAATGCTGCTCAAAGTCAGGAGGAGTGGGATGGTTTGCTGGATCGGATGCTGGCAGCTCAGGATCGTTTCCACTATGCCATTGTGGACAAGGAGAGCGGCAAGGCGCTGGGAACCTTCGCTTTAATGAGAATTGATCAAGGCAATCGTGTGATTGAAGTAGGTGCTGTGACCTATTCACCGCAGCTGAAGCGCACTAGACTGGCTACGGAAGCTCAGTACTTACTGGCACGCTATGTCTTTGAAGAGCTGGAGTATCGCCGCTATGAATGGAAATGTGACTCCCTCAATCAGCCTTCAAGACGGGCAGCAGAGAGACTTGGATTCACCTATGAAGGCAGGTTTCGTCAGGCGGTTGTCTATAAGGGGCGCAACCGAGACACTGATTGGCTCTCCATGATTGACAGCGATTGGCCTGCCGTTAAGAGTCGTTTGGAGAAATGGCTGAGCCCAGACAATTTCGATGAAAAGGGACAGCAAATAAAAGCCTTGTCTGAGTTTTGATATTTGATTGAGTTGAAATCATAGGATTTCGACTCTTTTTGCTTTTTAATTTTGATGAAAATGAAGAATTTTCTGATAAATTTTGGTATAATAAAACGAACTACAGATAAAGGATGAGAGAGAATGACTTTAGTTTATCAATCAACGCGTGACGAAAAGAATAGAGTAACAGCCAGCCAGGCGATTCTGCAAGGCTTGGCGACAGACGGCGGTTTATTTACTCCCATTACCTATCCGCAGGTCGATTTGGACTTTGCCAAGCTCAAAGACGCTTCTTATCAGGAAGTAGCCAAGCTGGTTTTGTCTGCATTTTTGGATGATTTTTCTGAAGCAGAGCTGGACCATTGTATTACCAATGCTTACGACAGCAAGTTTGATGATGCGACGATTGCTCCCTTGGTCAAGCTGGATGGTCAGTACAATCTAGAGCTTTTCCACGGAGCGACCATTGCCTTCAAGGACATGGCTTTGTCTATCCTGCCTCATCTGGTGACAACCGCAGCTAAAAAGCACGGTTTGGAAAACAAAATTGTCATTTTGACGGCGACTTCTGGCGACACAGGCAAGGCGGCTATGGCAGGCTTTGCGGACGTTCCTGGGACTGAGATCATTGTCTTTTATCCGAAAGATGGTGTCAGCAAGGTTCAAGAGTTGCAAATGACGACCCAGACAGGTGCCAATACGCATGTCGTTGCCATTGATGGCAACTTTGACGATGCCCAGACCAATGTCAAGCGCATGTTTAACGACACAGACCTACGAGCTCGTCTCTTGGAGCACAAACTCCAGTTTTCATCTGCTAATTCCATGAATATCGGCCGTTTGGTGCCGCAGATTGTCTACTATGTCTATGCTTATGCTCAGCTGGTGAAGGCGGGAGAAATCATAGCAGGAGACAAAGTCAACTTTACCGTTCCGACGGGGAACTTTGGTAATATCCTGGCGGCCTACTATGCCAAGCAAATCGGTCTGCCAGTTGGCAAGCTGATCTGTGCATCAAATGAAAACAATGTCCTGACTGACTTCTTCAAGACTCAGGTTTATGACAAGAAGCGGAGCTTCAAGGTGACGTCTAGTCCGTCCATGGATATTCTGGTTTCCTCTAACTTGGAGCGTTTGATTTTCCATCTGTCTGGTAATAGTGCTGAGAAAACAGCTGCTTTGATGGCGGCTCTGAATGATCATGGACAATATGAACTGACGGACTTTGATGCTGAGATTTTAGAGCTCTTTGCGGCTGATTATGCAACAGAGCAAGAAACAGCTGCTGAAATCAAGCGGGTCTATCAAGCCTCTAACTACATTGAAGACCCTCATACAGCCGTTGCGTCTGCTGTCTATCAAAAATATCTGGCAGAAACAGGTGATCAGCGTAAGACTGTTATCGCATCTACTGCTAGTCCTTATAAATTCCCAGTTGTAGCCGTTGAGGCTGTGACTGGTCAAACAGGACTCAGTGATTTCGAGGCTTTGGAGCAACTGCACGAACTTTCTGGCGTAGCCCTGCCACCAGCTGTGGACGGCTTAGAAACAGCATCGGTTCGCCACAAAACCACAGTCGCTGCAGACCAAATGCAGGCAGCAGTCGAAGATTACTTGGAATTGTAAAAATGGCTTAGAAAGTCTAAAATCAGCTGGATATCTGGCTGATTTTTTCTTAGGATGCCCAATGAAAGAAAGAGAAGTAGCTTATGCTTAAGAGGGAGAATTTTCTCTATGACGAGTTATAAAAAAATCATGAACATTGCTCTGCCAGCTATGGCAGAGAACTTTTTGCAGATGCTCATGGGCATGGTCGACAGCTATCTGGTGGCTAGTCTGGGGCTGATTGCGATTTCTGGCGTCTCGGTGGCCGGCAATATCATTACCATTTATCAGGCAATCTTTATCGCGCTAGGGGCTGCTGTTTCCAGTCTCATCTCCAAGACTCTGGCTCAGGGAGACAAGGAGCGTCTGGCCTATCATACAGCTGAGGCTATCAAGTTGACACTGCTTTTGAGTTTTCTGCTAGGTCTCCTTTCTCTGCTTTTTGGTAGGCAGATGCTGGATCTGCTGGGGACGGAAAAAGCGGTGGCTGAAGCAGGCGGTCTCTATCTGGCTCTGGTTGGTGGGACCATTGTCCTGCTGGGCTTGATGACTTCCTTTGGAGCTTTAGTGCGGGTCACGCGCAATCCCAGATTTCCCATGTATGTCAGTCTTCTGACCAATGTCCTCAATGCCTTCTTTTCTGGTCTGGGGATTTATGTCTTTCGGCTTGGTATTGTCGGCGTAGCGCTGGGGACGGTGCTGGCTCGTTTGGTCGGTGTGCTCATTCTCTGGCGGGAGCTAGACTTGTCCACGATCCGCTGGAGCTGGGGTTTAGATCGAGAGCTCTTGCGCCTGTCTCTGCCGGCTGCTGGAGAGCGGCTCATGATGCGGGCGGGCGATGTGGTGATTATCGCCATTGTGGTTGTCTTTGGGACGGATGCAGTAGCGGGGAATGCCATCGGCGAAGTCCTGACGCAGTTTAACTACATGCCGGCTTTCGGGGTCGCGACAGCAACAGTCATGCTGGTGGCCCATGCGGTTGGCGAGGGAGATATGCAAGCGGTTGGTCTGATTCGTCAGCGGGCCTTCTGGCTGTCTTTTGCTTGCATGCTGCCCTTTGCTTTAGGTATTTTCACCTTTGGTCGACCGCTGACCTTGCTCTATACGGACAATAGCGGAGCGATCACAGCCAGTCTTTCAGTTATCCTCTTTTCTCTGTTGGGAACTCCCATGGCAGCTGGAACCGTGATTTACACAGCGGTTTGGCAGGGGCTGGGCAATGCAAGACTGCCCTTTTATGCCACGACTATTGGTATGTGGCTAATTCGCATTGTCTCAGGATATTTACTAGGTGTGACCTTTGGCTTGGGTCTGCCAGGAGTCTGGGCGGGGACGCTCTTGGACAATGGCTTCCGCTGGCTATTTTTGAAGGTTTTATACGACAGAAAAATGAGGGAAATCACATGACAACAGCGTTTATTTGGGATTTGGACGGTACCTTGTTGGACTCCTACGATGCTATTTTGGCGGGGATTGAGGAAACCTATACTCACTATGGTCTGGACTTTGACAGGGCGAGTATTCACAGCTATATCCTAAAGCACTCTGTCCAGAAGCTTTTGGAAAAAGTAGCGTCTGAGACAGGTCTGGATGCTACCGAGATGAATGCCTTTCGTGGAGCAAGTCTGAAGGAAAAGAACGCTCAGGTCCATCTGATGGAAGGGGCGGCAGAGATTCTAGCCTGGGCTGAAGAGCAGGGCATTGTCCAGTTTGTCTATACCCACAAGGGACTCAATGCCCATCAAATCTTGCAAGACTTGGGTATTCATGATTATTTTACAGAAATCATCACAACAGCCAACGGCTTTGAGCGCAAGCCCCATCCAGAAGGTGTCGACTATCTGCTTGAGAAATATGATCTGGACAAGCAAGAAACCTACTATATCGGCGACCGGACGCTGGATGTGGATGTCGCCGTCAACAGTGGCATCCAGAGCATCAACTTCTGTGACTACCGACCAGAAATCAATCAGAAAATAGAGAAGTTGATGGATATCAAGCAATTATTTACAAGATAAAAAGCAGACCAGAACTGATCTACTGTCAGTCTAGCCTGCTTTTTCTTTTACATATGCTCAATGTGAAGTTCTAGCAAGAACTCAAGAGCCTCGGGAGTACAGTTCTTTTTTTCAATAGGGATGCCGATATGTGGCCCCAACATGATATAAAAATCTTCCTTAGTATGAAAAACTTTGACGATGTCATCATAGCTATAAAGAAACTCTCCTCGTTTACTTTTCACAGAAAATTTATCTTTCTCAAATATAAGAGTTTGCTCCATATCCTTCCAGAAAGGAGTTTTTCGATAGGCCTTCCTTATCTGAAAGTCCGTGCCAAAGTACATTACTGGGAATATAATCAAAGATGTAAATAGCACGATAAAGAAAGAAAATCGCTTCAGGTTGTTAGGTAGGAAGATAAGATAGAGAGATAGAATTCCTATCAAAATGAACATATTCAGCAAGAAACTTTTCCCACGTAAGAAAACAGACCAAGCAAATCGTTGATACACTTCCTCAGTCACAAGAGTTGGAATGGTTATTGGGAACATGCTTCACCTCCTAGTTTTTATTATTATACCATAGAGGAATTATTAAAATCACTTTTAAATTTTCCACGCCGCCTTTCCTGTCTTTGTCCGCCTTTCGTGTTATAATAAACCTATGGAAAATAAGAATAAGTTATTATTAATTGACGGTTCGTCCGTTGCTTTTCGCGCTTTTTTTGCGCTTTATAATCAAATCGACCGTTTCAAGAGTCCATCGGGCCTGCATACCAATGCCATTTATGGCTTCCACCTCATGCTCAATCATCTCTTGGAGCGCGTGCAGCCGACTCATGTCCTAGTCGCTTTTGATGCTGGAAAGACGACCTTCCGGACCGAGATGTATGCTGACTATAAGGCAGGTCGGGCCAAGACGCCGGATGAATTTCGTGAGCAACTGCCCTTTATCCGAGAAATGCTGCAGCACCTAGGCATTCACTACTACGACTTGGCTCGGTACGAGGCGGATGACATCATCGGAACCTTGGACAAGATGGCTGAAAAGGCAGCTGCGCCTTACGATGTGACCATTGTCAGCGGCGATAAAGACTTGATTCAGCTGACGGATGAAAATACTGTGGTGGAGATTTCCAAGAAAGGCGTGGCCGAGTTTGAGGAGTTTACCCCAGCCTACCTCATGGAAAAGATGGGCATCACACCAGAGCAGTTCATTGACCTCAAGGCGTTGATGGGCGATCAGTCGGATAATATCCCCGGCGTGACCAAGATCGGCGAGAAGACTGGTCTCAAGCTCCTCTTGGAGTATGGCTCTTTGGAAAATCTCTATGAAAATATTGACCAGCTCAAGGCTTCCAAGATGAAGGAAAATCTGATCAATGACAAGGACAAGGCCTTTTTATCTAAAACTCTAGCTACCATCAATACTCAGGCTCCGATTAAAATCGGGCTGGATGATTTGGTTTATAAGGGTCCGCAGGTAGAGGCTCTGAGCAAGTTCTACGACGAGATGGGCTTCAAGCAGCTCAAGGCTCAGCTAGGTACTGGTCAAGAGCCGGTAGAAGTTAAACCAATTGAATTTACCAAAGTGACTGAGGTCACAGCGGATATGCTGGCACCAGAGCAGTTTTTCTATTTTGAAATCTTGGGTGACAACTACCACAAGGAAGAGATTGTCGGCCTTGCCTGGGGAGATAGTCGTCAGATTTATGTCGGCTCCAGCGATTTACTACAGCAACCTCTCTTTCAGGAGTTTTTGACAAAAACAGCTCTGAAAACCTACGACCTCAAGCGGACCAAGGTACTGCTCAGTCATTACGGCATTGAACTGCCAGCAGCATCCTTTGATGCGCGCCTAGCTAAGTATCTGCTTTCGACGGTCGAGGATAATGAGCTGGCGACTATTGCTCGCCTCTACGGCCAAACAATCCTGCCGACGGATGATGAGGTTTATGGCAAGGGAGCCAAGCGCGCTCTGCCGGAGCAAGAGCAGCTCTTTGAGCATCTGGCTCGTAAGGTTCAAGTACTGTTGGAAACAGAAGAACCGATGCAAGAGCAGCTCCGCGCCCACAATCAGCTGGATTTGTTGCTTGAAATGGAGCAGCCGCTGGCCTTTGTCTTAGCCAAGATGGAGATTGCGGGGATCAAGGTTGAGCGGGAAACCCTGCAGGGCATGCAGGCAGAAAATGAAAAGACGCTGGAAAGTCTAACGCAGGAGATTTATGATCTGGCTGGTCAGGAGTTTAATATCAACTCACCGAAACAGCTGGGAACCATTCTCTTTGAGGATATGGGGCTGCCACTGGAGTACACCAAAAAGACCAAGACAGGCTACTCGACAGCGGTGGATGTGCTGGAGCGTTTAGCACCGATTGCACCGATTGTGTCTAAAATTCTGGAATACCGTCAAATCAGCAAGCTCCAGTCTACTTATATCATCGGACTGCAGGAGGCGATAGCGGCTGACGGTAAGATTCACACTCGCTATGTTCAGGATTTGACCCAGACTGGCCGTCTGTCCTCGGTTGACCCGAACTTGCAGAATATCCCCGTTCGTTTGGAGCAGGGGCGTCTTATTCGCAAGGCCTTTGTACCGGAGTGGGCAGACAGTGTGCTTCTCAGCTCGGATTATTCCCAGATTGAGCTACGGGTGCTGGCTCACATTTCTCAGGATGAGCATTTGATTGCTGCCTTTCAGCATGGAGAAGATATTCATACGGCTACAGCCATGCGGGTCTTTGGTATTGAAAAGGCAGAGGATGTGACACCTAATGACCGTCGCAATGCCAAGGCTGTCAACTTCGGAGTGGTCTATGGCATTTCCGACTTCGGACTGGCCAATAATCTGGGCATTTCCCGCAAGGCTGCCAAAGATTATATTCAGACTTATTTTGAGCGCTTCCCAGGGATTAAGAATTATATGGAAACCATCGTCCGCGAAGCGCGTGATAAGGGCTATGTAGAGACCATTTACCATCGCCGTCGCTCCTTGCCGGACATCAATTCCCGCAACTTTAACATCCGAAATTTTGCGGAGCGCACAGCCATTAACAGCCCGATCCAAGGCTCCGCCGCAGACATTCTCAAAGTCGCTATGATTAATCTGGACCGAGCACTGACAGAGAAGAATTTCAAGTCTCGCATGCTCTTGCAGGTTCACGATGAAATCGTGCTGGAAGTGCCAAATGACGAGCTAACAGCCGTCCGCCAGCTAGTCAAAGAAACCATGGAAGCCGCGATTGAGCTAGCCGTTCCACTAGTAGCCGATGAAAATGCCGGCCAAACTTGGTACGAGGCGAAATAAAACAAGATACAAAGAGCGTCAAAACCGACTGAAAATTAGGAATTCGGACGAAGGAGCCATGCTCTTAGAACGAATTATCTATTTTCCAAGGTTTTAGCTCGTGTTCAGTTTAAGATATCAAGGGCGTAAAACACAAAGTGAAAATAGAAAGCTGACACAACATTCAAGGAATGCGAGGAAAAGCATCTTTTTTGTACCGTATTCAGCTAAGATATCATTGTTAAAAAAGTTAAAAATTATTTATAAAACAGGAGGAGCATTATGACTTACCATTTTCAAAATCCCAGTGACGGCGTTGTCAAGCGCTATCTGGAAAACAGCAAGGTGATTGCTGTTGTCGGTCTATCAGACCGTGAGGAAACGACCAGTAACCGTGTGTCCAAGGAAATGCAAGCGCGAGGCTATCGCATTATTCCGGTAAATCCGCGGGCAGCGGGCAGTCAGATTTTTGGTGAGACAGTTTATGCCAGTCTCAAAGATATTCCTTTCCCAGTGGATATTGTCGATGTTTACCGTCGTAGCGAGTTTTTGCCAGATGTAGCGCGTGATTTTCTGGAAGCAGATGCCAAGATTTTCTGGGCTCAGTTGGGCTTGGAGAGTGAGGAGGCTGAGCAGATTTTGCGGGCAGCCGGTCGGGATGATATTGTCATGGATCGCTGCATCAAACGCGAGCATACACGCTTGATTCTAGGCGAGTAAGATGGCCAAGTTAGTCATCATTCGTGGTAATTCTGGCTCTGGCAAATCGAGTTTAGCTAAAAAATTGCAGACTCACTATGGCCGAGGGACTCTTTTGATTGCGCAGGATACAGTTAGACGGGATATGCTCAAGGAAAAAGTAGAGCCGGGCAACCTATCTATTGATTTGACGGAAAGCCTAGCACGCTTCGGTTACGAACATGATTTGCTGGTCTTGGTAGAAGGTTTCTATGAGATAGATATTTATGGGCACATGCTGGAGCGGTTGCGGACTTTGTTTGGTCCTCAGACTCTAGCCTATTACTATGATTTGACTTTTGAAGAAACCGTCCGCCGCCATCAGACTAGAGCGAAGCAAGAAGAATTTACCCCGGCCGACATGAAGCGCTGGTGGAAAGATCGAAATTTCTTAGGCTGGGAAGAGGAATCGTTCTTTAGGAACGAAGATTCTCTAGAAGCAGCCTGTGAGCGGATCGTTCAGGATTTAGAGAAAATTTGAAACGAAGCGAGAGTGGGACAGAAATCGGTAATTGGTTAGAATTCGATTTCGTCGTCCCACCTCCGCACAGTTGAGTAGGGCTGTAAAAGCTGATGAAATCAGCGTAGTAGAGCCCACTCAACCACTGCGTCTTGCTCGACAATCCAAAGACAATTGAGAGGCTAGGACTTTTGTCCCAGCCTCGTTTTTGCATCAAAAAGGCATTTTCAGAAATTTTAAATAAATTTTGAGAAAAATATCACACAAAATGTTGACAAAATTATTTCATAGGATTACAATTAGATTACAAAATATTTCTTTTGTTACAAAGTGAAGGCTTTAAAGAATATATTTTAGTGGGGTAAGATGTCCCCTATGCAAGCCAACATCCCTACTATCGTGTACCAAATTGATGATAAACTGACAAGGAGATTTCATTATGAAACGTAGTAAATTTATTCTATTGACAGCCACTGCCTTGTGCTCTGCTTTCCTGCTCGCCGCCTGTAGCTCTAAGCCTTCCACGAAGGTTAACAGCAGTTCCACTTCCCAGACTTCTCAGATATCTAAGACTAGTAGCTCAGGCGGGTCCTCCACCAAACCATCAGCTAAGCAAAGTTCTGCTTCCAACGAAGCAAAAGCATCCTCTACTACTAAGCTTTCTAGCGACCAGAGTGTTTCCAGTCAAGCTGAAAAACCCGTGAAAAACAAGACTTCAGCAGATTCAAACACTCCAACAACTTCCGGTATAGATGTCAATGCTCTAGCAAATGGTGATTTCTCTAGCATTGCAGGTACTTGGCAAGACGATTTGGGCAACCAATTAGTTTTTGATGCAAATGGATTAGTAACATTGCAACGTAATAATGGTGAAACGTTGAACCATAACGCTATTTACAATGGTCATGTAGAAGGAGATAAGTTTAGAGCTGATTTTGGTTATAATGGAGCAGGCAGTAGTGATCCTTTATTCGCTGTTCCAGTAGGCGTAGCATTGCCGCTTAATGGGGCTCCAGCGCCTAAAGAACAAATCATGCTTGGAAGTGATGCAATCTCTTCTGCACAACATCCCTACTATCGAGTAGCAAATTAATGATAAACCGACAAGGAGATTCCATTATGAAACGTAGTAAACTTATTTTATTGACAGCCACTGCCTTGTGCTCTGCTTTCCTGCTCGCCGCCTGTAGCTCTAAGCCTTCCACAGAGGCTAGCAGTTCTACCTCTCAGAGCTCTAAAATTAGCAGTTCTATCAAGTCTTCGACTAAACCATCAGCCAAGCAAAGTTCTGCTTCTAACTCCGTGACATCCTCTTCAACGCCTCAGACATCTAGCGACCAGAGTGTTCCCAGCCAGACTGAGAAGCCCGTGGAAAACAAGACTTCAGCAGATTCGAACACGTCACCAACTCCAGCTGCCCCAGTGACTCCAACAACTTCCGGTATGGATGTCAATGCTCTAGCAAATGGTGATTTCTCCAGCATTGCAGGTACTTGGCAAGACGATTTGGGCAATCAATTAGTTTTTGATGCAAATGGTTTGGTGTCTCATACTTACAGGGGAAGTGAATCAAGCGACTACACTTTGACAAATAGTCAAATATATGAAGGTAAGTTTGGAGCGTTTTTAACTCATAAATCAGGGAATGAAGTGGCCTCCTTCACAGCCATTCCTAAAGGAGCTCGTCTTTATGATACTGGAAGTGAAAATCCGAAAGAACGTATTTTAGTGGGGCAAGATTTTACCTATGCAAGCCAACATCCCTACTATCGTGTAGCGAATTGATGTGTTGAATGATGAGAATCATGGTGCGAGTGGCTTTCCGAGGTGCTCACCATGCTGACAATATAAAAACAAGGAACAGAATTATTGCTGTTCCTTTTTCTTTGCTTTATCGGGAAAGTTTGCTCGTAGGGCTGTTTTGGATTATTTTTTTGTAAAATGGCTCTTTCTTCTCCAAAAATTGGTACAATAAAAGAAAGCGTTTTAATCGAATAATGAGGTATAGCGATGAAAATATCTTTAGAAGAAATTCAAAGAGTTGCCAACCAAGGTCCTTTCTATCCAGACTGGGACTCTCTTGCGACCTATCAAGTTCCCCACTGGTTCAAAAGGGCTAAGTTTGGGATTTTTATCCACTGGGGACTTTACAGCCTTCCTGCCTTTGGAAGCGAGTGGTACTCTCGAAATATGTACATCCAGGGTACGGCAGAATTTGACCACCATATCAAAACTTACGGACCTCACAAAGATTTCGGTTACAAGGATTTTATCCCACTCTTTACTGCCGAAAATTTTCGTGCAGACGAATGGCTGCGCCTCTTTAAAGAAGCGGGAGCTCAATATATGTTTCCAGTGGCGGAGCATCACGACGGCTTCCAGCTTTATGCCAGTCAGCTTTCTCCTTTTAATAGTGTAGAAATGGGGCCAAAACGTGACATCTTGGGGGAATTGAGTCAGGCAGCTCAAAAAGAGCAAGTGCATTTTTGTACTTCCTCCCATCGGGCGGAGCATCACTTTTTCTTTTCGCATGGAAAGGAGTTTGCTAGTGACATTGCCAGCGAAGTCAGTCGCGAGGAACTCTACTGGCCAGCTATGCCAGAGCCAGACCACCATGATTTGTTTGGTCAGCCTTATCCGAGTCAGGAGTTTCTAGATGATTGGCTCCTGCGTACCTGTGAGCTGGTTCGAGATTACCAGCCTGAGATTTTGTATTTTGACTGGTGGATTCAGCATGCAGCTTTTAAAGAGTATATAAAGCTTTTTGCTGCCTATTATTATAATTTAGGAGCAGCTTCTGGGAAGCCAACTAGCATCTGCTACAAGCATGATGCGCTGGCTTTTGGTGCGGGGATTGTGGAAGTGGAACGCGGTGGTTTTGCAGAGATCCAGCCTTTCACTTGGCAGACGGATACGGCTATCGCGCGAAATTCTTGGGGCTATACAGAGAACCTTGACTATAAGTCAGCTAAAGAAATCATCCAGACCTTGATTGATGTCGTGTCCAAAAATGGGAATTTGCTGTTGAATATTGGGCCCAAAGGAGACGGGGCGATTCCAGAAAAAGATCAAGAAATCTTGAGAGAGATCGGGGCTTGGCTCCAAGTGAATGGTCAAGCGATCTATGATTCACGCGCGTGGAGGCAATTTGGAGAAGGTCCGACACAAGTAGATAGTGGGCCATTTTCGGATGGAAAAAACATCCCGTATACAAACCAGGATTTCTGTTTCACGGCCAAGGGCGGAGCGGTGCATGCCTTTTTGATGGAGCCTGCAGTAAATCAGTGGCTGACGATTCAGGCCTTGGCTGACGAAAGAGAAAATCCCGCGTCCCGCTTTCATGGCATAATAGAAAAGGTGTCCTTGTTAGGTTATGAAGAACCACTCGAATGGGAACAAACGCCTCAAGGTTTGCGTCTCTTCATGCCGAGTGTAGCATCCGACTTACCCTTGGTAGTGAAGGTCCAACTGCGTTAAATCTAGACGAAAAAAATGAGGCTGGGACAAAAGTCCTAGCCTCTCAATTGTCTTTGGATTGTCGAGCAAGACGCAGTGGTTGAGCGGGCTCTACTACGCTGATTTCATCAGCTTTTACAGCCCTACTCAACTGTGCGGAGGTGGGACGACGAAATCGAATTCTAACGAATTACCGATTTCTGTCCCACTCTCATTTTACTTACCTAGTGATTTTAAATTTTCATAAAAGAGTACCCGAGCTGTAGTGATGTAAGGATAGGCCACGACCCCAGCGATTCCCAGTGTGATACCAATCAGGATATACCAGCCGATAAAGCTCAGATCCAGCAAGAAACGTTTCCATTTATAGCCTTTCATCATGCGTCTACTTTGCACAAGAACTTGCCAAGGTCCTTGGTAGGTGCCAGTGCTCAGCTGATCATAAAGGATGAAGTCGGTCTGAGAGTAAGCATAGTTGGCCATCAGGAATACTGCCGTACCAGCCAAGACAATGAGAGTGCCAAGAAACATCATGGGCGCATAGCTGACGATTTGCTCCACCTCAGGACTAGTAGCTGTCAATTGGGACAAATCGGATATTTTCCCATAAATAGCCAGCACCTTATAACTGCTGAAAATAAGGAAAAATGAACCGACAAGGCTGATAGAATTCCACAGCAAGAGGAGGATGCTTTTGGTCAGTTGTGTGATAAAAATTGGCGAAAAAAGCTCAGCAGAAAAGATTCGGCCAATATCTGTAAAGCCAACTGTATCGCGTTTTTTCCGGACGACATCCATCATGCTGAAGCTAGCAGATAAAAAGAGCAGAGCGATAATAAATTCCACGATTTGTGGAAAAATTTGACGGCCAAAAATCACAACAAAGGCCTGATTGACCTCCAACTGGGGAACAATCTCCTCCAGATGACGGTTAGGTGACAAATAGGTAGATAAGATAGTTACTAGAGTTGGAATGGCAAAGAGCGAGAAAATGCCGTTGGTTTGATTTCGAATGGTTCGTGCTTGTGCACGGATTTCGCTTAAATTCATACAGACCTCCATTTCATGATTTTTATTATACCACATATCGTGACAGACAAGACTTTTTTTGGTAAAATCATACGGTATCTTATGAGCGCTTGTCGCTCATTTTATAGAAGAAAATAGCTGGGACTGTTTTTCCCAGCAGGAGGAAACATGTCAGATTCACCGATTCAGTATCGTTTGATCAAAAAAGAAAAACACACAGGTGCTCGCTTGGGGGAGATTATCACACCCCACGGGACCTTCCCAACGCCTATGTTTATGCCGGTCGGCACTCAGGCGACGGTCAAGACCCAGTCACCAGAAGAACTCAAGCAAATGGGTTCTGGTATCATCTTGGCCAATACTTACCACCTATGGTTGCGGCCGGGTGATGAGCTGATTGCCCGTGCAGGTGGCCTGCACAAGTTCATGAACTGGGACCAGCCTATTCTGACCGACAGTGGTGGCTTTCAGGTTTACTCTCTAGCGGACAGCCGTAATATCACAGAAGAAGGGGTAACTTTTAAGAACCACCTTAATGGTTCCAAGATGTTCCTGTCGCCAGAAAAGGCCATCTCTATCCAGAACAACTTAGGCAGCGACATCATGATGTCCTTTGATGAATGCCCGCAGTTCTACCAGCCTTATGACTATGTCAAGAAGTCCATTGAGCGGACTAGCCGTTGGGCAGAGCGCGGACTCAAGGCCCACACTCGTCCACACGATCAAGGTCTCTTTGGGATTGTTCAGGGAGCTGGCTTTGAAGATTTGCGCCGCCAGTCTGCTCAAGATTTGGTCAGCATGGATTTCCCAGGCTACTCTATTGGAGGATTGGCTGTTGGTGAGTCTCATGAGGAAATGAATGCGGTACTGGACTTCACAACGCCTTTGCTGCCTGAAAACAAGCCTCGCTATCTCATGGGAGTGGGAGCGCCAGATAGCTTGATTGATGGTGTTATCCGTGGCGTTGATATGTTTGACTGCGTCCTGCCGACTCGGATTGCCCGAAACGGCACCTGCATGACCAGCGAGGGACGTCTGGTTGTCAAAAATGCCCAATTTGAGGAAGATTTCACGCCACTGGATCACGACTGTGATTGCTACACTTGTACAAACTACACGCGGGCCTATATCCGCCACCTGCTCAAGGCTGATGAAACCTTTGGCCTCCGCTTGACCAGTTACCACAATCTTTACTTCTTGGTAAACCTTATGAAGAAAGTTCGCCAAGCCATTATGGATGATAACTTGTTAGAATTCCGTGAAGATTTTATGGAACGCTACGGCTACAACCGCTCCAAGAGAAATTTCTAAGTGTCTTCATTTGAGGGAAAGAATATGTCTGATGAAGGAAAATTGTTGGAAAGCTTGGTAGACTATCTTTCGGATGGTCAAAAGCACACTCTGAGGATTTTTGGTCACGGAGCTTCAGGGAAATCAACCTTTGCTCGAAAACTCCAGCTTACCTTGGGTGAGGAAGGAACCAATCTGCTGGAAACAGATCCTTATGTGATTACTGGGGAGTATCGAGATTTGCTCAGTTCTAAAGACTTTCCTCATCAAAAAATAACGGCTTGTATTCCAGCCGTTCATGAACTTAGTAGTCTGGAGCGCGATATTTGTGCTTTGCAGTCTGGTATGGATATTCTGACCATTGGAAAAGCTTGGTCACCGAGTTTGCGTTTGTCAGCTCAAAAGCCGATTTTAATAGTAGAAGGCATGTCAGCAGCTTTTTTGCCTAAAAGCTTGTTTGATTTATCGATTTGCTTTTACACGGATGATCAAACTGAGTTAGAACGCCGCTTGTCGCGGGATGTAGCTATGCGAGAACGCAGACCAGATTGGATAGAGCAGACCCACCTAGCTCGGAGAGAGCAATATCAGCACTTTTATCAGCCCTATCTAGCAGCTGCAGACCTTGTCATCTGCCAGTCAGGCAACAGCTTTTGCATTGAGAAGGATAGTCCGTTGTTATAAAATAAAGTAGTCAAAGGCAAATCTTTTATTTTTAATCTCACTGATGTGCGTCAGTGAGCATTTTATTTTTTGAGCAAAAACTCAAACGAATAGGAAGAATAATCTAAGTTTTCTTCTATATAAATGATTACAAGACTTATATGTCACTTAGAAAACGTTTTTATAAAAAATTATCCTAAAAATCTTTAAAAACTTGCTCAAATCCCTTGCAATGCTTGGTTCTTTGTGTTAAGATACTATGGTGCTGTGAAAAAGCAGCGTGTAGCTTTGATGCAAGAGGTTGCGACACGCTCGGTTGCATTGCCACGCAATCACCTGTCGGTTTTCTTGTGGAGCTAGCCTATTATCTTAAATAGACGAAAAAAGGAGAAAAAGATGGCAAACAAAAAAATCCGCATCCGTTTGAAAGCTTACG
>CAUUSJ010000017.1:0-32232 GCA_963547765.1 uncultured Streptococcus sp. | reverse complement strand
GATGTTCTCTTTTATCTGCCGGAGACAGACAGGGAGAGTGTTCAAGAGCTGGCAGGCAACTGGGCGAATGACAAGGAGCAGTTGCATTTTGGGCAGACAGCTTTCTTTTATAGCAATGCTGACCAAGAGGACTATCTCAAGTCCAACTACCATAAAAAACTGCTCAAGTCCAGTTTCTACAAGCAGCTGACTATCCGAAATGGCAAGACTTTCCAGAAGATTGTGGAGTTGGTTGGAAATGAGTGAGCTAAATTTGGAAGATACAAGGGAAGAAAAAGCGAAGCGCTGGAAGTTTTCTAAAGTTATTTGGCTAGTGCTCTATATCTTGTTGTTTATCTTTGTCTTGCTACATTTTAGCTTGAGTCCGTTTGGCTTGGCCTTTACGCCCCTGCTGTGGAACAATTGGCTTTTTCTTCTGTCCGTGGTCGTATTTTGTCACTTATGGTTTCGCTTTTTGAAAAAACGAGAATTTCGCTGGTTCTATCTCATCTGGGGGCTTCTGAGTGTACCTCTTGCACTTTTTATATGGTTTTCAATTTTCTTTCATTTCTCTATAGACAAATCAGAAAATTCTGTCCCGATCAATATGGACTACGGGATAGATGGGAGTGAAGTTATTTTACAAAAAGGCTTTTTATTTGGGGAATATGATGAATACCATGATTTAGTTAACCCCTATATCATGAAAACCAAGGTCAATCGTGTTCGCTATATTGATTGATGCTGGTCTTGTCAATGGACTCTAGCTCCAAAGCCCGATCAAACAAGCTAGTAGAGGGAGGTGTGTGACTGTGAATAAAAATAAAACTAAGGATAGAGGAGCAAATCCAAACGAGTGGATTTGGCTAGATAAAGTGAATACCTGGCTCAAATGTCATGGTTTTCTAGCTTGGTTATTGGATTTCTCCGTCCTCATGCTTTTTGTACTGATTACGGGCATCCTAGTTTTTCAAATCCCCTTCCTCCCCACATATTTAAAGAGTAACTATGTTTTTCCTTTGTTTATAAATATTCTTGTTTTACTGTACTATGCCTATGGTTCTATTCTACGTGAAAATAGTGCAAAGAGGGTCACTTCTTTGAAAGACTTAGTCAATCCTCTCCTTTATATAAATCCTATGGTTCTTTTGCTACATTACTTTGGAGTGAGGAGCCGCCGTCATAGACCTTTGCTACCACTGCCTACTTTGGACCATCGCTATGCCTGGTTCCCAATTGCCACTTATATTATTTTCTTTCTGATAGCAGCAGTCATCACGATTGCAAGCAAAGGGAGTAAGAAAAAATAGAAAAGCCGCTTTATGTACTAAAGTGGCTTTTGTGCTTGTTCTGATAAATCTAAGGGCATAAAGGCAGCCATGACACGGCCGATGACCTTGGGTTCTTCTTGATGCGGGATAAATTTGTCGCTGTATTTTTTATTGAGAGAGATGAGGCGAATGCCGGTTGGGTCATTGAAAACTCTTTTCAAAATGGTTTGTCCGTCGTAATCAATGGCATAGATAGCGCCTGCAAACTCAAAATGTGTATTCTTGATGAGTGCCACAGAACCTTGCGGATACTTGGGTTCCAGCGAATCTGTCCGAATCCAGAGGGCAATATCATAGTCAAGCTCTTTGTCTAACCAGACGATGTCAGCTTGTTCGGGCTTGTTCAAGAAAGTCTGGAAGCTTTCATAGACCTTGTAAGGAAAATAATTATCTTTTAATCTCTCCTCAGTCGTTTGATTTTCCAGCTCTTTTTTAGCAAAGTCTGTCACAGCTTGCTTGCGGCTCTGGTCTAAAGATTGGAAAATATCTGCGAACTCTAGCGAAAATGGTGTAGGGCTATGAACAGATAAATAGCGAGGATCCAGCTCTTCAACATCCATATCAAAGAAGTCTGCAATTTTTTGCATATTTTCGAGGACAGGCAGGGAATTTCCTTTGATATAGCCAGTGAGAGTGCTGGCTGGGATTCCTGTTCCTCGTGAAAGTTCAATTTGTTTGATTTGCTTTTGCTTCAATAAAGTTTTGATTTTTTTAGAAATGAGCCGCATTGCCTCCTTATCCTGGGGGCTAGCGACACCGCGTCCTCTGGCCATGATATTCACTCCTTTTCTTTCTTCTATTTTAACGAATTAAATCGAAAAAGTAAAGAGCTGAATACGGATATTCAGCTCAAAAGGAGAGGATTAAATTTCGTAGCCCATCAAGAGGCCGCCTTCTTCTGCGTAAAAGCTGCAAAGTCCAGAAGTTGGTAGGAATGAAATGTCGGCAGCTGGGAATTTTTCCTTGATAACTTCCGAAAATTGCTGGCAAAATTTCTCGTTATTGCGGTGAGCAATGATAATGCGGCCGCCCTTATATCCAGCTTTCAGAACTTCATCGACAGCAGCAGTCAGGGCCTTTTTAGCCCCTCTAGCTTTTTGGAGAAGTTCCAGAGTACCAGTATCGCTCGCTTCGCCGACCATGCGAATGTTGAGGAGGCCGACCACCGCACCGATTAGCTTGCTGAGTCGCCCATTTTTGACCAGATTATCCACCTTAGCCAGCACAAAGAGAAGCTTTGTGTTTTTTTGGTAGTGGGTGATGGCTTCCACGACTTGCTCGAAAGAAAGCCCTTCTTTGATGAGGTCGTTCAATTTTCTGACAATCAAATCAACTTCGCCACCAGCCGAAAGACTGTCAATAACATGGATATTTGCTGTTGGATTTTCTTCTAAGAAGAGCTTTTTGGCTAGCTGGGCGCTATTGTGGCTACCAGAAAGAGAGCCTGTAATCGTCACGACAAAAATATTTCCAGCCCCTTCAAAGCTTCTAAGGTAGTCATCAGGGCTTGGGCAGGCCGATTTTGAAGCACTTGAAGTAGCATACATTTTTTCCATCATGCCATCAATATTGAGATGAGCGTTATCTACAAAAATCTCATTGTCAATCTGAATGGTCAGCGGCACGCTCTCAAACTTTGTTTGGTTGGCCAGATCTGTAATCTCACGGTAGTCACAGCCAGAATCGGCAACAATTTTCCAAGTCATTTAGTTTCTCCTGCTCTATCAGTTCTCTACATTGACAAAAAACATGTCTTTTCTTACAATTATAACATGAAGATGCTTTGATATAAAGCCTTAATTCTCAGCTGATACAGGAAGAAAGAAATTGTTATGGCGGAAAAGAAAATATCAGAAAAATCCCTTGCAAATTTAAAAACTTATAATCAAGAATCTAATCGAATTACAAAGGAATCCTTGGAAATTTCTCTAATGCAACTTTTAGAGAAGAAAGATTTGAAAAAGATTACCATCTCTGAGTTAGTCGAGCGGGCTGGAGTTTCGCGCGCAGCCTTTTATCGGAACTATAGCTCCAAAGAAGAAATTCTAGAGGGGATTTTCCAAAATACGGTTCAGGGAATTGTCGATAAACTGGAGCAGTTTAATTTCAAGACAGAAATGTATCAGATTTGGCTTTTTCTTTTTAAGGAAGCCAAGAAGGAAGCGCGTGTCATTAGTCTGGCTATTGACTATAATTTTGAAAAGTTGCTGACGCAGGCGGTCTTTGATTTCCTTGAAAAGCGTAGCAAAGGTGGGAAGAAGACAGCCAATTCCTATATGAATTCATTCTGGAGTTCTGCGGTTGTCTCCGTGCTTTCCAAATGGATCAAAGAAGGCATGAAGGTTCCAGCTGAAAAGATTGCAGCTTTGGGCATGCCTCTTTTCCCACAGAAAAAGAAAAAATAAGAGTTTGTACAACTGTTTGACACCAATACATCAGACTGAAATAATAGATCGTAAAAACTTACCTAACAAGTAAGTTTTTACTTAGTGCTTCTGAGACCATTTAAGACTTCTCAGCTACCATTTAGGATTTGGGAGTCATTTGCGATGCTACCTGTGCTATGCTAGAGCAAAGGAGGTAGACAGATGGCTACTATCATAATTAAAGACGGCAGCACTCTTCGAAAGCTGGATCTTTCAACAATTTACTATGTCCAGTCCCATCCTCAAAAGCCGCACATCGTTCTTATCGTCACTGGACAAGGCAATTACAGCCTTAGGACTTCTCTGACTGAGCTGGTTAAGCTCTATCCTGATGAGCTGGTTCACTGTAATCGTCAAACACTGGTCAATTTAGCCAAGATTCAGGGATTTGACAGGGAGCGTAAAAGTTTGTTTTTTGAGCAGTCTGACTTAGGAGATATTGTCTGCTCAAGGCGTCATTTAACCAGTCTCATCAAGCGCTGGTCTCAGGAAGGAAGAAAATAAGATGAAAATTTTTGTATTAGAAGATGATCTTAAGCAACAAGCCTATATGGAGTCAACCATTCAGGGAATTTTGAAAAAGAACGGCTGGGAATGTCAGTTTTTAGAAATCTACGGCAAGCCGGACATGCTGATTGATGCAGTAAGGGAACGGGGGAGTCATCAGATTTTCTTTTTGGATATTGAGATTAAGCAAGAGACGCAGAAGGGACTAGAGGTGGCAGGAAAGATTCGCAAGTTGGATCCCTATGCTCTGATTGTATTTGTGACGACTCACTCAGAATTTATGCCCTTGACTTTTCGCTATCAGGTATCAGCTTTTGACTTTATTGATAAAGGTTTGCCTGAGGAGGATTTTATCAAGCAGATTGAGCAGGATCTGGCCTATCTTTACGAGAGAAAGGACAGTTTTCAAGCAGAGGAAACTTTTCTCTTTGAAAATTCCAAATCAGATTTTCAGGTGCCATTTAATGAAATCTATTATTTTGAGACATCAGAAGTGCCTCATAGACTAGTTCTCTATACCAAGAAAGAGCGGATCGAATTTTACGGACAACTTTCTGAGATTACAAAGCAGGACAAGCGTCTCTATCGCTGCCATCGCTCTTATGTGGTCAATCCAGCGAATATCTCTCAGTTGGATAAGATAGAAAACATAGCCTATTTCCCTAATGGCGCTAGTTGCTACGTATCACGCCTCAAGATGAAAGGATTACGGACAGCTTTAAGGCAGTAGGGAAGTAATATGATAGAAGTGGGAGAGGAATTATGCCAAGAATAATACAATTTGTTTTACTTGTTTTCGAAATGATAGCTCTGTCTTTCTTATTTTCACGTATCAGTGGAATTAAGTTGACGTGGATTAAGTACGTCTTAATACCTTTTATTTATATATTTTTTAATCTTCTGCTTTTTGTCTTATTTAGTGAAACTTTTTTAACTTACTTAGATCTTCCGGTTTATTTTTTAATTTTTTCTTTATTATTAACTAGACAGAGTTCTATTCCTATAATGTTATCTATCTTTTATGGTCTTTTCCCAGTTGTTCTTTGGAATCTTTTATATCGTATATTAACTTTTTTTGTTATTCCTATTTTCGGTTTGGAATATAACCAACTAATAAATGAAGAACAGCTTATTTTAAATATTACGGCTTTTGTAGCTAGTTTACTATCGTTATGGATCCCAAGTTTACTACATTATAAATTTAAGCGGTTAAGAGAATTTAGATTAAATGAGGCTGATAAACACCTAGTCATTTTCCTTAATATATCTATGATTTTTTATATTGTATTTGTACAATTTTTCTCTTATTTAGAAATAACTCATAATGTGGTTAATTTGTCATATAGAAAATTAATTGTGATAATTTATATTATTCTCTTTCTCAGTTCGATAAATATCCTAGACCGTAATTTGCGAGAGCGAATTCAACAGCAGTTAAGTGAACAAAGAGAGTTACAATTGAGAAATATGTCCGATTACAGTCAGCACATTGAAGAACTTTATAATGAGTTGCGAAGTTTCCGGCATGATTACATCAATATTTTAAGGAGTCTGAAGTTGGGAATTGATACGCATGATTTACCAGCCATCGAGCAGATTTATAACCAAGTTCTTAAAGACTCAGGTCAAGCGTTCAACCAATCTAAATATGATTTGGGTCGTCTATCCAATATCCACAATGATGCTCTCAAGAGCGTCTTGTCAGCAAAATTTTTAGAAGCTCAGAGCAAGGGAATAGAAATTGGCTTGGAAGTTCCGCAAGAAATCAAACCTCAAGGAATGGAGTTGCTTGATTTTATCACGATTGTTTCCATACTGGCTGATAATGCTATAGAAGCAGCAGTGGAGACTAGTCATCCAGTGGTTTCTTTTGCCTTTTTGGAGCAGGAAGGTAGACAGATTTTTATTGTTGAGAATACAATAAAAGAGTTTTCTATCCATTCCGATACTATTTTTAAAAAGGGCTTTAGCACTAAAGGAGAAAATAGAGGGCTTGGTCTCTCCAATGTTCAAAATATTATCAGCCACTATCCCAATGTTTCTCTGCGTACCATTAGTCATGATCACTCTTTTAGACAAGAGTTGGAGATAAAATGAATTTATTAGATTGCGAATGATTAGATTTGCCACTTGATTTAACTCAATGAGAGTAACAATAACTGTTTATGAGTAAAAAAAGACAATTTAAGATTTTTTATGCCACACCTGTTTAAAAGTGCTATAATTAATATAGGGTTTAAGAATACGAAGGCACTAAGAGAAATGCCTTGTTTAGAGACAAATATAACTTAATTCAAACTGTAGTCTGGTTTTTTGTTATTTAATTGTTAGGAGTGACAAGAAATGAAGAAATTATATAGCAATACATACCTAATGCGATTTTTAACTGCCCAGCTTCCTAGTCTGGCTTTATTCATTATGATTTTAAGTAACCAGGTTTTTAAAGCATCGCTTCTGGTCCAGATTTGTTTTTATTTGATACTTGTGAGCAATCTTGTGTTGAATCTTTATTTTATGAACCAAATAAAAAAAGAAAGTAGTTCCGACATCTTATCAAACCAAATTTTCTTTACTATTTTGACTTTGGCTCTGTTTATATTTAGTTCTTACAGACTGATAACTATTAGTGATGACTTTCAAAAATTAATTGCTCTGATATCCACTATTTTATTATTTATCTTACTTATTCTACTTATTTGGGGAATAAAATATGCCAAGGTAGCTAGTAGAAAACATAAAACAAATTAGATTTGCTAAAATTGAACAGTATGTCGCTGTACTCTCTCTGTCTTACTTTTTCGTGATGTTTTCTAAGAATATTTCTTATAGAATTTTTCCAAGAAGATGATACGGAATATCCTGCTAGTCAATTCTGTCTTATGCTCTTTGCAATTTTAATTTTATTATTTTAGTAAAAACAGCATTTGCTTCTAGCAAGTGATGTGTTTTTTTCTTCAAATGACCATTTAGGATGAAATACAGACTGTTTATGATTTTCGGCTTGTTATTTGAAGAAAGTGCGCTATAATCTAAGCAGGTTAAGATTGACTTTACAAATGGTTGAAGTCTATTAAAAAAATTTTTAATCAAAAATTTATGTTATAATAACAGTATAATAATGTTTGTGATTTTGGGAAAATAGTGATTTGCTATCTCTAATGGCACTTTTTGGAATGGAGGGCATCTATGAAGTTAGAAATGATAGGCATTAGCAAGAGCTATGGCTCTAAGTCTGTTCTTAAAGATATTTCCTGTGAATTTACTGAGGGAGTTTATGGTTTGCTTGGGGCAAATGGTACGGGTAAGACGACCTTAATGAATATCATTTGTGATCTCATAAAGCCGAGCCAAGGAAGGATAAAGTTTGATGACGCCTCGCATGCCGAAGAGTATATCCAGTATCTCGGATTCTTGCCTCAAGATTTTTCTTATTATCATAACTTTACTGGGGTCGATTTCCTTTTATATATGGCTGCTCTTAAGGGAATGACGAAGAAACAAGCCAGAGTAGAGAGCGATAAGTTTTTGAAACTTACTGGTTTATATGATGTCAGGAAAAAGAAGATTGCTTCCTATTCGGGTGGTATGAAGCAAAGACTCGGCATTGCGCAGGCACTTCTCAATAATCCCAAAATATTGATTTTAGATGAGCCAACCGTGGGTCTAGATCCTAAGGAAAGAGTGAAATTCAGAAATATTATCAGTGAGCTATCGGCTGATAAAATCATCCTCTTATCTACCCATATCGTATCGGACGTAGAAGCGATAGCCAAGGAAATCCTAATCCTAAAAGATGGAAATTTTGTGGAGAGAGGAAGTGCTAAGGAACTTCTTTCGCTTATCGATGGGCAAGTTTGGGAATTTCGTGTTTCCGAGCGTGAGTGGCAGCGTTTTGCAAAAGATTATGTAATTGTGAATGAGCGGATAGAACCAGGCGGTATCGTCTTGCGGGTTATTAGCGATGATAGTCCTTTCGAAGGGGCGCAACGGGTAGTGCCAAGTCTGGAAGATTTGTATATCTATTACTTTAGAGAGGAGGCAAATGGATGATAGCATTAGTTCCTTTTGAATTGAAAAAATTATTAAAAAAGAAGTCAGTTTTAGGTGCAGTACTGGCTATTATACTGGTTTTAGCTGGATTGTTTTATGCAAATTTTTTTAATGATGGGCAGATTAGCAGATCTTCAGCTGATCGAATACATGGAAAACAAGCAGTTGTGATCAAACAAAAGATTGCTGAAGAGCATACTGGTTATTTATCTGATGAGTTAATGGATAAAATCGTTAATGACTATGCAGCGAATATGCCCTATTTCAAACAGAATGACTTGTATGATATGTTTTCCTGGTATGCCATTGATCGCCTCGTCCCCAATTCTCAAGAAATTTTAACAGATACCTATAAATCTGATGATGTCTTACATTATGACCAGATTAGTCTCAAGTCGCAAGAAGAACTGCAGTCTCATTTTCCTTTAAAAACGTTAAAGCTGGGAAATTTTGCTCCTTGGCATAAGTTGTTTAATACCTTAAATGCTGCTTTTAGTTTAATGGTGGTATTTGTGATCTATATTTGCTGCTCTGTTTTCTCAGGTGATCGAGCAAGAAAGATGGATTCATTACTTTTGACAACTAAATATGGTCGCAATCAGTTAACGATTGCAAAAATCGTATCTGTTTTTGGAATTGCTACTTTAACATTTGTCCTTGTTAATAGTCTTGTTTTGCTGGTGTTTGGGACTTACTTCGGTTGGAGTGGTTGGGATACCAGCGTCCAGATGAACTTGGAGTGGATTTCGACTATTTATAATATTTTGCAATTTCCTGTCCATATGAATCTCTTAGAATTGTTGATTCGCCTTATTCTATTTCAGTTTGTTGGTTTACTCTTTATTCTTGGGGTGATGGTCCTCATATCTAGTTTGACAAAGTCGCCTCTAGCAACATTTGCAAGTTCTGTAGGAATGTTCTTGGCTCCAGACTTTTTGATGAATATCTTCAGAGATGGTCTGATGAATAAGATACTAACTATTTTTTCAATTTCAACCGATGGAACGGAAGGAATCTTATTGAAACTTTCCAATAGCAAAGGATTTTTCTTCAATGATTTTACCGCAAATGGTGTCAGCGTGATCATGATCCGGCTCTCTCTCATGCTCCTCTGCTGTCTGATGACTTATCGGATCATCCGAAAAAGAGGCCTGTAAACTAGCTGTTGTCTATTTTAGTTTATTTTAGAAAAGTAGTTTCGCTTTTCTGATGGAATATACAAGGAAAAAAGAGGTCACTAATATGGAAAAAAAATTGTTTTATAAAATTGCTCTGCTTATATCTTTTGTGCTAACGGCAGGAGGTCTATTATTAACACTCTGTAATTATTTATTTTTTAATTATCCGTTTTTAAACCAAACTACGGTAGGTCTAATTGTCTCGTTTTTAATGGTTTTGCTTATAGTTCTTAGTTCTCATCATAGAAATAGGAATTGATTTTTTGAATTACTTGAGAATAAAAAGGAAAAAAGTGCTAAAGACATTCTTTGAATTTATCCTTTAAAGGAGTTGATTTTATGACTAATACTAGGCGATCAGTAGCTGCTACGAGCTTAGGCCTCATCTTATTGTTAGCAGTGGGCATTCTACTGCAGATTCGCTTTGGGAGCATGGTATTTTTGCTAAGTCTATTCTGTTATGCGGAAGCCTTTATCATTTGGTACGCGAAAAGTAAGTCTAAGTCGCAGATCAGTGGCAGTCGGAGTATTGAACTCTTCTGGCTTTATATCAAGCAGTTGAAAATCTTTTATGTCACAATTTTGTGTCTTTCGATTCCTTTCGTGTCCCTGTCTTCTGACCCCACTTATGATTTGTTTTTTGTGCTTGGCTTGTTAGTATTTTCGCTCTTAAGCAATTATATCTTTAGCTCTCATGGCATTCAGCCATCTAAGAAAGAGAGAAATGTAAAAGATTAATTGTTTTATCTGTAGCAGTTATTCAGCTCGCTGTTTTATGCAAAAGAAAAGAGGCTGGGACAAAAGTCCTAGCCTCTCAATTGTCTTTGGATTGTCGAGCAAGACGCAGTGGTTGAGTGGGCTCTACTAGGCTGATTTCATCAGCTTTTACAGCCCTACTCAACTATGCGGAGGTGGGACGACAAAATCGAATTCTAACGAATGACCGATTTCTGTCCCACTCTTTTTTGTAAAATGTGCAGGCTTAGTGTGCTACACGTTTGCGAGCGGCTTTCTTACGGTTTTCTTCGATGAAAGCTGCTTTTTGCTCCTCAGGTTCGATGACTTTTTTCTTAAAGGCATAGACTGCACCAGCAAGAGCAGCGACAGTACCTGCTACACCTGTAAGAACGCCTTTTCCAAATCCTTTAGCCATGTGATTTCTCCTTTTCTGAACTTTTATTATTTATGTTATAATTAATAGTAACGAAAAATCAAAATTTTTTCAAGGAAAAAAGATGAAAACCAAGATAATTGTGATAGTGGGGCCTACGGCGGTCGGAAAAACGGCTCTGAGTATCGAGGTAGCCAAGCGCTTCAATGGCCAAATCATCAGCGGTGACAGTCAGCAGGTCTATCGTGGCTTGGATATTGGCACAGCTAAGATTCGCCCTGAGGAGCAGGAGGGCATTCCCCATCATCTGCTGGATGTGCGGGAGGTCGGAGAAAGCTACTCGGCCTATGATTTTGTGACTGAGGCGGCTCAGGCTATTCGCGAAATTGCGGCTCAAGGTCAGTTTCCCATCATTTGCGGCGGCACAGGGCTCTATATCCAGAGCTTGCTTGAGGGCTATCATCTGGGCGGCTCCGTTCCTCACGAGGAGATTCTGGCCTATCGGGCGCAGCTGGATAGTTGGTCAGATGAAGCTTTGTTTGGGAAAATAGCAGAGCTGGGTATCGAAATTCCACAGATGAATCGACGTAGGGCTATGAGGGCGCTGGAGATTGCTCAGTTAGGTGGTCAACTAGAAAACAGCCAGCCAGATTATGAAGCTTTGTTGATTTGTCTAGATGATGAGCGGGATCGAATTTATGAGCGAATCAATCAGCGGGTTGATCTGATGATAGAAGCCGGACTTTTAGAAGAAGCTCGCTGGCTGTTTGAGCAGGCTCCAACCAGTCAAGCCAGCAAGGGTATCGGCTACAAGGAACTTTTCCCCTACTTTGAAGGTCAGATGAGCCTAGAAGAGGCTGTGGATAAGCTCAAACAGAATACCCGCCGTTTCGCCAAGCGCCAGCTGACTTGGTTTCGCAACCGGATGTCCGTGACTTTTTATCAGGTGGGAAATCCAGACTATAAAAATCAGGTCATGGAAGACATCAAGAATTTTCTGGACAAGTAGCTGGCTGACCAAATCTTAGTAAGGATATGAGATGATAGAAACAGAGAAAAAAACAGAGCGTGTCTTTTTGGTCGGTGTGGAGCTGGCAGACACGGAGAATTTTGACCTATCCATGGAGGAGCTGCAAAGCCTAGCTAAGACTGCAGGGGCTGAGGTAGTTGGCTCCTATAGCCAGAAGCGGGAGAAGTATGACAGCAAGACCTTTGTCGGTTCTGGCAAGTTAGAAGAAATCCGGCAGATGGTTGATGCTGAGGAGATTTCGACCGTTATTGTCAATAACCGTCTGACACCCCGCCAAAATGTTAATCTAGAGGAAAGCTTGGGGGTCAAGGTCATTGACCGTATGCAGCTGATTTTGGATATTTTTGCTATGAGAGCTAGGAGTCACGAGGGGAAACTTCAGGTGCATCTAGCCCAACTCAAGTACCTCTTGCCTCGCTTGGTCGGTCAGGGCATTATGCTCAGCCGTCAGGCAGGTGGCATTGGATCCCGCGGTCCAGGCGAAAGTCAGCTGGAGCTCAATCGACGCAGTGTCCGCAATCAGATTCATGATATTGAGCGCCAGCTCAAGGCAGTGGAGAAAAATCGGGCAACCGTTCGTGAAAAACGGCTGGAATCCACTATTTTCAAAATCGGCCTCATCGGCTATACCAATGCTGGCAAGTCTACTATTATGAACTGCTTGACCAGTAAGAGTCAGTATGAAGCAGATGAGCTTTTTGCGACGCTAGACGCCACGACCAAGAACATCAACCTCAGTGGCCAGCTCAATGTCACCCTGACAGACACAGTTGGCTTCATTCAGGATTTACCGACGGAGCTGGTATCCAGCTTTAAATCCACGCTGGAAGAGAGCAAAAATGTCGATTTGCTGGTTCATGTTATTGACGCCAGCGACCCTCATCATGAGGAGCATGAAAAAACCGTCCTCGACATCATGAAAGAGCTGGACATGCTGGATATTCCCCGTCTGACTCTCTATAACAAAGCGGACAAGGCGGAGGATTTCACCCCGACCCTGACTCCTTATTCTTTGATTTCGGCTAAGGCGGACAATAGCAGAGCTCTTTTGCAGCAAGTCCTGCTGGAGCGGATGAAAGAGCTCTTTGTGCCTTTTACCATCAAGGTAGCTCCTACTAAGGCCTACAAGATTCATGATTTAGAGAAAGTAGCAATTATCGGAAATCGAGAATACATAGACGACGTCGAAGCTATTTCAGGCTGGATTGCCGAAAAAAATAAATGGAAACTGGAAGAATTTTATGATTGATTATATTGACTTAGCCCTCAAATACGGCGGTTTTACTAGCCTAGACAGGGTCTACTTAGAGCAAGTATTGGCTGGCCTGACAGAGGAGCAGAAGCTGAGCTTTATCACACCGCCGCCCAGCGTTATCAATGCTTACTTCGCTGAGCTTTATCAAAAGAAAAGTCCGGAAGCCGCAACAGCCTATTTTCTAGAGATCAGTCAGGCGCTGGACTTGTGGAATGCGGAGCCTAGCTTTGTAGAAAGCAAGCCTTTTGTCCGGCTCAATCTTTCTGGCAAGGCCTATGGATTTTGCTATGAGAGTGAGGAAGTCGGCTTGGTCTTCCCTGAAAATCCAGAGCCGGTATCAGCTGACTTGCTCTTTGAAATCGCCCAAGTCTTCCCACAGTACTTGGTTTTTGAAGAAGAAAGTCAGATAAAATTGATGCCTCTCAGACCTGAGTCTCAAGTCGTGGACAGTCAGGCGCTGACTGCCTTGACCGACTGGCAGCAGCTGGCGGATGGTAGCCAGAGAGTTCTGGGCTACAATCAAGATGAAGTCAGTCAGCTGGCTCAGTCCTATGCTGGCAGAAAATACTATCACTCGCAGAATCGCTCTGCCATGATTTATATCATTTAGAAAGAAAAACATGCAATTACAATTTTTAGGAACCGGAGCCGGTCAGCCGTCCAAGGCTCGCAATGTGTCTAGTCTTGTCCTCAAGCTTTTGGAGGAAATCAATGAAGTCTGGATGTTTGATTGCGGTGAAGGTACCCAGCACCAGATTTTGGAGACGACGATTAAACCTCGTAAGATTTCAAAGATTTTCATCACTCATCTACACGGCGACCACATTTTTGGTTTGCCAGGTTTTCTCTCTAGCCGAGCTTTTCAGGCCAATGAAGAGCAGACGGATTTGGAAATTTATGGACCAGTCGGTATCAAAAGCTTTGTGATGACAAGCTTGCGCGTGTCTGGTTCTCGCCTGCCTTATCGGATTGATTTTCATGAGTTTGATGAAAACAGTCTGGGCAAGATTTTGGAAACGGACAAGTTTACTGTTTATGCGGATAAGCTAGACCACACGATTTTCTGCGTGGGTTATCGGGTGATGCAGAAAGATTTGGAAGGAACGCTGGATGCGGACAAGCTGCGCGAGGCGGGCGTTCCTTTTGGCCCTCTCTTTGGAAAAGTCAAGAATGGTCAGGATATCGTTCTCGAAGATGGCACGAAGATTATCGCGGCTGATTACATCTCAGCTCCTCGCCCGGGTAAGACCATTACCATTTTGGGTGACACCAGAAAGACCGATTCAAGTGTTCGCTTGGCTGTGGCAGCAGATGTGCTGGTCCATGAAGCGACCTATGGCAAGGGAGATGAAAAGATGGCTCGTAAGCATGGTCATTCTTCCAATATGCAAGCTGCGGAAGTGGCTAAGGAAGCTGGTGTCAAACGCCTCCTGCTCAATCATGTCAGCGCGCGTTTCTTATCGAAAGACATTAGCCAAATGCGTCGTGATGCCAGTGCTGTCTTTGAAAATGTCCATGTAGTCAAGGATTTGGAAGAGGTTGAGTTATAATTCTACAGTTTCAGACAGTTTCGTTGAGAGGGAAATAAGATGACGGTTGAAAATCGTTTATTTGATAAAGCTGATTGGTATTTTGAGGATGCATTAACTAACTATCTTTACAGCTACCAATTACAAAATGAGGAATTGACACAAGATGATTACCGAGAGATTCATCGTTGGGCTGCGAATCATATTGGTTTCTTCGTGACTTGGCTCATCCAGCATGATGCAAAGGAAATGATGACTCCTGATGAAGAAACTGTACTCCAGAGTGTCAAAGACGAGCAAACTTTGGGTGTGGATTATGTTCTAGACTGGTGTGACGGAAAATTGGGAACAATGGATGTCAAAAGGGATCTTCAGGATTTTGTGAACAACTACTACGAACATCAATACATGAAGGATTATTCTGAATTTGTAGTCAATGACTTGTACGACCTACCTTTGGAATTTTTAGGTAGCTGGGAGGATTATCATCTTTTTGCTCCTGTCATTGATCAAGCTTATGCTGACTATTTAGCTGGAAAAAGATTTCATTAAATTAACAACATGAAAGGCAGAACAATGCGCACCATCATCATCACAGGGGCCAGCGGTGGGCTGGCTCAGGAAATGGTTAAGCTCTTGCCCCATGACCGACTGATTTTGGTCGGACGGAGCAAGGCTAAGCTGGAAAAACTATATGGAGAAAGGGAAAATCTTGACCTAGTGGAGCTGGATATCACAGATAGCTCAGCTTTGGAAAGATTTGCTGTGTGGATTGACAGCCAGTACGGGCACGTCGATGTCCTAGTCAATAACGCTGGCTATGGAATTTTTGAAGAATTTGACAAAATCAGCTCAAGCGATATCGAGGCTATGTTTGAAGTCAATACCTTTGCCTTGATGAATCTGTCCCGTATCTTTGGGACTCGGATGAAGCAGGCAGGCCGAGGACATATCGTCAATATCGTTAGTATGGCCGGCCTCATTGCCAGTAGCAAGTCCAGTCTTTACTCAGCGACCAAGTTTGCAGCGATCGGCTTTTCCAATGCCCTGCGTTTGGAGCTTCTGCCTTTTGGAGTCTATGTTACGACAGTTAATCCCGGGCCTATCAAAACAGCCTTTTTCGATCAAGCGGATCCTGACGGTTCCTATGTGAAAGCAGTCGATAAATATATGCTTGAGCCAGACTTTGTAGCAGGCAAAATTGTCAAATCTTTTGGCAAAAAGAAACGGGAAATGAATCTACCTGGGATTCTCAATCTAGCGCACAAGCTTTATACCCTTTTTCCAAGAATTGCCGACAAGATGGCAGCCAATATGTTTAACTATAAGTGAGGTTTTATGACAGCTAATCTACAAGCCTACAAGGCTCATCTTCAGGCGCCTTGGGGCAAGCTTCAGTATGATATTATTTTTGCCTTTCTTGAGTCGCTGAAAGGCCAGAAAATTCTTGATTTCGGTAGCGGTTTTGGACTTGTGGCTGATTTTTTAGCAGAAAAGAACCAAGTGACCGCCATCGAGCCGAACTCAGAAATGATTTCCGAGCGCAAGCAGGACTTTTCCTATGAGCAATTGCATGGCAGCTTGGATCTTCTGCAAACATTGCCAGACCAGTCTTTTGATGTCATCATCTGTCATAATGTCTTAGAGTATGTGTCTGAGCCAGCTCTCTATTTAGCTGAATTTTCCCGTCTCTTAAAAAAGGACGGCAAAATTTCTCTGGTCAAGCATCACGAGGTTGGGCGCATTATGCATACGGTGGTTTTTGAAAATGACCCAGAAAAGGCCCAGCAGCTTTTGGCAGGTCAGGAATATCAAACCCACAGCATGGGTGCTGCTAAGGTCTATCATGTTCAGGAAGTGATTTCAGATTTGCCATTAGAAGTTGAGGATTATCAGGGAGTACGGATTTTTTACGGGCTGCAATCCAATGACTACAAAACTGCCCCTGACTGGGCTGAAAAGATGCTTGAAATGGAGCTGGCAGTCTGCACCCAATCTCCTTACCGGGATATCGCTGCCTTTCAGCATGTTTGGCTGAGCAAGCACTAAATCTATCTATTAAGCACATCTTCCTAGGGAGAGTATTTATGGCAGAAAGAAATGTAAGAGAGTCAGAGCAGCCGGTCAACTATGCCATGCTCAGTTTATTTCAGTATCTGGCTTCAATTTTGGTAATTTTGGTGCATTGTCAGCGACTTTTTGAAAATGAAGTCTTACATTTTACTCAGAAAAGCATGTTTGGTCGCATGGCAGTGCCCTTTTTTCTGATTTCATCAGCTTTTATGCTAAAATCCAGCTTGGCTAAGAAGCAGGATATGAAGCTGTACGTTAAACGTATTTTGAAGCAGTATCTTTTGTGGAGCGGGATTTATGTTCCTTATGCTTTGGCCTATTTTTGGACCTTGCCAGTTCAAAAACATTACGCTCCATTAGCCTTATTGGCTGGGCTTTTGTATATCGGCTTATGTTATCAACTTTGGTACATTCCCGCCTTTCTCTTGGGCCTTTTACTTGTTCACTATGTTTATAGAAAATGGGGTGCTAGAAAGACGGGGATTTTTTTGCTCCTGCTTTATGTAATGGGCTCGATCGAGACATACTACGCTTATTTCTCAAATAGCTGGTTTACCCAGTCATTTGATGTCTATGCTAAAGTTTTCTTCACCACCCGAAACGGTATTTTCTATACTCCCATTTTTATTTATTTGGGCTATCTTCTTTATGATTATCAGCAGTCTAGCATTTTTAGGAAAGATTATGGGAAAAAGCTATTTTTATCCGGTCTTCTATTGTTGCTAGATGGGTGGATTGTTTTTATCCATCAGGGGATTGACAAAAACTTCTTCTTGGCTTTGCCTCTCTTTGCTTTATTTCTGGTGAATTGGATTTTGCGTACAAGAATTGGTCAAAACTGGCATCTGTATCACCTTAAAGAATTGAGCGTTTTATATTTCTTTTTGCATCCGATTTTTATAGAATCCTCTTTTTATCTGCTCCAGAAGACCGATTTTGCCAAGTGGCAGCAGGGAAGAATTGTATTTTTGCTAACCTTGCTCTTGACTCATCTAAGCGCAGAAGTCATTTTATTGGCTCGGAAGCGCTTGTTCTTGAAGCAAAGACTTACAAAGGGAATTGGGATGACGAATGAGAGCTAGTAAGTCGGATCTGCCGATCAGAGAAGTCCTAGCTGGTAAGCGAAAATCCAGCAAAATTGCCCTTGCTCATATTTTAACCGAGTGAGGAAGTAAAACATAAAGTGATGGAACAGAAGAAATATTCCGTGCCTTTTTCTTCTGTTCTGTCGCTTTTTCATGTTATAATATTCAGACAAGATTGAACGGAGAAAGTGTTTCACTTATCATGATTAGCTCAAAACATGACTGGCAGTTTGCCACTAATTTTACAGATGAAAAATTTTTAAAAAAGGCTAAGAAAGCTGGGTTAGAACCCGCAGCTGCCAGTCTTCTTTACCAAAGAGGTGTGCAGACTGAAGAGGCTTTACAGGAATTTTTGGAGCCTAGTTTAGACCAGCTTCACGACCCTTATGATCTGCATGATATGGAGCGGGCAGTGGATCGCATTCGCTCAGCAATTGAGAATTATGAACAGATTTTGATCTATGGTGATTATGATGCTGATGGTATGACCTCGGCATCTATTGTCAAGGAAACCTTGGAGCAGCTGGGGGCTGAGTGTCAAGTTTATCTGCCTAATCGCTTTACGGACGGTTATGGTCCTAATAGCAGTGTTTACAAGTATTTTATTGAAAATCAAGGCATCTCGCTCATTATTACAGTGGACAATGGTGTTGCGGGACTTGAAGCTATCGATCTAGCCCAGTCTCTGGGCGTGGATGTGATCGTGACGGATCACCACTCCATGCCTGAGGAGCTGCCAAACGCCTATGCGATTGTCCATCCGGAACATAGCGGAGCGGATTATCCTTTCAAGCATCTGGCTGGTTGCGGGGTGGCATTTAAGCTGGCAACAGCCTTGTTGGAAGAAGTCCAAGTCGAACTTTTAGACTTAGTAGCCATCGGTACCATTGCCGATATGGTTAGTCTGACGGGAGAAAATCGGATTTTGGTCAAATACGGCCTTTCCGTCCTCAAAAATACCCAGCGGGTAGGTCTTCAGGAACTCTTCAAAATAGCTGGTGTTCAGCCTGATGAACTGGATGAAGAAACGGTTGGCTTCCAGCTTGCCCCCCGACTCAATGCCTTGGGACGATTGGATGACCCCAATCCAGCGATTGAGCTTTTAACTGGCTTTGACGACGAAGAAGCTCGTGACATTGCTCTCATGATCAACCAGAAAAATGACGAGCGCAAGGAAATCGTCCAGCAGATTTATGAAGAAGCACAAACCATGCTGGATCCTAAGAGACCAGTGCAGGTGCTGGCTAAGGAAGGTTGGAATCCTGGAGTGCTAGGGATTGTCGCTGGGCGCTTGCTGGAAGAGCTGCACCAGCCAGTCATAGTGCTCAATATCGAGGATGGTATCGCTAAGGGCAGTGCCCGCAGTATTGAAGCGGTCAATATCTTTGAGGCCTTGGACAGTCACCGTGATCTCTTTCTAGCATTTGGTGGGCACGCTGGAGCAGCTGGTATGACTCTCGAAGCAGATAAACTGGCGGAGCTTGCTGATATCTTGACAGCTTACATCTTAGACAATGATTTGGATTTGACTGGCAAAACAGCCCTGTACTTAGACGAGGAGCTTCACTTGCCAGAACTGACCTTGGATACGCTCAAAAGCTTCGAAAAACTTGCGCCTTTTGGCATGGACAATAAGAAGCCACTCTTTTACCTCAAGGACTTTAAAGTGGATAATGCTCGGACTATGGGGGCTGGCAATAGCCATCTCAAGCTGAAAATTTCTCAGGAAGATGCATCTTTTGAAGTAGTAGCTTTTGGGCAAGGAAACCTGGCGACAGAGTTTGCCCAGACCAAGAATCTGGAGCTAGCTGTCAGCCTCTCTGTCAATAAATGGAATGGACAGACCAGTCTCCAGCTCATGCTGGTAGATGCCCGTGTGGACGGCGTTCAGCTTTTCAATATCCGAGGAAAAAATGCGACGCTACCTGACAAGGTTCCAGTCTTGCGTTTCACTGAGGAGTTGCCGGATTTGACAAATAGCAGAGCAGTTGTGGTTTATGACCTGCCCGATGATTTGCAGGACTTGAAGAAGCTTCTTCAGTCTCAGGATTTCGAAGCAATTTACTTTAAGAATGAGATTACTAAGCCTTACTATCTGACAGGTTATGGTACTCGTGAGCAGTTTGCCAAACTTTACAAGACAATCTATCAATTTCCTGAGTTTGACGTTCGCTATAAGCTCAAGGAACTGGCCGCTTATCTGAAAATCGACCCGATTCTCTTGGTCAAAATGATTCAGATTTTTGAAGAGCTGGGCTTTGTCAGCATCACGGAAGGCGTCATGACGGTCAATAAGGAAGCTGAAAAGAAAGAAATTGAAAGCAGTCACATTTACCAAGACCTCAAGCGCCTAGTCAAAGAGCAAGAACTCATGGCTCTGGGAACTGTGCAGGAGATTTACGACTATCTCATGGATTGCTAGGGGAAAGGTCTCCTTGTTTTACAAATCTTTCATATCTAAAAATATTTGAAAGTCTGCTAGAGCCTTTTTGGATAAAACATGGTATAATAGAGAGTAAAAAATTTTTTGAAAGAAAGAACATTATGAATTTAAAAGATTATATTGCAACTATTGAAAACTACCCAACGGAAGGGATTATCTTCCGCGATATTAGCCCTTTGATGGCTGATGGGAATGCCTATAGCTACGCTGTACGTGAAATTGTACAGTATGCGACTGACAAGGAAATCGACATGATCGTCGGTCCAGAAGCGCGTGGCTTTATCGTAGGATGTCCAGTTGCCTTTGAATTAGGAGTTGGATTTGCTCCTGTCCGTAAGCCTGGCAAACTTCCTCGTGAAGTTATCTCAGCTGACTATGAAAAAGAGTATGGTGTAGATACTCTGACTATGCATGCGGATGCAATCAAACCTGGTCAACGCGTTCTGATTGTTGATGATCTTCTTGCAACTGGTGGAACTGTTAAGGCAACCATTGAGATGATTGAGCGCCTTGGTGGCGTAGTGGCTGGCTGTGCCTTCCTCATCGAGTTGGATGAGCTCAAAGGTCGCGAAGCAATCGGCGATTATGACTATAAAGTATTGATGCACTACTAAAGATATAGCTTATTACTATATCTAGTTAGAGAAAAAGTATAATTGAAAACTATATCTCCTTTGAGTATAATAGGTATATTAAACAAAAGGAGATATTTTCATGCCTATCAAGATTGATAAGAAGCTTCCCGCAGTTGAAATTTTAAGCTCTGAGAATATCTTTGTCATGGATGATGACCGGGCAGATCATCAGGATATCCGCCCCTTGAATATCTTGATACTTAATCTCATGCCCCAGAAAATGGTGACGGAAACTCAGATTTTACGTCATTTGGCCAATACGCCTTTGCAGCTGACCATTGAGTTTCTTTATATGACTTCTCATACGTCAAAGACTACCCAAGTGGAACATATGCAGACCTTTTACAAGACTTTTGATGAGGTCAAACATCGTTTCTTTGATGGCTTGATTATCACAGGAGCGCCAGTAGAGCATCTGCCCTTTGAGGCGGTAGACTATTGGGAGGAATTCCAGCAGGTGATTGAATGGTCCAAGACTCATGTCTTTTCGACTTTACATATCTGTTGGGGAGCACAGGCTGGCCTTTATGCCCGTTATGGCGTAGATAAGCACCAGATGGAAGAGAAACTTTCGGGTGTTTACGAGCAGTCAGCTCCAAGCAATAATCTACTTTTTAGAGGCTTTGATGATGAATTTATCACGCCTCATTCAAGGCATACTGAGGTACTGAAAGAAGACATTCTGAATCTGACCAATCTAGAAATTCTCTCTGAGGGAGAAGACACGGGCTTGTCTGTTTTGGCGAGCCGAGACTTGCGAGAGGTGTATAGCTTTGGTCACATGGAATACGACCGTGATACCCTTGCCAAGGAGTATTTCCGTGACTTGGAAGCAGGCAAGGATCCTCATATTCCTGAGAATTACTTCAAGAATGATGATGTGAATGCGACACCTTGTCTGCGCTGGAGTTTGGCGGCAGCTCTCTTTTTCAGTAATTGGGTCAATTATGCAGTCTATCAAGAAACGCCATTTGATTGGCAAAGTCCAGAGAATAATGCATCCTTCTTTGCTTATTTATAAAGAGGTACTATGACTTATTTAGCAGCTTACAAAAATGGCAACTTGGTTCTTCCAAGTGCCCTCTTTTTGCATTTTAAAGACATTTTTGATTCCAGTGATGATTTTTTGGTCTGGCAGTTTTTCTATTTGCAAAATACCACCTCATTGGAGGAATTTGCGCCCAGTCAGATTGCGGAGCATATTGGCAAGACCTTGTCCGAGGTCAATCGTTCCATGTCCCATCTGACGGAAAAAGGCTTGCTCCAGTACAGAACCATTGAACTGAATGGGGAAATCGAGGCGATTTTTGATGCTTCGCCAGCCTTAGAAAAGCTAGATGAGATCCTAGGCAATTCTAGTCCTACTGGGTCAAGGCCGGCATCTGATGGCAATCTTCTCAAGGAACTGGTTGAAACCTTCCAGCAAGAGTTGGGGCGTCTTTTGACTCCATTTGAAATTGAGGATTTAACCAAGACCATTAAGGACGATCAAACCAATCCAGAATTGGTCAAGGCTGCTTTACGTGAAGCGGTTTTCAATGGCAAGCCTAATTGGAAATATATCCAGGCGATCTTGCGTAATTGGCGGCGGGAAGGTATTACAACCCAAGCTCAAGTAGAAGCCAAACGGGCGGAGCGTGAAGCAAGTAATCCACAGAATGTAACGGTTTCGGATGATTTTCTTAATGCCATGAATCTGTGGAAGGACTGAATTTGCTAGATTAACAGTGGCCTGTTAGATTGACAGGCCCTTGATTTTATATAAAAAGGAGAAAAGTATGACCTATCAATTGCCAAAAGTCTAGTCCGCTGCGGACAGCGACCAAGGAAAATTTTCAGGTATCAATCAGCCTACTGCAGGCGCGCGTTTTGAACAAAAGCTTCCTGTCGGTAAAGAGCCCTTTCAGCTTTATTCACTTGGTACTCCAAATGGCGTCAAGGTGACGATTATGCTTGAGGAACTACTGGCAGCAGGTGTGACAGAGGCAGCCTATGACCTTTATAAGATTAGTATTATGGATGGAGATCAGTTTGGCTCAGATTTTGTGAAAATCAATCCCAACTCCAAGATTCCGGCCCTGTTAGATCAGTCGGCTGATAAGCCGATTCCTGTCTTTGAATCGGCGAATATTCTTCTCTATCTGGCAGAGAAGTTTGGAAAGCTGATTCCGTCAGATTTGTCTGGTCGAACTGAGGTGCTCAACTGGCTCTTCTGGCAAACAGGAGCGGCGCCCTTCGTGGGAGGCGGATTCGGTCATTTCTTTAACTATGCTCCAGAAAAGTTGGAATACCCTATCAATCGCTTCACGATGGAAGCCAAGCGGCAGCTGGATTTGTTAGACAAAGAATTGGCCAAGAAAGCTTATATCGCTGGAGATGACTATAGCATAGCAGATATTGCTATCTGGTCTTGGTATGGTCAGTTAGTGCAAGACAAGATCTATACTGGAGCAGCGGAGTTCTTAGATGTTGCATCTTACAAACATCTAGTTGTCTGGGCGGAGAAGATTGCGGCCCGTCCGGCAGTCCAGCGTGGTTTAGCTGCCGAGTATCAAGAAATCAAATAAAAGGTGACAAGTGGCGAGACAGAATCAGTTTATTAACAGGCTGATTTTTGTTCCGCTGCTTTTTTTATACCCTTAAAAATGATATACTGAATAGAAGAATGTTTAGAAAAGAGTAAGCAATGCAAAAAAAGACTATTTCCCAGCGCTTGGAGCGAGTGGCTGCTTTTGTGCCGGATGGGGCAAAGTTGCTGGATGTTGGGAGCGATCACGCCTATCTGCCTATTTACCTGATTCAGGAGGGACGGATTGAGAAGGCTCTGGCCGGTGAAGTGGTAGAGGGGCCTTTTCAGTCTGCCCAGAAAAATGTGGCAGAGCATGGGCTGACGGAGCAGATTGAGGTTCGCTTGGCCAATGGTCTGGCGGCTTTTGAAGCGGAAGATCAGATTGACACCATCGTCATTGCTGGCATGGGTGGTCGCTTGATTTCAGAGATTTTGGGAAATGGCAGAGCTAAGCTTGCGTCTGTTTCCCGCTTGATTTTGCAGCCCAATAACCGAGAGGATGAGCTCCGCAGCTGGCTGGTATCTAACGGTTTTCGTTTGTTGGCTGAGGATATCTTAGAAGAAGCTGGAAAGTTTTATGTAATCCTAGTGGCAGAAGCAGGTCAGCAAACTTTGACAGAGCAAGAAAAGCGTTTCGGGCCTTTTCTGCTAGAGCAGAAATCGTCTGTTTTTCAGCAGAAATGGCAAAAAGAACTGAAAAAACTTGAAGGAGCACTGGCCCATATCCCAGAAAAGAATCAGCTAGAACGCTCTGCTATGACCCAAAAAATCAAAAGTATCAAGGAGGTACTCCATGTTAGCAAGTGAAATTATCGCCCGTTATGAAGCCTATTGCCCGCAAGAACTGTCCATGGAGGGCGACATTTCGGGCCTGCAAATCGGGACTTTGGACAAAGAAGTGGACAAGGTTCTGGTAGCGTTGGATATCCGCGAGCAGACGGTGGCGGAGGCCATTGGGGCAGGTGCTGGATTGATTATCGTTAAGCATGCGCCTATCTTTCGCCCACTTAAGGACCTAGTGGCAGATAAGGCACAAAATCAAATGATCTTAGACCTCATCAAGCATGATATTGCTGTCTATGTCAGCCATACGAATATTGATGTCGTGGAGGATGGGCTCAATGACTGGTTCTGCCAGCGTTTGGAGATTGAGGAGACAAGTTTTCTCAGTCAGACAAGCCCAGAGCATGGTATTGGCCGCGTAGGGAGGATTGCTCCTCAGACTTTTGGAGACTTTGCGGCTAAGGTCAAGGAAACTTTTGGCCTAGACAGTTTGCGTCTGGTCACTTATGAAGAAGCGGATCTCGAACGCGTGATTGAGCGTGTGGCTATTTGTGGTGGCAGCGGTCAGTCCTTTTATCCGGAAGCTATTGCCAAGGGAGCGCAGGTCTACATAACAGGCGATATTTACTATCATACAGCTCAGGAAATGCTGACAGAAGGGCTTTTGGCGCTTGATCCTGGACACCATATCGAAGTTCTATTTACGGAAAAATTGAAAGAAAAATTTGATACTTGGAAGGCAGAAGAGGGATGGGAGATTGAGATTATGGCTAGTCAGGCTTCGACCAATCCTTTCCGACATATTTGAGAGGGAGCAACATGAAAAAAGTAGCAGTGATTGGAGCTGGGATTGTCGGCTCAACAGCGGCTTACTATCTGTCCCAATCCCCAGATGTGGAAGTGACTGTCTTTGATGACGGCAAGGGGCAGGCAACTAAGGCAGCCGCTGGCATTATCAGTCCTTGGTTTTCCAAGCGTCGCAACAAGACTTGGTACAGGATGGCGCGTCTGGGCGCTGACTTTTATCAGGACTTGATTGCGGAACTGAAATCAGCTGGAATCCAGACAGACTTTTACCAACAGACGGGTGTATATCTGCTGAAAAGGGACGAGAGCAAGCTGAAGGAACTTTATGATTTGGCTGCTAATCGTCGGGAAGAGTCGCCCTTAATAGGGGACTTGAGTCTTCTCAGCCGTCAGGTGGCCCAGGAAAAATTTCCAAGCTTGCAAGGTTTTGAGTGGCTTCTATATGCTTCCGGTGGTGCCCGTGTGGAGGGAGCACTCTTGACGGAGACGCTTCTGAAAGCTAGTAAGGCAAAACTAGTTGAGAAAAAGGTAAGCTTGACAGTAGAAGGAGAGCAACTTCTGGTGGATGGTCAGAGCTTTGACTGTGTTATTTTAGCTGTGGGAGCTTGGCTGGGAGAAATTTTGCAGCCACTGGGCTATGAGACGGATGTTCGGCCGCAAAAGGGACAGTTGCGTGATTTTAAGCTGGCTGAAAAGACGGATGACTACCCTGTTGTGATGCCTGAGAGTGAGCTGGATATCATTCCCTTTCTAGCAGGCAAGGTCAGCGTCGGTGCTAGCCATGAAAATGATCGGGGCTTTGATTTGACAGTAGATAAGACGGTGCTGGATCAGTTGCAGCAAGAAGCGGAAACTTATTTGCCGAGGTTGGCTACTGCAGAGATTCTAGGCGAGCGCGTGGGAACGCGGGCTTATACCAGCGACTTTGCTCCTTTCTTTGGAGCTGTGCCAGACTTGCCGCATGTCTACGCAGCCAGCGGTCTAGGCTCTTCTGGTCTGACAACTGGTCCGATCATCGGACGCCAATTGGCTCAGATGGCTCTAGGAGAAGCAGGGCTGCTAGATCCAGCAGACTATCCTATTGAGCGGTACGTGGAGAAGAAGATACTTAAGGAAAACAAATGATTATAATATTCCTCGTTTTACTTTTACTAGTAATATCAATCTTAATATCAATTTCACTTATTCTATTTACTAGACACAAAAGTCGTTCTCAACATTCTCTTGTTGCTCAAAATAATGGAGGAAATCAGGAACTAGCAAAGAATAACAAACATAAAATAGGTTTCGGTGTTTTGGGCTGTTTCCTATCTGGGGTGGTTATCGTTTGTTTCATGGCTCTTGTCTCTATGTTTCTGAATTTCATAGATATATGGGGGATTTTTGTACGAGTGCCGAAATATGAAATGGTACAGGCTGTTCAGCGCTCTTATAAGCAGAGTGGTTTTGAAGGAACGGTCAGAGTTTTAGATGCTAATAAAAACTATACCTCTTTCGCTGGTTATTTAATCAGTGCTGAGTATACTGAGGAAATTGAGGGGAAAACGGTTAAGATTGGTGACCGGATTGAGTATTACACCTCTCGGGATGAGAAATATGGAAAAACGGATATTGACCTACAGCTTGAAAGGGGAGACGCGATTTATCAAGCTTTCCCTAGCATCGCTTATAGGGGACTTGAGCTGAGTCCGGGTTATAGTGAAACTTTAGAGACTGTAAAAGATGGTTTTACAAGGGCAGATAAGAAGAAACTATATCTAGAATCCCTTGATTTTATGATAGATAAGGCTGCGCCAAATATTGATGCATACGAGGCTCTGATAAAAAAGAATCGGGCAGAAGGCCAGCCTTTGCAGGGCTTATATCCAATTCCTATTTTTGACATGTTGGAAAAAGAGGCTCTTGCCATTGAAATGAAGGTAATTTTTAACGTGGAGCAAGACGATGGATCTATCATTAGTATTGGCCAAGACCAAAAGAATGATGATAAAATCAAGCAGATTTTACAAGAGCAGCTAGACTTAACCAAGCTACCGAATGCACGCTATCTTATGGTCATTAGTGTCGGGAAACATAGTAAGTATTCTGGATTTGGTAAATACGAAGTCATTATTCAAAATCATCAGACCGTTCGATTTTCTATCCAAAATAAAGAATATTGAGTTGGAATAACTCTTTTTGGGTATTGCTTTCAATTACAGCTTGTACTTGTGCAATTGTATGATTTAAAGTTATTAGTTCCATGTGGAGAAGGTTTGATATGACAGAAACTATTTTGAATTGGGTCAATATTTGTGTAAAAAAAGACGATGAAATTTTACTGCTTAATCGCCAGCATGATAACTTTAAAGGGTGGATACAACCTGGCGGGAAGGTGGAGTTTCCAGAATCTTTTTTCGAAGCCGCAAGGCGCGAATTAAAAGAAGAAACAGGGTTGACTGCTCTAAACTTGGAATTGAAGGGAATTTCAGGTTTCACTAATCCGAGTGAAAAAGAACGGTATGTGTATTACGATTTTCTTTGTACTGCATTTGAAGGGCAAGTCAGGGGAAACGATCATGAAGGGGAGCCCAAATGGTGGAAGATTTCCGAACTTGGCCAAATAGATATGCAGGACGACATACGTGAACGTTTGCCCCTCTACTGGCGGAAAGGCTCTTTCGAGCGGATTCATTACTGGAATGAGGAAAAATATTGTATAGGCGAAACCAAGACGATTTTGTATGATTGGTTTTAGAGGATAGGGAGAAGTTATGGACTGGTTACGGTCGCAGCCTGTGGTTATGCAGGCACTCTTGGCTGGCCTTTTTACATGGGGGGTGTACCATTGTGGGCTCGGCTATTGTATTTTTCTTTAAACAGGTCAGTCGCAAGTTGCTGGATATTATGATGGGTTTTGCAGCAGGAGCTATGATTTTCGTGGTGGTAGAGGAGCTGATACCGGATTCGCAGACCAATGGCAATACTGATGTGGCGACTTTAGGTCTCATGGTGGGCTTTGTTCTCATGATGGTCTTGGATGTGGCTTTGGGGTGATGCCAACTTGGAATCAAAAAGCGGAAGAAAGCGGAATATCCGCTCTTTTTCTTTTATTTAAGGGTAGTGAAAAGGATGACATCCGCTTTCAAAAATGGTAGAATAAGGAGAATACATTAAGAGAGGAAACTCATATGAAAGGTATTATTCTTGCAGGTGGTTCTGGTACACGTTTGTATCCATTGACCCGCGCTGCGTCAAAACAGCTCATGCCGGTTTATGACAAACCCATGATTTATTATCCACTGTCAACTCTTATGCTGGCTGGTATCAAGGACATTTTGATTATCTCCACTCCAACGGATCTGCCTCGTTTTGAGGATCTGCTGGGAGATGGCTCTGAGTTTGGTATCAAGCTCTCTTATGCGGAGCAGCCAAGTCCGGACGGACTTGCACAAGCCTTTATCATTGGGGCTGATTTCATTGGAGATGACCGCGTGGCGCTGATTCTTGGGGATAATATTTACCATGGCCCAGGTTTGAGTAAAATGCTCCAAAATGCTGCGGCTAAGGAAAAAGGGGCAACAGTTTTTGGCTACCATGTTAAGGATCCAGAACGCTTTGGTGTAGTAGAATTTGATGAGAATATGAATGCTATTTCCATCGAAGAAAAACCGGAACAGCCGCGTTCTAACTATGCAGTGACAGGACTCTATTTCTATGATAACGATGTTGTAGAAATTGCCAAGAACATCAAACCAAGTCCTCGCGGAGAATTGGAAATTACAGATGTTAACAAGGCTTACTTGGATCGTGGCGATTTGTCTGTTGAGCTTATGGGACGTGGTTTTGCCTGGTTGGATACAGGTACCCATGAAAGTCTCTTAGAAGCAGCTCAATATATCGAAACAGTTCAGCGGATGCAGAACGTTCAAGTGGCGAATCTGGAAGAAATTGCCTATCGTATGGGCTATATCACTAAAGAGCAAGTGCATGAATTGGCGCAGCCATTGAAAAAGAATGAGTATGGCCACTATCTCTTGCGTTTGATTGGAGAAGAATAAGAAAATGACGGAACAATTTTTTGATAAGGAATTAGCAGTGCGTGAGGTCCCTGGAATTCCAGGAATGCTGGAGTTTGATATCCCTGTTCGCGGGGACAACCGAGGCTGGTTTAAGGAGAATTTCCAAAAGGAAAAAATGCTGCCGCTAGGCTTCCCTGAAAGCTTCTTTGCAGAAGGGAAACTGCAAAATAATGTCAGCTTTTCTCGAAAAAACGTATTGCGTGGTCTTCATGCAGAGCCCTGGGACAAGTACATTTCAGTCGCTGATGATGGTAAAGTACTAGGCTCATGGGTAGATTTACGTGAGGGTGAAACCTTTGGTAACACCTACCAGACAGTGATCGATGCCAGCAAGGGGATTTTTGTGCCACGGGGCGTCGCCAACGGCTTCCAAGTCCTTTCTGACACCGTTTCCTATAGCTATCTGGTGAATGACTACTGGGCTCTGGAACTCAAACCTAAGTATGCCTTTGTCAACTATGCAGACCCAGCTTTAGGCATCCAGTGGGAAAATCTAGAAGCAGCAGAAGTCTCAGAAGCAGACAAGAACCATCCGCTACTTAAGGATGTCAAACCACTAAGAAAAGAAGATTTATAAGAAGATTTCTTTTCTGATTCATTAATTGATACTGAAATATATGATTTAGCTCAGCTTTAATCCGAGCGAAGCGAATTAAAGAAATGATTGCCGCTGTGGTGTAAGTCATGTAACAAATTGTTTAGTTTGTTACATGACAGGGGATTTTTGAGACATTAGGCTCAAAAATAAGCAATGAAACCGGAGGTTTGCTTGCGTCTCCACCACTTAAGACAATTATAAAAAAGTTAAGGAATAAAAATGACTGAATACAAAAAAATTATCGTGACAGGTGGAGCTGGTTTTATTGGCTCTAACTTTGTCCACTATGTTTACAATAACTTTCCAGATGTCCATGTGACAGTGCTGGACAAGCTGACTTACGCGGGCAATCGCGCCAATATTGAAGAAATTTTAGGCGACCGCGTTGAGTTGGTTGTTGGAGATATTGCTGATGCAGACTTGGTAGATAAGCTGGCTTCCGAAGCGGATGCTATCGTTCACTATGCGGCAGAAAGCCACAATGATAACTCGCTCAATGACCCGAGTCCATTTATCCACACCAACTTCATCGGAACTTACACGCTTTTGGAAGCAGCTCGTAAGTACGATATTCGTTTCCACCATGTATCGACTGACGAAGTCTATGGTGACCTGCCTCTGCGTGAAGACTTGCCAGGTCATGGAGAAGGTCCAGGTGAGAAATTTACCGCTGAAACCAAGTACAATCCAAGCTCACCTTACTCATCAACCAAGGCAGCTTCAGACTTGATCGTTAAAGCTTGGGTGCGTTCATTTGGCGTGAAAGCGACGATTTCTAACTGTTCAAACAACTATGGTCCTTACCAGCACATTGAGAAGTTCATTCCGCGTCAAATCACCAATATCTTGAGCGGTATCAAGCCAAAACTCTACGGTGAAGGAAAAAACGTCCGTGACTGGATTCATACCAATGACCATTCATCAGGCGTTTGGACGATTCTGACCAAGGGTCAAATCGGCGAAACTTACTTGATTGGTGCTGATGGTGAGAAGAACAATAAGGAAGTGCTGGAGCTGATTCTTAAGGAAATGGGACAACCAGCTGACGCTTATGATCATGTGACAGACCGTGCCGGCCACGACCTCCGCTATGCTATTGATGCTAGCAAGCTTCGTGATGAGCTAGGATGGAAGCCAGAGTTTACCAACTTTGAAGCAGGTCTCAAAGAGACCATCAAGTGGTACACAGACAATCAAGACTGGTGGAAATCAGAAAAAGAAGCGGTCGAAGCTAACTATGCTAAGACGCAACAAGTGATTAAGTAAGAATAGAATATTTATGCTAAGCCCTGTTATACAGGCAATATGCGACTAAGAGGCTGGGATTATTTGTCCCAGTCTTTTTTATAGGATTGTTAGCCTTTTAATCTCTTTGTTACAGAAAATAATGTAAAAATAGTGTAAAATGAGATAAATCCTTTCTGTGTTTTCAGCTAAGGAGATTTCTCAAAGTAAAGGAAGACAAAAATGAAATTGATCAAAAGATTGGTGGGAATTGTTTTGGTGCTGTTGCTTGCAGCAGTGCTATTTCTGGTTCCTTCTTCTATCAATCCAAATGAACAACTAAAAAATGTTCAAGCTAATACTTCGTGGGAAAGTATGATTGAGCCGACTTTGAACAATGCTAATGCAACAGCTCAGGGAGTCAGCACTGAGGTCTCTCTCAATAGTGTCCAGCTTAATCAGCTTCTCAAGTCTTCGCTGACTGAGTCTGAAAATCAGGAACTATTGAACAGTGCTTACAGTATTGAAGGCAATAAGCTGCGCATCCAGTATCCGGTTAAGCTGTTTTTTATTGATAGTAAGCTAGATCTAGAGGTAGATGTGACGGTGAAGGGGAGTGCCTTATACATCACAATCGATAATGCCAAGCTAGGCATCCTTCCTATCCCTAAATCTTTGGTGACTGGCATGCTGAAGCAGCAACTGCAGACCTCTAATTCGACTATCACGACGGAGGGAGATAGTTTCCTTCTACCTCTGCCGCAGAGTCCGTTCAGCATTGACAAAATCAGCCTGCAGAATGGAGTTGCTAAAATCCAGATCAGTATGGTTTATGGAATTCAATGATTTTGAAATCTAATTCAAACCAAATTTTTAGATTGAAGAAAAGACCTATTTTAGGTGACGTTCTTCAATCTTTTTATATTTAAGAAAATTAATTGAATAGAGCATGATGAAAATACCATATTTTGTAACTTTGTAGGTATCAATTAGGAATATTAAAAAATTCTGACAATTCTTCGAAGTTATGCTAAAATGAAGAAAAGGAGGGAAAACGATGAAATTTTACTCAATAGATCCAAATGTTGATGTGGTTGAAACTCCGGTCGAAGAGCAAGGACGTCTCATCCGCCATTTGCACCTTGCTAAAGGAAAACAAATCCCTGAACATAGCGCAGATGCTCTTGTTACAGTTGTCTGTCTAGAAGGAAAGGTGGATTTTACTGCCTTAGGAGAAACTGTACAATTGGTACCGGGAAGTTTTCTGACAATGGAGCCTAATGAACTTCATAGTTTATATGGTGTAGAAGAGAGCCATGTTTTAGTGATTCAGCAGTTGCTTTATCCGTGATCTACTCGAACAGAGGTTCTTTCAACATTAACTCAAGGAATTTTTCTATTTCTTGAGTTTTTTTATTCTATTTTCCAAGGGGGCTTTGTCGCTAATTTTATGCTATAATAAATACTATGCAAACTAAACCGACTTCTGCCTATGTGCATATCCCTTTTTGTACTCAGATTTGTTATTACTGCGATTTTTCCAAGGTTTTTATCAAAA
>CAUUSJ010000016.1:0-32372 GCA_963547765.1 uncultured Streptococcus sp. | reverse complement strand
CCTCAAGCTCCCCATAGTAATCTCTGAATTGATTATAAATTTCTTGAATTTCCATTATAACTCCAATCTTTTTACTTTAACACTAGTTTAACGCAAAAAGGAGAGGATTAGGGGCAAGAAACGTATCTGGTATCATTTAAGAGCCAAAAGGTAGAGTAGGTCACTAGAAAATGACATTTCAGGGAATATTTTTGACATTTGGGAAAACTATATCCGTTTTAAAATATCTACAATCTGTTTACAAGCTGTTCCATCTCCATAAGGATTGCTAGCTTTACTCATTTTTTGATATTCGTTATCTTTTTCTAAAAGTAACTTAAAGTTCTGATAAATCGTTTCTTCTTCTGTTCCTACTAGCTTTAAAGTCCCCGCTGCCACACCTTCTGGTCTTTCTGTAGTATCACGCATAACCAAAACAGGCTTACCCAAAGACGGAGCCTCTTCTTGAACTCCGCCAGAATCTGTTAGAATCATGTAGCTACGGTTCATGAAATTATGAAAATCAAGGACATCTAGTGGTTCTATAATCTGAATACGCTCAATATCTCCAAAAATCTCAGCTGCTGTTTCTCTGACTAAAGGATTTTTATGAATTGGATAAACAACCTTGACATCTGTATGTTCATTTAAAACACGCTTGACAGCCCGAAACATATGTTTCATAGGTTCTCCAAGATTTTCTCGTCTATGAGCAGTAAGAAGGATCAAACGACTTCCAGCAACCCAATCTAAGACAGGATGTGAATAATCCTCTCTAACCGTCGTTTTAAGCGCATCAATCACTGTATTCCCAGTAACATATACATTGTCGCGTCCTTCTTTTTCGAGATTTTCTCTTGCCAATTCAGTCGGTGCAAAATGACAGTTTGCGATAATTGATGTCGACTGACGATTGAACTCCTCTGGAAAAGGACTTTGTAAATTGTAGGTGCGTAATCCTGCCTCTACATGCCCCACTTTAATTCCTAGATAAAAGGCTGCTAAAGCTGCTGCATAAGTAGTAGTAGTATCACCATGTACAAGTACAATGTCTGGTCGTTCATTTTCTAAAACAGGTTTTATTTTATCTAGAATACTCGTTGTAATGGAAAATAAAGTTTGATTTACCTTCATAATCTCCAAATCATAGTCTGGTTTAACACCAAACAGTTCTAAAACAGGGCTCACCATTTCTTTGTGTTGACCCGTCACACAAACAAGAGTTTCTATTTCACCTTGCTTTTTCAACTCATTTACTAATGGGCACATCTTTATCGCTTCTGGACGTGTACCAAAAACTAACATGATTTTTTTCATCGTCTATCTCCACTTTTCAACTTACCTAGTAAAAATAATCTAGATATTAACAAATACACCTCTGAAATACTGCAACAAATTGCAAGAGTTGTTAACTCAAATTGATTAATAGAGATCAATAAAGCAATTCCCGCTATTTGCAATACAGCAGACTTCATCGTAGTCACTGTCGTTTCCTTTTCCATACCTCGTGTACCAAGAACCGGCCAACCAATCAACATTGAATAAAAACTAGCTATAAATACTGGCAATAACATTTTCAAAACCTCACCAGCTTGGTAAAAATTTGTACCGCCAATAAGCACCATGATAGCCTCTCCCCAAAATAATATTACTACACTTCCAAAAAAAATTGGAATTGCAAATAACATGGAAATTTTTCTTACCAAAGACAAGTCTGCGACCGATAACATATAAGGGTATATACTATTGACAATCGGATTATACAATGATTTGACTGCCGCAACTATCTGCATACAAATACTCCAATAAGCAATTTCTATTTTTCCTAGATAAACTCCCACTATAAGCGTTGTAAGTGTTCCAAAAATAGTCGTAGCAAAATTAGAGAAGAAATAGATAGAAGAATCTTTTAAGTCAGCAATCCAAATTTTGTAATTGTCAAATGAAATGCCAATTCTAATTCTAAAAATAAAGTAAAATGATATTGAAGCAGCAATTATATTTCCTAGTATTTCTAATATTGGAATATACAACAAATCCGCATCTCCTTTTACTTTAACAAACGTTAATATCAACACCAATGTTTTTGATATTAAAAATGGAATTGTTACATATTCCATTCGTTCTAATCCTCTAAAAAGAAAATCAGGAATAAGAATTGTCGTTACTGAAGATAAGAAAAATAACCAAACAAACAACTTATTTGAACCTAATAGTTCTAAATATTCCGTGAGAAATATTGTAGAAATTATACCTAATAATACAAGTATTGCCTTTTCTACCAAAACATTACCAGTAACTCTTCCGACTTTAGAGTAATCATTCTTAAATCTTACAATTAGCTTCGTTGCAGATAAAATAAAACCGAAATCAATGATAAGTTGAACATATGCATTATAAGACTTAACATACGCAACTAATCCATAATTATCAATTGATAATACTCTAGTCAAATACGGTAGGGTTATAATAGGAAATATCATTTTAACAAATGTTAAAATGTATAAATATAAAGTGTTTTTTAACAATTTACTTTTTTTAGCGCTCATACTCTAATAACTTCTCTTCTAATAAATCATAGTGTAATTTTGCTTTAGTAATCTCTTGATTAGGTATCGTCACAACCTCTTTACTCATTTTCTTAAACAGCTTATAAATTTCCTCTTCGGATGAATCATAAAGTGAAATACAATTGTCAGGATATCCAATACGATTGTAATATCTTTTTGATTTCGTTGGATGCTCTGCAATACAAATTACTGATTTTTGAAAAAGAGTTGCAAGTACACCAACATGTAACTTACAGGTTACTACATTATCAACTTTTTGTAATAAATAAAGTAATTCAAAAGGCGAATCATATCTAAAGTGCGAAAAATCTGTCTTTACTAATTTTTTAAAACGACCTAATTTTTCATCTTCATCTCTTAAAATTTGATCTGAACCAATAACAAAGTGATACTCATTTGTATCTTGCGTCAATCTATTAACTAGACTAGCAAATTTTTCAAGGGCCTCATCTGAATGATTGTAATGTACAAAAACCAATCTTCTCCCCTCCGATTCAGTAATAATCCTATCAATTTGCTCTGTCTTTTCTGCAATTTGAGAATAGTCAAATGATAATATAGAATCTGCCCCTTCAATTACTGAATCAACACCTAGTTTTTCTAAAGCTATTTTTGATTCATTGTCTCGTACAGTCACTAATTTTGCCTTTTTACAGACAGCTTTTATTGATTGTGTCAGAATAGGATTAGTGTTTGGACCGGCTCCAATTCCAGATATAATTATATCTCTTTTTTTTATTAAGCTACTCAAACCAACTGGCATAAACCTTACAAACTGCATCAAATTATGTTTTAATCTTGCATTATGCCCTTCACCAAAATATCCACCTGAAAAGTAGATTAGCAAGTCTGCACTTCTCGAATCATTTTTCGAAAAATCATAATTACTAATATATTTTTTAAAATAATCCGACGGATTATAAAACGATATCTGTGCATTTGGTAATACTTGTTTAATAAATGAGTAGTAAATTTCCCCATAAAGAAAATCCCCAAAATTAGACGAACCAAAATCTGTTGCACCATGTAATAAAATCTTCATATTTTCCTACTTTCTGTATTGTGCGCTAAAAAAACCATCCACAACAACTGGGATAACTGTAATGATTACTAACGGTCTCATGATATCCATCAATCCTGCTCGAATACATAAAAAAATTATAAATAGTAATGAGAAATACATTGGGAGTCTATCCTTAAATTTATACTTAATATCCCCAATTTTTCCAAGTAACTGGCCAAAGAAAAAACTTATAACTAATGCACCTATAATGCCAAAATTCCAATAAAAATCTCCAATGAGACTCGAACCAACAGGAATACCCGTATAGCGATTAATTAATACAGTAGAATAACCTGCATTAAAAAATGTTGGAAATAGACTACCTAATGGGAAAATAGATAACACACTACGAATAAATGTCAAACCATATTCATATTGAAAAACACTTGGCACATACTTTAATACAGAAACAACTGAATACATACTTAAGCCCGTCTCTGCAAAAGTTTCACCAAAAATTTTTCTTAGAAATTCTAGAGATATTAGGCTAGAAAAAAACTCAGGAATTATTGAAGTTAAATTTGTCCTGTATTCTCTTATAATATATATTAAATTCAAGAAAAGAAATACCAAAATACTATTTATAAATGCTGATGAAACTTTATATTTATTCTTCCCATGCAAACTATTATAACATAGCAAAACTGTCAAAATAGAAAATAATTGACTCTTTCTACTACCACTGAAAATCATTATTATTAAAAAGAACGTACAAATACAATAAGTAAATAACTTTGCAGTTTGTCTGTTCCATTTTCTACTACATAAAATATATAAAGAGCCTGGAATAACCAGATAACTGAAATCATCTAATAGCCCTGTAGAACCCGCAACATCTGCATAAGCAACATACGTCCCTGCATTATAAGTAGAAGTAACTACAACATAAGAATTTATAAGGGCACACACAAAACCTATCCAAAATATTATGAAACCTACATTAAACATTTTTATATCCGTTTCTTTTTTTGAATTTTCGTTGAAATTGACTTCAATTCTCTTATTAAATGAAAGATGCACAAAATAACCAAAACAAATACAAGTTATGCTTTGAAGAGCATATAGTGAGCCTTTAAACATTTCAGTTGGTGAAAAGTAAATAGCCGGATTCCAAATTAAAGATGTTTCTAAATTAAAGATTTTCAAAAATATATGTCCAAACATGAACAAATAAGAGGATAGTACATACCATAATGAGGGCTCTGTCAAGGGAGTCTTAAAAATTAATATGTAACCAATAATATTTAAGAGTAAGGATCCAAAAATCCAGGGAGATATTATATATTCATAACTTGAAATATATGAGCTAAAAAAATTTTGATATGCCCAATAAAAGAATATTGTCATGAAAAACAAATAACTTATTAAAAAAAGTAAATCTTTTACTGAAATTTTTAGATTGCTATTTATTTGATTTTTTTTCAAGACTTTCTAGCCTCCTCACATACCATGATTTTTGTATTGGAGCTAAATAATTTACATCCCTCTGCATTTGGATTGTTTTATCTACTGCCACTCTGGTATCATTAAATCCAACTATCTCTTTCGCCCATTCTTTAAGATCTATATTTAGAGGCAAAGACGTATATAATTCAGAAAATTTTGACTCATTTGTAATGTTGCTAGAGACAACAATGGGCAAACCGTTCATTTGTGCTTCTATAAGAGTAATTGGAAAACCTTCAAAAAGAGACGGTAAGACAAATACATCCATTAAATTAAGTAACTTATGTACATCATCTCTAACTCCTGTAAAAATTACAAAATCATCAATGCCTAACTCATGGACTTTCTCTCTTAGCTGAGATTCTAGACTTCCACGCCCAATAAGCATTAATCTACTATGTGGAGCAATTTTTAAAATTTCACTAAATAAATTAACTAAGAAAAGCTGATTTTTTTGACACTCTAATCTTCCCACATTTCCGATTACAAAATTAGACTCAACCTTCCATTCCTGACGTAATTTCTGACGTAATTTTGAATTAAATATAAATTTTGTTCCATCAATAGCATTACTCATTATGTGGATATTATTATTTTTATAATTCTTTTCTCCCCACATCCAACAAGCAGAATCTATCCCACAAGCAAACAAATCTGTAGCAAACAAACGAGTTAAGGCAGAAAAGATCTTCCGTTTTATAGTCTGGTATCTATTTTCTGGAACATAAGCCATATGAGCGTGAGCTATTCGAATTTTAATACCTAAAACAAAAGCAATAATAATAAAAGCAAATCCCCAGTATCCTTGTGAAACATGAATAATATCGTATTGATTATTTCTCATAATTCTATAAAGAGATTTTATATATTTGAATAAGCCACTCGTTTTTAATGAAGGAACATGAAATATTTGACATCCTTTATTTAGTAGTTCTTCCTCGAGAATTCCTTTATCTTCCGAGTGTACAATAAAATCAAATTCCAGATCAGGAATCATTCTAACAGTATAGTCAAAAATAACCCTATCTGCTCCTCCCCCATCTAATGCTGGAATTGTATGTAAAATTTTTGCCATTTTTCTCCCTTAATTTAGTAATCTAGAAAGATTTCTCTCGAATCTATTTTGTTGTTTATTAACTTCCTTTAAAAAACTCTCACAACCATTAGATAAATTATTCCAATCAATCTCACTATACTTTAAAAATAAAAAGTCTCCTAAATTTTCTTCTAAATCTAGATCCACAGTTATTCCAAAATTATACGTATTTGAAATCTCTTCCATAAAAGTATTTTCACAGACCAATATAGGTATATTCAAAATTGCAGCATAGTACAGTTTATTAGATAAAGCATAATCCAACACTGGAGTATTATTCCCATATAAGTTATTTACAAAATCAGCATCTTCATAAAACTTCAAAGTATCTTCCGATTGAAACGTTCCTATTAATCTGACATTTTCTATTTGGTTTTCTTCGCAAAAATCTTCAAGTTCTTGTGCTCGAGTACCAATAAAACTAATTTCAAATCTAGAGTCATTTTTTAATTTTAAAAGTAACTTTTTGTGCTGCTCTTGATAATTAACATATCCCACAAAAACAATATGTAACTTGCTCTTATTTTTTTTTCTATTTTTAATGCGCTCTAAAGCCTCATTTGGCCACTTGCGAATATTATGAGCAATTTCATAATCTATATCTTTAGGTAAAAATTTCAAAAAACCTTCTGAAGAAACAATATTCATGGCAGAATTGCTTAATAATTTCTTTTCTATCGCAAAAATTATTTTATTATCTTCATAAGTATAATCTCGAATATCAACTATAAACTGATGTTTAAACTTTTTTAATAAAATATCATGTAACAACAAAGCGCTCAAAGTTTGCAATAATATCACGACATCAAATTCTTGGTCTAATAAAATTTTTTTAATAAACTTCCGATACCTACAATATCCTAATATTTTATCAGTTTTAGTTGCGAATTTATGCTGAAACCTATATATATCATTATCTTTATAAGTCTCATTTAAATTAGCTCTATCCCAATAAATAATTGAAACCGGATGATTTATTTGAGACAGATAGGTTTGTAAATATGGGACAAGATATATGTTCCCCATAGTAATGATACAAATTTTTTTCATTTACATACTACTTTCTTATAATTGACTTATACTATTTTATAATTATTCACTCAATCTCTTTATCACGAACAAATATGAAAAATTGATAACTCTAAAAAAACTATGATCTCTTTACGTTAATATAAAGAGGTGAATCAATTTTTATTAAGCTTATTTCATTTAAAAACATTTCACTAAAAAACATAATATTAAGAAAAATAGAGTATTTTTCAATGTGCCATCCAAATAAGCGATACTTAAAAAACTATTTACTTTGTTCTAAAATTTTCGTTAACTTACTCACATCTCCCCAGACAGCCTTTGAATCATATGGTCTATCAGGAAATGCTCCATATTGCAATTTAATATTAAAGTTATTCTCTTGTATAAATCGTTCTACTCTATCAGCTAACTTTTCAGGGCTCCCTGAACATATATTAATGATACCTACAATGTTATCCTGTAATACTGTCTGTGCAACTCCAACACAAAAATCATCATAATCAATAAAATCGAACTGGTTCAACCCCATTGTAAATGGAAATACCTCTTGTTGATTATCATTCGCTTGAACAATTTTTGAAAAAATGGAACTGCCATCAATCGTATTACCTACAATATAAAATCCTCTCAACCATTGGAAAATAATACTATGTTTTTTACAAAGTAATTCTACTGCATTTCTTAAAGCGTTCTTACTAATTCCATATAAACTTTGCGGATTTGTTGGAGTCGTTTCATTTATTGAACCTTCAAAAAAACCAACTTCGTGCATACTTCCTAAAACTGCTACTTTTTTCACTCCTGCCTCTACCATTTTTTTTATAAACTCATAATGTTCAGGTAAGTCTCGTAAATGGTTATCTGAGTGATGGATAAATCCATCTCGCCAGGCCATATGAACTAAAATATCTGGCTGTTCAAAGAATTCAAATGGATTTGTTAATTTAAATAAATCAACACATTTAATTGTTGCTCGTTGGTCAATGAAATCACTGTGAAAATCCGTAGCTATTACGTTCACTCCTTGATCCAGGAGAACCTTTACAACTCCTTTACCCAAATAACCGTTTGCTCCCGTGACTAGTATCTTCATTTTTATTCAACCTCTACTTTTTTCCATTGATTATTACTGAAATCAAACGTTTTGATTACTTTAGCAGGTGAACCCACCGCTATTGAATTTTCAGGAATACTTTTATTTACTACTGAATTAGCCCCTACTATACTTCCAGAACCTATCTCAACCCCAGGAAGTACTACGACATTTTCTCCAAGCCAAACATTATCACCTATAGTTACAGGATTGGTAATTAATGGCCTTTTGTTTGGAGTCGTTAATGGACTGTCTTGTTTTTCATCGGAATAATCACCGTGACTAGTATCACTTATAAAAATTTTTGATGCCATCAATACATTATTTCCAATAACAACTTTTTCATGAGCAACAATATGCACACCATCTCCAAGTTCACAATTTTCTCCAAATATTAATCGAATCTCATTGTCACCTTTTAAATCAAAACGACATCCATGCCCAGTAGTAAAGCCCTTTTTATAAAACAAATCAGACTTCCCACGGATATATATCGGACGGCGTATTAATCTTGCTTTTCTATCAAATAGTTTAGTTAAAACATATGAAAAGCCAGTTGTTATAAATTCTGAAATGGTATATTTATTACTCATCGTCCTCTCCTAATACATCTAAGACCCATTGCTCCAAACTGTATTTTTTATAAATATGTCTATCTAAAGGCTTATAAGGAGTATTAAAAAAATCAATATCTAACTTGCTAACGTTCCGATCTATGATATAAATATTTTGTTTATTATAAAAATCATAATTCTTTATACTTGAGTTCGTAGTTAATAATTTTTTTTGCATACCAATCATTTCAATAGTACGCATCGTAAGACCTGTTTGCTTTGGATGCTCAATATCAATAATTACATTACTTTCTGAAATGACTTTCGCTATTGAAACGCTATCCATTTTTTTGAATGAAAAAAAGTACTGATTTACATTAAAATATTCTGCTCTTGTTAATTTATAATAATAATAAATAAATTTACTCTGTAAATAAGCAAAATAGAAAGCCGATAAATTATTTTCCTTAGAAAATTGATTTATTTTCTTAAGAATTTTATATCTATCAGAATGTATCGTCCCCAAAAATGCCAGATCATACTTAGCTTTACTAGAAACATCATGAGAAATATAATCATCTCCATAAAAAAGAGGCCTAAAAATAAATTGCGTGTTCTCTTTGGCATCATTTAAATCAAAGGTCAACAATCTATCGAAATAGTCGAATTTACTACTTATATTTGGGATGTTCTCAATAGAATCCCATAAATACAAAACAAACTTTGCCCGATCATAAACTTTTCTCATTTCTTTAAGAATTGGAATCGGAGTCATATCTCCCTTTATTATTACTATATAATCATAATTCTTTAATCTATTCTGTTCTATTATATTTTTATAATACTTTAAAGAACGTTTATGAAATAGTGCTGGAGATACTTTTAATAATGCCCTTGCAAATGCCCCATAGACAGAACGTACATCATAATAATCAACTTCTGCACCAAGATTTCTCATTTTTTGAGCTATCTTATATTCATATCCAAAAAATGCAGGAGAAAAAAATAGAATTTTCTTTCCTGCAACTTGAGATTTCTCCACTCTATCCCTCCTTTTTCTGTCCTGTTCCTCCTTCAACGACACCGTCACTTTTTAAAACACTTAGAATAGTTCCAAAGAAACAGCGACAATCTAGAGCAAAGGACATATTTTTTACATAGTAGCCATCAAGTTCAGCTTTTCGTTTGATTGGTAGTTCATCACGACCATTAATCTGTGCCCAACCAGTTAATCCTGGTAACACATCATTAGCACCATATTTATCACGTTCCTCAATCAAATCATATTGATTCCAAAGGGCAGGCCGAGGGCCAATGATGCTCATGTCTCCAACAAAGATATTCCAAATTTGCGGCAATTCATCAAGAGATGTTTTACGCATGAATTTCCCAACCTTCGTAATCCATTGTTCAGGATTTTCTAATAAATGAGTGGGAGTGTCTTTAGGTGTGTCAATCCGCATCGTTCTAAACTTTAAAATAAAAAAGTGTTTTTTGTGTAATCCTATACGTTTTTGTTTAAAAAGTACTGGTCCCCTTGAATCTAACTTTATGGCTATAATCAGAACAAGAAATAGAGGTGATAGTACAATCATACCGCAAAAGGATAAAATAATATCAAAAATGCGTTTAATAAATTTATACATACTTTATCTCCCCCCTACTGTTGCGCAAATTTTATTAATTTAGCTTTCAATTCTGCTCCATCTAATTTAGAAATAGAATCAATGAAAGCTGTTACTTCTGAATTCGGTAAAGCTTGAACATTTCCTACAAATATTTTTTCATAGATTTGTTCGTCAACTCGCTCTTCAGTAGAGAGCAATTCCTCATATAATTTCTCTCCTGGGCGAATTCCAGCTTCTACAATTTGGATTTCCTCTTCCGTGTGACCGCTTAAGGTAATCATTTTTTTAGCTAAATCTAAAATTTTAACTGGCTCACCCATATCTAACACGAAAATTTCTCCACCATGCATTAGCGCACCCGCTTGAATAACAAGACGACTTGCTTCAGGAATAGTCATGAAATACCGTGTCATTCGGAAATCTGTGACTGTAATTGGACCACCGTTCGCAATTTGCTCCTTGAACAAAGGCACTACACTACCTCGACTGCCTAAAACATTCCCAAAGCGAACCGCTGCAAACAAGGTCTTCCCTTCCTCATTCAAACTTGTAACAATCATTTCAGCCACACGTTTTGTAGCTCCCATGACGTTTGGAGGATTCACAGCCTTATCTGTAGAAACCATTACAAATTTAGCAACTCCAGCTGCTTTGGCAGCTTCAGCCACATTTTTGGTTCCATAAATATTGTTTTTTACTGCTTCAGTTGGGTTGTATTCCATCAATGGGACATGCTTATGAGCTGCCGCATGGTAAACACGATCAGGTTGATACTCATGCATAATATGGAATATCCGTTCTCGATCTTGTATATCTGCGATAAGAGGCACAATCTCGACTTTATCTCCATATTGAGCAAGTAATTCTTTATGAATTAAATAGATAGAATTTTCTCCATGACCTAAAAGTAGTAATCTTGCAGGAGAAAAACGAGCAATCTGACGACAAAGCTCTGAACCAATTGAACCTCCTGCTCCTGTTACCAAAATTGTCTTACCATCAATATTGGATTGCAAACTCGTTTGATCAAGCCTAACTTCTTTTCTTCCCAATAAATCAGCAATATCAATTTCCCGTAATTTATGTACTCTTAACTTTCCGGTAACCACTTCTTCATATTTTGGCATAGCACTAACTTTAGCACCTGTCTTTTTACAAAGAGAAAAAAGCCGTTCATACTCATCTGGTTTAAGAGAAGGAATTGCTAGGACAATCTGACTTATCTCATAATTTGCTACAATTTCAGGGATTTGACTATCCGTACCAACAACTTTGACACCATGTAAAAACGAGCCTTGCTTACTTGTATCACTATCTACAACAGCAACAATCTTTAACTCAGGTGACTCTTTTAAAGCCGTTTTAATAAATAGGCTTCCACCATCCCCTGCTCCGACCACCAGCGTTCTACTTACTTTGCTTTCTTCAACCTCTGTATAGGTTGTTCCGTTTTTAAAACTAAACCACATTCTCCAGCAAAGACGAATGGACATAGTAAACAAAATAGAGAACATGCAACTAAGCAATAAAAAACGATAGCTTGTATGCAAGGATAGCGCAAGTTCTACTAAGAAAATAACAAAGTAAGCACCAACCAAGGTTAGACTGATCGTACTGAGAGTTTTATAGTCCGTGTAACGATTGATAATCGAAAAAAGTTTCGTTTTGATTCCAATTAAAAAATAGAGCACTACTGTCATTGTTAAGGTTTGTACAAAACTCAAATCTGACAGCAAAACATATTCAGATAAAAAGAAGTATGCCACAAAACCACTAAAATATATTAAAACAGCATCTGCTATCATCAGAATAATTCTTTTTTGTGATCGTGTTAATTCCATAATATCCCTTTATTTTTTTCTATTCTTTACTCAAATTATCCCCATAGTGTCCATAGGAACCATAGAAACCATATTTGTCTGCTTGGACATTGTATTTATTTAAGACCACGCCAAGGAATGGTGTGGATGATTGTTCCAACTGCGTTTTAGATTTCTGAACCATTTTCCGCTTGACTTCCTTTGGCGCCACAACCAAAAGGCTAGCATCACAGACTCTAGAAATAAGAGTCGCGTCTACTACCATACCAATCGGTGGTGTATCTACAATAATATAATCATAGTGACGGCGCAAAACGGTCATCATCGTTGCAAATCGATCACTTTGAAGAAGTGCAGTCGGGTTAGGGGAAGTTTGTCCCGAAGAGACGACGAAAAGATTTGGTTCATCCGTTTCGCATAATCCTTGAGATAGATCTGTAGTTCCAGACAGATATTCTGTCAAACCAGTGACTTTTCCATCACTCTTAAAGACACCACCTAACATTTTAGAATTCCGGATATCTGCATCAACTAAAAGTGTCTTGTGACCCGCTTTAGCAAAGGTCAGGGCAAGATTGGTTGAAGTTGTTGTCTTTCCTTCCCCTGGGAAAGTAGAACTAATAGCAATTACTCTGATATTCTCGCCGCTAAGCTGGATGTTGGTCCGAAGAGCATTGTAATACTCCTCTACCCTCGAAATAGAAAGTTTTTTCTTTTTTGCTAACTCTAATATTGGCATTGTATCTCCTAACCTACCTTATTCATATCTGGAACGACACCAAGTAAGGTCATTCCTAAGACTTCTTCAATATCTTCTGGCTTCTTGACACGGTCATCAAGGATCTCAACAATCACTACTACAATGACCATCAAGACACCACCCGCAAGCACTCCAATGATGGTATTGCGACGGATGTTTGGAGAAGACGGTGTTTTCGGTGTTTCCGCTTCTTCCAGCGTTGTAACATCAGAGACCTTAGTAACAGCGATGATTTTCTCAGCAGCGACTTCACGTAAAGTATTGGCGATACGGCTAGCTTCTGTCGGATCCGCATGCGTAACCGTAATTGACACAATCCGAGTATCTGTCGGTACGGTTACAGTTACCTTAGATGCCAAGTCAGATGGTGAACCTGACAGTTTCAATTCTGAAATGACGGATGCCAAAACGTCTTGAGACAGGATAATTTCCTTGTAGTCTTTTACCAGATAAGAACCGGCCTGCAAGTCTTGGTTTGTCAAGGTAGGATTTTCGCCCTGCTGACGATTGACAACGTAGATACGCGTCGTACTCTTATAAGCAGGCTTAGCAATAAAAACGCTATAACCTAGGGCTAAAATACCTGTCAATAAGGCAGTTAAGATAATTAAAAATTTCCGTTTCCAAATTGTCTTCAACAGAGACAACACATCGATTTCGATCATTTGATTTTCTTGATTCATGTATTTACTTTCTCCAGAGTTTGATTGATTAAATAAACTCGTTACTTAATAAGATTTCTTGGTTTGTCTTAAAGAGTTCTTCCGCACGCGCAGCTCCATATTTTTTCGCGACAATCTGATAGGCCTTTTGCATATAAGGCGGCCTGTCATCGAGATTATGCATATCGCTGGCAACGAAATGAACTAAGTCCCGTTCTAAAAAGAACTGAACACGCTTTTTCATAAATTTGTAACGATCACCAAAGAGCTTAGGTTTCAAAACATTTGAACTATTGACCTGCATATAGCAGCCCATATTGATCAATTCGCTGACCCTGTCTTCGTCATTTTCCAGACAGTGATAGCGCTCAATATGTGCTACTACCGGAGTCATACCGAGGCGAATGACATTGCCCAAGGCGGAATGAATATCCTTGTAGGGTGTATTCATACTAAACTCGATCAAGACATACTTGGTGCTAGCTAGACTGGGAAATGTCCCCTCTTCTAGCTTTTTCAAAATATCACTAGTATAGTAAATCTCCGCTCCATATAGCACGGTCAAGTCGTCAGCAACTTGCTTGGCCAAGTCCTGTACTTGCTTGAAGTTTGCCGCAATCTTTTCCTCAGGTGTTTCAAACATGCCCTTTCGACGATGAGAGGTAGAAATAATGGTACGAACGCCCTGACGATAGCTTTCTTCGAGCAGACGTCGGCTGTCCTCTAGTGTCTTAGGACCGTCATCCACATCAAAAATGATATGCGAGTGAATATCAATCATGCTTTACTTCCCTTCCATTACTTCCTGAATCGCTGCTTTAGCAGCCACCAAACTATTTTGATCAATTTCCATCATGTAGAGATTGGCTTCTGGCATCGCATGGGAAGGCAGACCTGTATTCCCAGTTCCGGTCAAGGCTTGAGAAGTCACACGATAACTTCCGCCTGACTCCAGTTGAGTATTGATCAGATTCATCATCGTTTCCAAGCTCATATCGGTCTGGACAGAATCCTGCAGTCCTGAAAGAATGGCATTGTAATTCTTCAGTGCATCTGTCGAGGTCAGTTTCTTAATGACCGCTGCAATAACCTTTTCTTGGTTCTTACCACGGTCATTATCCCCACCATTTAGAGAATAACGCTCACGGACGAAAGTCAACGCTTGTTCAGAATTTAATGAAATATTACCAATAGGATAATGAGTATTTCCTACAGTAAACTCCTGGTCGTTCTCAACATCAATTCCACCCAGCAAGTCAATCAACTTGAGGAAGGAAGTGAAATTTAGCCGCACATAGTAGTTTAAATCAATGCCGTAGAGATTTTCCAAAGTATGAACTGAAGCGTCCACGCCGTAAATACCCGCATGAGTCAGCTTATCCGGCTGATTAAGGCCACCGTCTGCAATTGGAACATAGGCATCGCGCGGTGTTGTCGTCAGCAAGACTTTCTTGGTCTTGCGATTGACTGTCATAATAATGTTGACATCCGAGCGTGACACAGAAGAAATCGGTCCATAAGTGTCAATACCACTGACATAGATATTGAAGACCTCTGCATTCGGATCTTGCTTGCCAATAGCTGTATCAATCTTCTTGCTTATCTTGTAAGTATAGATTTTTTTAATCTTAGAAGCATAGTCAGGATCTTCACCACGAATCGTATCTTCAAAAACACTATTCAAGACCATAGCCTTGGCTTCACCAGAAGTCAACGACTTATAGGCAGCGAGATAAGAAGATGCTGTGTCCACTGTCAGCTCATGCCCTTGTGTTTGACTGATATTTTTCATCAATGCTTGGACATTATCTTGGTCATTGCCTGATGGTGCTAAGACATTTGTCAACTGCTTGAGGTCCTTAACATCACTATCTGCCGGCACCACGATACTCATCTCATACTCAGAGTAGTTGGAAGTGGAATTAACGCCAGCCGACAAGTCGACTAAACCCTTTACAGCATACATAGACACTGACCCCACAAGCAGGGCTACTATTAGGATAGCACTAGTGGTCTTTCCTGCCTTACCCTTGAAAATCAGGAATCCTGATAGGACTGCCACTGCTAGGATGAGGGCTGTCACTAAGATATTCACATAGCGAAAAGCTAGAAAATGATAGCGGAAAATTGTGAAAATCAAGAAGGCTGCTAACAAAGTATAAACACCCAAGAGGGTGCTATTCACTATTTTTAATCGATTGCTTTTCTTTTCAGACTTTTTTGCTCTCTGATACATTCACCTTACTACTTTCTGTGCGAAATTACTCTAGTCTATTATAGCATAAAAACATGGCTTTTTTAAGAAATTCTTAAGAATATTACATAATTGTAAAAAAATCCTATTCTTTTGTCAACGACTTCAACTTTGAAATCGAATTCAAGCCAAAACACAGAAAAATAAAGCGATACCAAGGCATTGACACTACCTTATTCTGGTAGATAAGATAGATCTCCGCTCATGAAATTCAGAGAGCTGCTGGCATATAATAAGAACATTTAAAAAATTATGGACAAAATTGAACTAAATGTCCTATTTTTATACTAAAAATTTTGCTCTGATCTAGACGATTACAACAAACCATCTCGATCAACTTGCTCATAGGCCTGCAAGCCATCATTGAGCTTGTCCCAGATGACTACCTGTCCTGACTGAAGGGACTTCTGCACATCAATGATGCGCTGATTAGAAGATCCGCGAAACTGCAGCATGAGATTTTTCTTCGTGATATCAAAACGGCCGTCCACCAAGATGTCAATCAGACTCAGCAGCTCCAGCTTGTCCTCCGTTTCCAGCATCATCTCCTCCCAGGTGTAGCCCGTCCAGGACCAAATATCCTTGTCTGGAAGCTCTCTCCGAATCCGCTTGACCAAGGGCAGGAGAATGCCTGTATTGAGAAATGGCTCGCCGCCTAGAAGGGTCAGCCCCTGCACATAAGGCTCCGCCAAGTCTTTCATAATCTGCTCCTCCAGCTCTTGGGTATAGGGAATACCAGCGTTGAAGGACCAAGTTGCTGCATTATAGCAGCCCTCACAGTGAAACATACAGCCACTGACATAGAGGGAGTTGCGGACACCTTCGCCATCCACAAAGTTAAAGGCCTTATAGTCAATGATTCGCCCCTTACTCAGCTCCTCACTTTTCCATTCTTGAGGTTTGGGATTGTTCATCTTCATCCTCCAAATCAATCCAGTAGCGCTGACTTCTGTCGATTGTATTTTCGTAAACACCGCCAGCGGAGAGAATGGTGCGGCGGCTGGCTTCGTTGTCTTCATCGCAGGTAATCAGCACTCGTTCCAGTCCTTGCTTTCGAGCCTCTGCTAGTCCTAGTTCTAGTTGCAACTTAGCCAAGCCCTTTCTGCGTTGACTGGGCCGGATAGAATAGCCAATATGCCCACCCTCCACAAATAATTTGTCATTTAAGGACAAGCGCAGAGCTAAAAAACCCAGAGGCAAGCCGGTCTCATCAAAGGATAAAAATTTGATTGCAGGAACCCAGCCTTCTGGCAAATTGGCAGCATCCTCCTGCTGTTCTACAATCTTTAACCAATCCTCATAATCCTTTGCTCGCTTCCAAGCGGAGCCCATGCCACCATGCATATAGGATTTTGCTGCATCGAACTCAGCAATCATCTCTAATATCGCGTCTTTATCTTCCAAAGTTGGTCGTCTTAGCTCCATGCTCCCTCCTTAATTGACATCAATCCAGTAGCGCTCTTTCCCGCCTCGAATATCCTCTAAAGCTCCGCCATTAGCCAGAATCACTGCTCGGCTGGCAGCATTGTCACTATCGCAAGTCACTAGGACTCGTTTTATATTTTTACTTTTGGCTACTTGTAAGCCTTGTCGCAGCTGCTCTTTGGCCAATCCTTTCCCACGCGCAGAGGGACGGATACTATAGCCGATATGCCCGCCTTCTTGGAGCAAATAATCATTGAGCCGCAAGCGCAGATTGAGAAAGCCCACAGCCTGACCATCCGCAGCAAAAGAGATTAGTTGGATGTAAGGCACAAACCCTTGCGGCAAGCCTAGACCTGCCTCAGCTAGCTGAATAGTCTCCAGCCAGTCCTCATAGACAAAATCTGCTCCACCAAAGAAGCCGTCCTGTCGGCTACCAGCTGCTTCAAAGTCAGCCAGCATCTCTAAAATTTTTTTCTTGTCTTCTAGTTCTGGTCGTCTCAGCTCCATAGTACCTCCTGATACGAAGAGAGTGAGACCGCCTTGCGCCCCACTCTGACTTCTATTGTTTCTTGTTCTTTTCTAAAAATTGCTGACGCAGTTTGGCTAATCGTTCTTTTTTGCTGCTGCCGCCCTGCGAATGTTTTTCATGGAAACGCTGCACCTGAGCCTTTCCTTTGTCATCCAATTGATACTTTCCCATCTTAATTTCCTTCGTACTTAATAGTCGAGCCATTCATGTGCTTGACCCGAGCTGATATTTCCTTGTGGCGGCCATTGACCATCGGACGGGCTTGCGGATTCCCTAAGTAGCCGCAGGTCCGCTTGACCACATCGACCGTCTTGGGATCGCTGTTGCCGCAGTTTGGACAGGTGAAGCCTCGCTCGGTCGGCGTGAAATCTCCTTCAAAGTTACACTTGTAACAGCGATCAATCGGTGTATTGGTTCCCAGATAGCCAACCCGATCATAAGCATAGTCCCAGACAGCCTCCAGTGCTTTTGGATTTTGCTGCAGCACAGGGTATTCACAGTAGTGAATAAAGCCACCAGAAGCACCCACTTCAGGATAAATCTTCTCAAAGTCTAGCTTTTCAAAAGGTGTTGGATTCTTACGCACATCGTAGTGGAAAGAGTTAGTATAGTATTCTTTGTCAGTAATATCCGGAACGATGCCAAACTTTTCTGTATCCAAACGACAGAAACGGTCGGTCAGGCTTTCAGATGGCGTCGAGTAGACAGAGAAATGGTAGTCATACTGATCTGACCATTCTTCCACTCGGCGCTTCATATCCTTGACAATAGCAACCGTAAATTCCTTGGCTTCAGGATTGGTCTCCCAATTACCGCCGTAAAAGACTGCTGCCACTTCATAGAGACCAATATAGCCTAGGGAAACCGTTGCCCGACGGTGGGTAAAGAGCTGGTCTACCTGATCATACTTGCCCAAGCGTTTGCCAAAAGCCCCATACTGATAAAGAATCGGTGCATTGGCTGGACTGGCTTCCTTGGTCCGCTCCACACGGTAGACCAAAGCATCTTCAGCGATATTCATCCGCTCGTTAAAAAGTTCCCAGAATTTATCCAAATCCCCCTCGGATTCAAGGGCAATCCGTGGCAGATTGACAGTAACGACACCTAGATTCATACGGCCGGAGTTGACTTCCTGGCCATTTTCATCCTTCCAGCCTTGTAGGAAAGAACGGCAGCCCATCGGTACCTTGAACGATCCAGTTAAGTCGATAATCTTGTCATAGGAAAGCACATCTGGATACATGCGCTTAGTGGCACACTCCAGAGCCAGTTCTTTGATGTCATAGTTAGGCGTTCCCGGCTCGAGATTGAGCCCACGCTTAAGGGTGAAAATCAGCTTAGGGAAAATTGCTGTGCGGTGCTCACTTCCCAGTCCCTTGATACGGATATTGAGAATGGCCTTCTGAATTTCCCGCTCAAAACGATTGGTTCCCAGACCAAAGCCTAGCGAAGTAAAAGGAGTCTGACCATTAGAGGTAAAGAGAGTATTAATCTCATACTCTAGCGACTGCATGGCATCGTAGATGTCCTTCTTGGTCTTTGCCCAGGCGTATTCTTCCTGCTTATCCGGCAAAACCCATTGCTCCGCATCCTTGAGATGCTTTTGATAATTAAGCTCAGCATAGGGCGCCAAGACCTCGTCAATCCGATCGGCCGAACAGCCACCGTACTGGCTGGAAGCTACATTGGCAATAATCTGCGAGATTTGCGCTGTCGCAGTCTGAATAGACTTGGGACTCTCTACTTCTGCATTCCCAATCTTGAAGCCATTTTTCAACATGCCGTCAAAGTCAATCAAACAGCAGTTAGTCATCGGTGTATAAGGGCTGTAGTCCAAATCATGGTAGTGGATGTCCCCCTTCTGGTGGGCATTGGCCACATGAGGCGGCAACATCTTAAGCCCAATGGACTTACCAACAATCCCTGCGGTTAAATCCCGTTGGGTATTGAAAACATCGCTGTCCTTATTAGCATTCTCATTGACCACCGTCCGATCTTTGTTGAGGAGCTTGTCAATGGTAAAGTTGATATCAGTCGCTTTTGAGCGCTCAAAATCCCTTTGGGTGCGGTAAGTGATGTAGTTCTCCGCAATGGCATACTCCTTGGCATTTAAAAGCTCATGCTCAACGATGTTCTGAATCTCATAGATTTTGACGTACTTAGCGAAGCGACTAGAAATCTCGGCCACAACACGGTCTGTGATGGTTTCGAGCTTAGCTTCCAGCATAGGCGTCATGGGACCAAGGTCCTGAGCCGCTCGTACCATAGCCTTATAGATCTTAGTCACATCAAAAGCTACTCTCCGGCCGTCTCGCTTCTCAACGTAGATGGTAGGCGCTGTATCAAATTTTGCTTCTCTTAAAATCATCACAAACACTTCCTCTTCTCAATTAATCATCTACCAAACATTATATCACTCCAAAATAAAAAATCAATATGTTGTGGTGAAATTGTTATTTTTTTATTTTACACACAACATATTGATTTAATTACTTGATTTGATAAAGCTTGAAGTGATTGAGTTTTAGGTTCACTTCTTCATAATCTTGAGAAATTTTCTTTTTCACATCCGAAAAGAGTTTCACATCTTTATTGACTAAAATAAACTTTGGACTCACCTCATTTAAAGCATTACGCAAGAAAATGCGATTTTCCTCCGTTCCTGTATAAAGCGACGGACTCAGTAGAGAAACAGCGGATAAACGCTGCGCTTTTTTATAGAGGCTAGCTGTATTGTCCCAAGCATAAATGCTATCTTTGCTAGTGCTGTTTTCACGAATATGTTGGGCAGCCAGATTTCTCTCTGCTGAAACTCCGTTGGATAGAATATACTCATTTACAAACGGATAAGCTACGAGATAAAGCATCGCAAGCAAAGGCAGAAAGAGTTGCTTGCCCAAGTAACGATTCCAGCTAGAAGTCTGGGTAGGCTTACGGTGGCGTCTTTCATGTCCATCCCTGTCTCCACCTGTATCCAGCCACAAGGCCAGTAACAGCAAGGCAAAAGGCAAGGTTATCAACAACTGATAAGCGCCCTTCTCCGGCAAGCCTAGAACACCAACAAAGCTGATAGGGAGCCCTAGTAGCCCAATAAAGCGCATGCCACGCGCAGCAGTTGGTTCTTCTTTGAAAGCAAAAGCCGTCATCAGCGCTGTCGCAAAACCTAATCCTAGGAAAAGCAAGCCATAATAGAGCAAATGATCTAATAAATAGTTGCCATTTAGACGAAAAGCCTCTAGAACATAAGTAGCTTGGCTAATCGCCACACCAAAAGAACCATTCAAAACTGTATAGTAGCCCAGTGGATAAAAGACTAAAGAAAAACCTAATAGACCTGCCAGCAACTGATAAAAACCACGCGCTTTTCGCTTGTCAGCGATATTGTACAGAAGCAAAAACAGCATCGTCAATGAGTAAAAGAGCAGACTAAAAGCTGGCTCGATTAGAAAAGCCAAGGCTCCAACCATCCCAAAACGAATAAAAGACTCATCGCGGACACGCCCTTGCAAGTACTTCACAAGATGGTACAAACTCCGAAAGATAAATGGGAAAGCAAAAATAATAGAATAGGTTCCGCCAAATCCCAATGTCAGTACAAACAAATAGAACAGGATTGTAATCTGGCGAGCTAGACCACTTCTAACCGTTATTTGTGAAATTGTCTGGAAGAGATATATTCCTGCCAAGGTCAAAGCCACTACTTGGAAAAGTAAAAACAATAGCTGACCCAAAAATAAATTCCCCAACCAGCTTACCAAATAGTAGAGAAGACCGCTAGTTCCATAAATATTTGAATAGGCAACTTCTCCCTGAGTCAAGGCCCAGCCAGCATATAGATTTTGCGATTGCAAATTGGTGGCCAAGTTGGTTAGTAAAGGATTGATGACACTGGTCAAACTGACCAAAACGCTCCAAAAAAATAGTTGTAAGGAAGGAAGCGGCTCGATTATTTTCTCTAACCGCCGTCTCTCACTCGTATTTTGCCAGGTTTCTGCGGACATAGATACTAAAATTTCCACGTTTTCCTGCTGATTTCTATCGTTCATAAAAGTTCTCCTTGATTTCCATACTCTATAGTATATCAAAAAGCACTCTTTCTGTCAGCCTTATCTTGGCTCCCTTTCTTCTCCTGTTTCTTCTTTGCCAAGCGCTCCAAATCGCGGAATTTCAAGTAAACTAGCCGCTCTTCTGGACAAGGAAGCCGATAAATTATTTTTGCTATTTCCATCTATAATTCTCCTCTGATTCTCTGCCCTCTATTTACTATTCGTAAAATAAAGGCGAGCGTCCAAAGAAAGTGTCATTTATAGCTTCTCGAGCAAATCCTCTCAGCAAAAAACAGAAAAAAGGGGCTGGGACAAAAGTCCTAGCCTCTCAATTGTCTTTGGATTGTCGAGCAAGACGCAGTGGTTGAGTGGGCTCTACTACGCTGATTTCATCAGCTTTTACAGCCCTACTCAACTGTGCGGAGGTGGGACGACGAAATCGAATTCTAACGAATTACCGATTTCTGTCCCACTCTCTTTAAAGTAGCGGAGCAAATAATTGCATGATTTCCTTCAGTAAACGCTGGTACCAGCTATTCTGGAGGGTTTCAAGGGAGATTTCTTTGGAAACATCAAACAAATCTTCAAAATCCTGCTTAATGTCCACAATCGTTTCTGTCTGATACATAAGAACAGCATTTTCATAATGGTGCACCAGACTACGGTAGTCAAAATTAATGGTTCCCACTACAGCTAACTCATCGTCCGAAATAACGTTTTTACTGTGGATAAAACCAGGAGTGTACTCGTAAATCTTAACACCAGCCTCCAGCAAGTCTGGATAAGCACCACGAGTGACTATCTGAATCAGCTTCTTATCAGGAATAAATGGCGTCACAATGCGAACATCCACCCCTCTCATGGCTGCATTTTTGATATCCTCTGTCAAATCATAGTCAATAATCAAATAAGGGGTCGTGATATAGACATAATCGATGGCTTGGTTGATGATATTCTGGTAGACAGCCTTGCCCACCTGTTCCTTGTAAATCGGCTTGGGCCCGCTCCCGTAAGGAATATAGAGCCCCTTACCTTCCACTCGCTGGCTATCAAAATGGTAACGGTCAAAATCCGTAATTTCCCCGCGATTGATGTACCAATTCATCAAGAAAAGACGTGTCAAGGCCTTTACTGCTCGGCCTTCCAGACGGACACCACCATCTTTCCAATGCCCGAAACGCACGATATGGTTGATATACTCGTCTGCCAGATTGATTCCGCCTGTATAACCGACTTGTCCATCGACCACCAAAATCTTGCGGTGGTCACGATTGTTATAGGCTACCGTCATCCGCGGAATCACTTTATTAAACTTATGGGCATCAATTCCCATTTTGCGCAGCCTTTTCGTATAATCTCCTGAAAGGGTCGCCATACAACCAATGTCATCGTAGAGCAGCTTGACTTCAACTCCCTGCTGGACCTTATCTACCAAAATCTCAAGGATACGATTCCACATCACACCTGGATCAATGATATAAAATTCCAGAAAAATGAATTTCTTGGCTGAGCGCAAATCATCCAGCATGGCCTCAAACATCTCTTCACCAAGAGGGAAATATTGCGAAGCCGTGCCATCGTAGACATCTGCATTGTGATCCATACTCAGCAAAGACTTGACAATTCCGAAGGCTGATTTATTTTCCTGCTTGAGTTCGACTCGCAGGTCATAGCTGTTGTCCTCTCGAAATTTCATCGAGTCCATTTTTTCCAGCTGCTGAATTTCTTTTTTGGAAAGGCGCCGCTCACCAATCATCAGATAGAGCAAGAAGCCAAAAACGGGCACAACTGCAAACAAAAGCCAAGTCACCTTGCTTTCGGGAGGCATATTCCGATTGACAATCGCCAAGATAGTCCCAATATATAAAGAAACAATGACAAGGGCTGACAACCAGTTAGGCACCAATTGATTAAAATAGAAAAAGACCGCAAAAACAAGAAATAATTCCAGTAACATGATAATGATGCTGAAACCATACTTGGACATCAGCAAACGAAACTTGCCTAGATTCATCCTAATCCTCCCTCGTCTCATATTTCATCTAGTATAACAATAATTGGCAGCAATTTCAAAACTTTTTAAAAGAAAATAGTCTATAGTCCAAGATTAAAGAAAGCCCTAGCACTCCATTATCCAAACACACAAAAAGCTGGAGCATCTGTCCAGCCTTTTGTAGGATATTCCTTTTTGAAAATTATTGCTTGGCGAAGACGATTGTGTCGTCATCATCGTTTTCCTGCGATAAATCTTCCAGAGTCAGTTGTTTTCCCTCTACGCGATAACGCTTAACGTCATCTCCAATGATCATAGTTTGATTAGTTGGATCAACCTGCACCTGTTCAATTTCCTGCTCACCGTCGCGCTCGACTTTGGTCAGGGTTCCTTTATTTCCAGAAACTTCTAGGGTTAAGGCATCGCCTTCATGAGTGGCCTTATAGGTCCCATCTAAGTCACTAGCTGCCGTTTGACTGGAAGCAGAAGACTCTGAACTACTAGTATTTGCGCTACTGTTTGTATTGCTACTTGCCTTGCTACTTGATGACACTATCTCAGATGACTGAGAAACAGAGGAACTCGCTTGAGATTGAGCAGCTTGATTGGATGGATTTTGACCAGAATTGCCACAAGCTACCAATACAAAAGCGGTCATAGCCGTAAGGGCTGAAAGAACTAATTTTTTTGAAACCTTCATATCGTTTCTCCTTTCTTTGTTCCACTTCTATTTTACCAAACAGGGCTTTCTATGGTCAACTTATACACTCTGGAAGTAGGCTCGAACCTCTGCAATGAAATAGAGTGAGCCCGTTACAAAAAGAACTTGGTTGACCGTCTGCTCTTGTTTGAAATTCTCGATAAAGGCTCTGTAATCCACCACATAATCAAAGCCCGCAGCTTCCGCTTGCCCCACAGATTCCCCATAGTCAAAGCTGGTCACCGTCACCTGAACCTCTGGCAAGTTCTCCTGCAAATAGGCCAGCATACCGCTATAATCCTTGCGCTTTAAAGCTCCAAACAGCAGGCTGCATGTCTTGCCCTTCTGCCCCTTGATAAACTCGACCAGACGTGCCAGAGCTGGCAAATTATGGGCACCGTCCAGATAGATATTCGGACGAATTTCCTCTAGCCGCCCCGCCCAATGGGTCTTTCGCAAAGATGAAGGAAGCAGAGAAAAATCAACTTCCCAGCCCATTTGTTTCATAAAAAGCAGAAAAACCTGCAAAGCCAGCGCTGCATTTTCTTCTTGGTAAGCACCCTGCAGTCCCAAGGTTATATGCGATAAAAGAAGATCTTTATTCTTAAAAGAGCCATCAGAAAACGAAAAATCTCGCCCGTATTCATACAAATCCAAGTCCAAACTTGCTGCCCGCTGTTCACAGACCTGACGCGCCTCCTCTGGCAAGGGACCAACGACTGCAGAGCGACCGATCTTGAAAATGCCAGCCTTCTGCTCCGCAATCGCTGTAAGCGTCTGCCCCAGCGTTTCCTGATGATCCAAGCCCACCGATGTCACCACTGCAACTTGCCCATCCAAGACATTGGTCGTGTCCAAGAGTCCGCCAATTCCTACTTCGATGAGAGCCAGATCAACCTGCTCCTCTCTGAAATAAAGAAAGGCCAGCAAGGTCAAGATTTCAAAATAGGATAGCTGGTCGTGAGTCTTGATCAATTCTTTCTCCATCTCCTGAATCTGCCACCCAAAGCGAACAAAATCAGCATCCGAAATCGGAAGTCCATTGATACAAATACGGTCATGAACGCTGATCATATGCGGAGATGTAAAGCTGGCTACCTTTTTCCCCTGATAGGCAAATAAATTCCGCATAAAAGCAATGGTAGAGCCCTTGCCATTCGTTCCTGTGACATGAATGACGGGGTAGGCCCCTTCAGGATTCCCCAGCAAATCTACCGCTCTCTGCATCCGCTCCAGACCTGAACGAAAGTTTAGGCCAATGCGACGGTTCAACCATTTTTCAATTTCATTCATCACTTTTCCTACATAAAAAGAGAAGCGAAGCAGACTTCAAATGTGAATCGCCACTCGCTTCTCTCTCTTTTCTATTCTTTGTAAAGAAACTAGCTATGGCCAAGCTGAGATGAATTCTCAAACTGGCTGGCTTCCTAATTTCTAAGTCCGGGCTAAAAAGGTCCCCCGGACCTTTTTACTCCTCCATAAAGCTGTTGAAGACTTCTTCAATCATATCCCACTCTGCATCAGAGTCTTCTGGAATTGGTTCCAATTCGCCTTCTGTGCCGTCTTCATTTTCAGTAAATGAGTAAGCTTGGATTTCAACTTCGCCGTTCTCATCTTCTTCAGCATTCACTGGTACCAAAAGTACGTAATTTTTTCCGAACTCTTCCTTACCATCAATGGTCAGAAGAATTTCAAATAAATTCTCGTTCCCTTGCTCATCTACCAAGGTAATCAATTCAGGCTGTGCCTGTTCGTGGTCATGATTATGATCGTGTGCCATAATTGTTTCCTCAATTCTTTCTAAAAGTTTCTATCTAAATAATTTTGTAAAATTAGCTGAGCCGCCAATTTATCAATCACTTTTTTGCGCTTGCTGCGGCTGACATCTGCCTGTTCAATCAGCATGCGCTCAGCAGCCACTGTCGTCAGACGTTCGTCCTGATACTCGACTGGAATTTGGAAAAGCTGGGCAATCTTCTCACCATAAGCCTTACTCGCTTCCACTCGTGGACCGCTGGTATTGTTCATATTTTTAGGGAGACCAAGCACAAACTTGTCCACCTTATATTGCTCGACAAGCTCCGTCAAACGCTCAAAACCGAACTGCTCTTTCTCTTCATCAATCTGAATGATTTCAAGTCCCTGAGCGGTGAAGCCAAGTGGATCGCTAATTGCGACGCCCACTGTTTTCGAGCCGACATCTAGTCCCATAATTCTCATCAGAGGTCAATGCCTTGCCCTTTCAGATAATAACGCACCAGTTCTTCTACGATTTCATCGCGTTCGTATTTACGAATCTGATTTCGAGCATTATTATAACGAGGCACATAAGCAGGATCTCCACTCAGCACGTAACCTACGATTTGATTGATTGGATTATAGCCCTTATCATTGAGTGACTTGTAGACATCGGTCAAAGTCTCGCTAATTTCTTTTTTGTTTGAATCATCAAGATTAAAACGTACAGTTTCGTCTGTAAATCCCACAATTACACCCTCTTTCTTTAAGAATACCATCATTATAGCATAATTACAGCAGTTTCACAAACTTAATCCATGTAAATTTTCTACTTTTTCGACATTTTTTCAACTATTTACCGCTCCTTCCCATCAAAAAACTAGCCCTTTTCAAAGACTAGTTTTCATCAGAAATATTAGGACGGATTGCTAATTTCCTTGCCCCCTTCATCTTGGAAGGACTTGATAAATTCTTCTGGAGTCTGAGACTTCATTTGGCTAAAGATTGGCCCATAGGTCGGTACTTTAGAAGCCGCATCATAATCAAGATTTGTCGGATCGATAATAAAATCAATATCAACAGTGCCTTTTTCGGTCACTTTAACATTCACTTGAATACCTTTTACTTGTTCAAGTTTATCCACTCCTGAACTTTGCTTGAAGCTCTTGCTCACCTCTTCTTGCAGAGAGGACAAGTCTTGACCAGCTAAGGCAGACTTAGCTTCTTCTGGCAAATTTTGTGAAATAGCAATATTCACTTTTTCATACTTCTTGCCCGCGTAGGTAACTGTCAAGGTCATCGTTTGATCAAGACCTTGTACCTTTTGATTTAACTGATAAGACTTGGTAACCGATTTATCTTTTGCCTTGCTTTGGACAGACTGATTGCTACCAGCTTTTCCACTATGTGATTGTTGTCCACAAGCTGTCAATACCGCCAAGCTAGCCATTAAAAGTACTACTGATTTTTTCATTTCTTTCTCCTTTTTGATTTTCTATGATTGACAAGAAGCTTCCTTACTGTTGCTCCTCAGCCCCGTTTATCAATAAATTATTGATATATTCTTCAGGTGGCATCTTTGTCATTTCTTTTAGATTGCTATTTTTAAAATAATTTAAAGTGAGTGCTTTTTCAATATCCAAATTGTCAAAATCGTAAGTTGACGTGATTTTCATTTCATTTTCATTAAGAATCTGAACGGCTCCGGTGAAACCAGCAACAGTTTTTGCTTGAGTATAGTCCGTATCCTTTTGCATTGATTCATCCAGGAGCCGCTGAGTTTCCTCTAGCCCCACTTCTTTAATCGCATTTTTGATACTATCATCCGTTGGAGTAATTCTCTCCATAATCACCTTGATAAAACGTTTCCCTTGATAAGTGATAATTTGACTAGATTGAATTCCTTGCTCATCTTTGGGGAAAACTAGTTTTTTTGTGATGACTTCCTGCTTTTCAGCCTGACTGATAATGGGAAGATTAGTTGTAATTTCCTCTTTTTTCCCCTTTGGCTTGTCTGCTTTCTTATGAGCGCAGCCAGTCAATATCACAGCTGCTAAGCCAAAAATTAGTAAAAATTTCTTCACGTTCTGTCCTCCTCAGAGATATTGTATCATAGTTTAACCGCTTGTCAATCATTTTTAGGTAATGAGACAGAAAAAGGCAGCCTAAAAGGCGCCTTTCTTTATCTAATTATAGAGCTGCTCGTAAGCGAGCCTCTGTATTCTCAACATTGCGCACTGCACGAGGTAAGAAGGCACGGATATCATCTTCCTTGTAACCAACTTGGAGACGCTTGTCATCCACCAAAATCGGACTTTTCAGAATCCGCGGTGTTTCCATGATAATGTCAATAACTTCGTTTACACTCAAATCTTCAATATCAACACCGAGTCCCTTTGCATAACGGTTTTTTGAAGATACAATGCTGGCAATGCCATTTTCAGTTTTTGCTAAAATATCAAGAATTTCTTCTTTGGTAATTCCTTCCTTACCAAGGTTTTGCTCCTTGTAAGTCAATTGATGGGCGTTTAGCCAGGTCTTTGCTTTTTTGCAGCTAGTACAACTTGAAACCGTATAAATTGTGATCATGCAAGTACTCCTTTCGCTACACGATACTACTATCGTAGTATATTATACCACAAAAACCATCGGTCTTGCGACCTATTTTGAAAAATTATTCCTCAATGTCAAAGGCATCGTCTAGATCAAGAGTCACTTCTTCTAATTTTTCAAGAGGAGCCTCAGCCTTACCCTTCACTGCTTCTGCTGGTTCATCATCTTCAATCAAACCGTAACGTACACGGACTTGACGGTCGATTTCTTCAAAGACTTCTGGATGATCAGCCAAGTATTTCTTCGCATTTTCAGAACCTTGACCGATTTTTTCATCATTGTAGGAGTACCAAGCACCCGCTTTTTTGATGATATCCAAGTCAGTCGCAATCTTAATCAGCTCGCCTGTCTTAGAAATACCTTCTCCGTACATGATTTCCACAAAGGCTTCCTTGAATGGTGGAGCTACCTTGTTTTTAACGACCTTGATTTTAGTTTCCTTACCGACATTGGTATCCTTCGCATCGCCTGTACCCTTGATTTGGGTGTTGCCACGGACATCCAAACGAACAGAAGCGTAGAACTTCAAAGCACGTCCACCTGGTGTTGTTTCAGGATTTCCAAACATAACACCAACTTTTTCACGAAGTTGGTTGATAAAGATGGCAATCGTCTTGGTTTTGTTGATAGAAGCAGATAGCTTGCGCATGGCCTGGCTCATCATCCTAGCTTGTAAACCGACGTGGCTGTCACCGATATCGCCATCGATTTCTGCACGTGGTACCAGAGCTGCAACAGAGTCGATAACGACCAAATCAACGGCACCAGAGTCAATCAATTTACCAGCAATTTCAAGGCCTTGCTCCCCAGAGTCAGGTTGAGACAGCAGCAACTCATCAATGTTTACGCCCAGAGCTGCAGCGTATGACGGATCCAAAGCATGCTCCGCATCAATAAAGGCTGCAATCCCACCTTCTTTTTGCGCTTGGGCCACTGCGTGAAGGGCAACGGTTGTCTTACCAGAAGACTCTGGACCGTAAATCTCAATAATCCGTCCCTTAGGATAGCCACCCGCACCAAGGGCGATATCCAAAGCTAGAGAGCCTGAACTCATGACTTGAACCTTTTGCTCAGCTCGCTCACCAAGGCGCATAATCGCTCCCTTACCAAAGTCTTTTTCAATGTTTTTTAGGGCATTGTCCAAAGCTTTTTGGCGTTCATCTCCAAATTTCTTTGTAATTTCATCCAAATTTTTCTGTTTTTTTGCCATTTATTTCTCCTATTTTTTTCTAAAATGTCTTTTGATCATCTGTTTATTATACCAAAAATCAGCTCTTTAATAAAGTTTTTCGTACAAGGTTGAAGGCGTGCATGACGGCAATCTTCCGCACATCCCGTCGGCTACGACCGGCAATATTGACCTCAATCACTTCCGTTCCTGATTCACTCGCTAAGCCGATAAAAACGGTCCCTGCCGGACGACCTTCCAGCGAATCTGGGCCTGCCACGCCTGTCAGACTGATAGCCACGTCGCTCCGAGTCAGCTTTCTAGCCTGCTCTGCCATTTTCCCAGCCGTAAAAGCAGAAACGACACCGTGCTCCTCTAGCTCTCCCAATGAAATATCCAACATCCGGCTTTTTTCCTCCATGCTGTAGGTGACAAAGCCACCTGAAAAAATGGAAGAAGCTCCAGCAAAATCAGCCAAGATGGCCTGAAAGAGTCCTGCTGTCAGACTCTCCGCCGCCGAAATCGTCTTTCCTTGACTCTTCAGCAACTCAAAAGCCACCTGTGCCAAGGAATTGTCATCCCCATAACCATAGAAAATCTCAGACAAAGGCTGTCCCTCAAAACTCTGATGCGCCAAAATAGACTTTTCCACAGCCTCAAACTTAGCATCCGCTTCTGCCTGACTCAAAGCCTTGGTGGACAATCGCAAGGTCACTTCGCCCGTCTTTGCATAAGGTGCAATGGTCGGATCACTTTGTTGATCGATCATCTCAGACAAAATAGTCACCAACTGACTCTCGCCAATACCGAAGAAGCGGAGCACCCGTGAATACAATTTTTGGCCTGTGGATAAGAGGGGAACCAGCTCGTTATTGACCATAGGCTTGAGTTCGCTTGGCGGACCCGGCAGGACCACATAGGTCACTCCATCAACCTCTAGTAAACCACCAACGGCCAGGCCTGTCGCATTTGCTAATGGAGTGGAGCCTGTAACCAGCTGGGCCTGACGCTCATTGTTGGGCGTTCGGGCATAATCTGGTCGGCTAGCAAAAAAACGATCCAACTTTTCCACAGCCTCGGGGTCAAAGCTCAACTCTCGACCTACAAACTTAGCCAAGGTCTGCTTGGTCAAATCATCCTCTGTTGGCCCCAAGCCCCCTGTCAGGATAACTAAATCGCTACGCTCTTTGGCAATTTCTAGAACAGAGAGAAGACGGTTTTCATTGTCCCCCACTGCTGTCTGAAAATATACATCAATCCCTAGACTAGCTAGCTTTTCAGATAAAAATTGGGCATTGGTATTGACAATCTGACCTGTCAGAATCTCGGTGCCCACAGCAATAATTTCTGCTTTCATAGAACCTCCTACCTCACTATTCGGAATTGGCTTTATTTTATCACAAAAAAGAGTAAAAAAGTTGATTTTCTTTTCAGGAATAAAAAGAGCTGTCAACTTTATTGACAGAGTTGTCAATATCCTGTGGATAACTTTTGAAAATCTGTTTGTTACGGAGAATAACTGGCTTGTTAGGCAGATGCTATTGGCAAAGGAACTTTTTCTTTTTATAATAAACATGAAAAGGATGTAAAGAAGAAACTTATTTATTTCACTAGAAAAGAAAGGGAATCATCATGAAAATTTCTCAAGTTCTCAAAGACATTCGTCAACATCATCAGCTCACTCAGGAAGCCTTAGCAGAAAGGCTCAATGTTTCCCGCTCTGCCATTGCCCGCTGGGAAAGTGGAAAAGGAATCCCTGATATTGGGAATCTCATCGCTATCAGTCGGGAGTTTGACCTCAGTCTGGACCAGCTCATCAAGGAGGATGAGCGCTTGGAGAAAAAGGTCATTGAAGACAGTAAGGCTAAGAAATGGCACTATTTAGTCATTTTCTATCTCTTCTCCGCTTTGGTTGAAATTGCCATCTTTGCCTATTTGCACCATATCTTTATGGCTGGGTTCCTCATCTCCACCCTCTTTATGCTTTTCTATGAATTGCGCATCTTTATCAAGGAAAAGATTTGGAGGCAGAAGGATAACTAAACGAAATTCCTTGGATGTTAGAAAACCAAGGAATTTTTTCTATGAAACAAGGAATATAGTCGCACAATCATTTGTATTTCAAAAATTTATTGGAACTTTTGTCTTCATGCGTTTGTCGTGTCATCATAAATTATTTTTTAAACGCTTCGTATAGTTTTTTA
>CAUUSJ010000015.1:0-33380 GCA_963547765.1 uncultured Streptococcus sp. | reverse complement strand
TTAGAGAAATGATCTCAGTATCAGCTAATAAGCCATCTAAATCAAATATTACAGCGTCCATTTACTTCTCTCCTAGTCTAAAACTCGTGTCCCCGATGCAACTTCAGCGATATAGAAGCTTGGAGCGTATCCAACAACTTCCTCATAGTGCTTGCCAACTGCTTCTTTAAAAGCTGTGACCGCATCTTTTTGAACCAAAGCAATAGCACAGCCACCAAAGCCTGCTCCAGTCATACGAGCCCCCAGAACACCTTTTTGCTCCCAGGCTGTGTGAACCAAGGTATCCAGCTCTAGACCAGTCACTTCATAGTCATGCTCCAATGAAACATGGGAAGCATTCATAAGACGGCCGAATTTGTCAAGATTGCCTGCCTGCAAAGCTGCCCGTGCTTGCAAAGTGCGCTGATTTTCCAAAACAGCATGGCGAGCCCGTTTGAGGCGATTTCCGCCCTCTATCAGATAGCTATACTCGTCAAAGGACCACTCATCCAACTCGCCCAAGGTTGCGATAGACAGTTTACGGTTCAGTTCTTCAACAGCTTTTTCGCACTCCGCCCGACGCTCATTGTACTTAGAATCCGCCAATTCACGACGCTTGTTGGTATTCATAATCACTACAACATTGTCCTGGAGATCAAGTGGTACCAAATCATACTCAAGAGTATTTGTATCTAAGTAAATAGCCCGCTGGTCAGCGCCCATTCCGATAGCAAACTGGTCCATAATGCCAGAATTAACCCCGATAAACTCATTTTCAGTTAATTTACCGATTTTCACTAGGTCCAAACGTTCCAACTGCAAATCAAAGAGTTTCTCAGCAATGACACCCGTCAAAAGCTCTAGCGATGCAGAAGATGATAAGCCAGAACCATTTGGAATATTTCCATAAACATAGACATCCATGCCTCGGTCAATTGTATGGCCTGCCTCCTGCAGAAAATGCAGAACTCCTTTCGGATAGTTGGTCCAGTTATGCTCAGGCTCAAAGTGCAGGTTTTCCAGCGACATTTCAATAATCCCTTTTTCTTCAAAATTCCCTGAGAAGAATCGCAAGAGCTGGTCGTCCCGCTTGCGAGCCGCTCCATAAGTTCCTAGAGAAATGGCTGCAGGAAAGACACGGCCGCCGTTATAGTCCGTATGCTCGCCGATCAGATTGATCCGACCGGGTGAAAAGAAAGTGTGGTCCGCTTCTACTCCAAAAACCTTGGCAAAATCTGCGCGGATTTGCTCTACTGAAATGACATTTGACATAAGCTAAACTCCTTTAAAATTCGTTTTTGATTGTGTAACCGCTTTCTTAATTATACCTGTTTTTGAGTAAAACTTCAATTAATTTAGTAAATTTTTACTTAATAAAATAATTGGGTAATATTTACTAAATTCTTCTTTGTTATTTACTAGTTTTTGAGGTATAATAGCCCATATAAGACAAATAGGAGCAAAAAATGGCTACGATTAAAGATATCGCCCAGGCTGCTGGAGTCTCTCCTGCTACGGTCTCCCGCGTACTCAACTACGACCCTGGCATGTCGGTCAGCGATGGCACTCGTAAAAAGATATTTGATATCGCTGAGCAGCTGAACTATAAAAAATCGAGAAAAACTAAGCCAAGCAAGACTCAGGCCTACCGTATTGGGCTCATTGAATGGTACACTGAGCAGGAAGAGCTTGATGACCTTTACTACTACTCCATTCGCTTGGGTATTGAAAAAAAAGCCCAAGAATTGGGCTATGAGATTCTCCGAGTCTTTCAAAATGATTCTCTTGAGCAATTGAAAGACATTGATGGCTTGATTGCCATCGGCAAATTCAGCCTAGTTCAAATTCAGCAGCTGGAGAAATACAGCAACCACTTAGTTTTTGTCGACAGTGATACGCTTAATGCAGGCCACAGCTGTGTAACGGTTGATTTTGAGAATGCTGTACAGAAGGTTCTTGATCACTTCATGAACGCTGGTTTTGACCAGATTGGCATGATTGCCGGGCAAGAAAGAACCTCTGATCAGACTAGCCTCATCAGCGACCCTCGTTTGGCAAGCTTTCAGCAGTATCTGTCTGAAAAAGAAATTTATCAACCTGACTTGGTTAAGGTAGGCAGCTTTTCTTCGGAATCAGGCTATCAGATGATGACAGAGCTCCTTAGCGAGCACGAGAACCAGCTCCCGCCCGCCTTCTTCATCTCTAGCGATGCTTTGGCAATTGGTGCCTTGCGGGCTTTGCAAGAACACGGAATTCAGGTCCCCCAAGATGTCAGCATTATTTCCTTTAATGATACCTCTATCGCTAAATACATCTATCCCAGTCTCAGCACGGTCACCGTTTTTACAGAAGAAATGGGCAAGCAGGCTCTGCACATTCTGAATCAAATTTTAACATCCGAAGAGGACTCCATTCCCTATATGGTCAAACTTTCTACCAAGCTGACCATTCGAGAAAGCAGTATTTAACAGAGAAAGAACGAATGAAAACCTACGAAAAATTATTTACCATTCTCAACCAAGCTGACGATTATGTCAACGGAGAAAGTCTGGCCCAGACATTGGGCATTTCCAGAACCTCCATTTGGAAGGCCATTCAGCGTTTGGAAAAAGAAGGAATCCAGATTGATTCCGTGAAAAACCGTGGCTACAAGCTCAAAGCAGGGGATTTACTAATCCCAGAAATCATTGAAAAAAAGGCACCTATCAAGGTTTCCTTCAATCCCAATTGCCAATCTACTCAGATAGATGCCAAAGCAGGTCTAGAAGCAGGCAAAGAAGCAAATACCCTCTATTTAGCTGCTGCTCAATCCGCTGGTCGCGGTCGCTTCGGCCGAGACTTCTTCTCTCCAAAACAGGGCGGCTTCTATATGTCCCTCCATCTCAAGCCCAACCTGTCTTTTGATCAAATCCCTGCTTATACCCTCCTGACAGCCGGAGCCATCTATCAAGCTGTAAAAAATCTAACCCTCATAGACATAGATATCAAGTGGGTCAACGATATTTACTACAAGGATAAAAAAATCGCAGGCATTTTAACCGAGGCCATTACTTCAGTCGAGACAGGCTTAGTCACAGATATTATTATCGGGGTCGGGTTTAATTTTTGCATTAATGATTTTCCAGAAGAATTGCAATCTAAGGCTGGATCACTCTTTACAGAGCGAGCTCCTATCAGCAGAAATGAGCTGATTGCTGAAATCTGGAGATGTTTTTACGAAGGCGATCCCCAAGACCTACTCTATCTTTACAAAAAGCACTCCCTAGTCCTTGGCCGCCAAGTGAGCTTCCAGCAAAATAATCAAACCTATAAGGGACTTGCCAGCGACATCTCGGACAGTGGCCAACTTCTAGTCCAGTTGGAGAACGGCCAAAATATCTGGCTCAACAGTGGGGAAATTTCACTAACTAGCTGGTAGTTTGTATAAAATTACATTCAAAAAGCACTTGATGTTCCATTCAAGCGCTTTTCTGTATAGTCTTTCTTCCAGTGTGATGTCGCTATTTAATCCCTAATGCAATTCGAGCATAACGACTCATCTTTTCCACTGTCCAAGCGGGATACCAAACCAACTTAACATCAGTCTTGGTAACCTCAGGAACATCTGACATAGCATCATAGATCTGGTCAGTCAGAAGATCCGCCAGCGGGCATCCCATGGTTGTTAGGGTCATATCGATTTCCGTTTCTCCATTGGTCTCGTCAAAACGGATTTCATAGATTAGACCTAGATTGACAATATCAATCCCCAGCTCTGGGTCAATGACCTGCTCCAAACTCTCCAAAATACGCGTTTTAATCTTTTCAACTTCTTCAGGGCTGTATTTTTTTTCTGACATACATATCCTCCTTATAGATATAGCAGAAAGTTCAAGTTAGCTCGAGGGGGCCTTTGTTTTCAGCTAGGATTGCCTACTTGACACTTCCTACTGAAAGATTCCTGCCCCTTCTTGCTCTTCAGTTCTTAATCTTCGATAAAGTCTCTGAGTGGTTTGCTACGGCTTGGATGGCGGAGTTTACGCAGGGCTTTGGCTTCAATCTGGCGAATCCGCTCACGTGTTACATTAAAGACCTTGCCGACATCTTCCAGTGTCCGCATTTTTCCATCGTCCAGGCCAAAGCGCAGGCGCAAGACGTTTTCCTCTCGGTCTGTCAGCGTATCCAAAACCTCATCCAGCTGCTCACGAAGAACGACACGAGTTGTGTAGTCGACTGGATTTTCAATCACTTCGTCTTCGATAAAGTCACCCAGATGGCTGTCATCTTCCTCACCGATAGGTGTCTCCAAGGAAACTGGCTCCTGAGCAATCTTAAGAATCTCACGAACCTTATCCGGCGTCATATCCATACGCTCAGCGATTTGCTCTGGTGTTGGGTCTTGGCCCAATTCCTGCAAGAGATTGCGTTGCTCGCGGACCAGCTTGTTAATGGTTTCCACCATATGGACTGGAATCCGAATGGTCCGAGCTTGGTCAGCAATCGCACGGGTAATGGCCTGACGGATCCACCAAGTCGCATACGTTGAAAACTTAAATCCTTTGGTGTAGTCAAACTTATCAACAGCCTTCATCAGCCCCATATTTCCTTCTTGAATCAAATCAAGGAACTGCATACCACGACCGACATAACGCTTAGCAATGGAAACAACCAGACGAAGGTTGGCCTCAGCCAGGCGCTGCTTGGCTTCCAAGTCTCCCTGCTCTACCAAAATCGCCAGCTCCTGCTCTTCTTCATTGCTAAGAAGCGGCACAACCCCGATTTCCTTCAGATACATGCGGACTGGGTCATTGACCTTGGCTGAATTGCTACCCAAGAGCTCTTCATCGGTCAGTTCTACTTCTTCCTCTTCAGTATTCAAGACACGCGCGCTGGGATTTCCTTCTTTATCTGTAATCGAGATGCCTGCATCCTGAATGCGTTGCAGCAAATCCTCAATCCCATCAGCGTCCAAAGTGAAAGGAATAACCAGCTGGTCATTGATTTCATCGTCTGTCGCTGCACCTGTCTGCTTGTGATTGCGGATGAATTCTGCAATTTGAACGTCTAATGTTGTTACTTCTTTTTGTTTTGTAGCCATACCTACTCCATTCTTCTTTTTTGTGCGATTAAGCGCTCCACCTCTAATATAGCGGCATTCTCATCTCCAGTATGCAAAGCTTCTCGAATCTTTTTGCTAATCAGCTGATTATTCTTACGAAGCAATTCGCGTTCCCTGGTCAGTTCTACTTCTGCTAACTCTCCGTCTTCCATCTCTTCAGGCAAATCTTCCTCCAACATCCGATACCAAAGTTGCTGGACTCTTTCCGGTAAGCTGGATAAATCCTGCGAGGTCACTTCACCATTGACTAGTAAAAGCTCGTATAACTCCTGCAGTTCCGCCGTATCAAAGGCAAAATCTGTGCGAAGCCGATAGCTATTTAAAACCAGAGGATTGTGTACCATACGATAAAGGATATGGATTTCTGCCTTTATCAACCGTGATAGCTGTTTAGACAACGGAAGATCTACCAGTACAGGTCTTCTTAGAGATTCTGACTGCTGTCCGCTTCGACTACTTCGTTCAGCCAAACGGCTATTATTAACCGTGTTCTCTACCTGCTGGTAATCAAAATCCGGCAGCAACTCGGCCAACATATAAATATAGGAATTCTGAGCTGTAATAGACTGCGTCTGAGCAATGATTGGCGCCATTCGCTCCACGAATTCAATCTGAGCCTGCAGATTTTCAATATTATCCGGTTTGAGATAGCGTAAAAGGAACTCTACATCACTAATTCGCGTTTTGGTCAGAAATTGTCGCAATTCCTCGGCAGAATTTTTAGCAATAAATTCATCTGGATCCATATTGTCAGGAAAGGACACAATCTCTACCGACATATCCTGTAGCTCCTCTAAAGCCTTGGCTGTCGCCGCCTGACCAGCCCTGTCTCCATCATAAGTCAGAATGATTTTCTTGCAATACTTACGCAGATGCTGGACATGCTCAGGCGTCAGAGCTGTTCCCATCGACGCGACTGCATTTTCAACTCCAGCCCGATAAGCCGCGATTACGTCCATAAAGCCTTCCATCAGATAGACTTCATGGCTCTTCTTGATAACCGGCTTGGCCTTATCCAGATGATAAAGCTCATAGCTTTTATTAAAAATAGGGGTGCTGCGACTATTCTTATACTTGGCAGTCTGTGAACCAGCCTCCGAATCTTGCCAAATCCGACCAGAAAAAGCTACAACCTGACCCTTGTCATTGGTTAAAGGGAACATAATCCGGTTCTGAAAAGCATCATAGACCAGATTATTCTCTGCCAGATTAAAAAGACCCGAGTTCATGATAGTGGACTCATCAAACTTACCAGCCATACCCTTATGAAGATAGTTGCCTTCATTGGGAGCCAGCCCGATTTGAAAATGCTTAATGACTTCATCCGTCAGCCCACGCTGATAGAGATAAGCGCGTGCTTCTTCTCCTATTTTGGTCGTCATCAGAACCGCATGGTAAAACTTCGCTGCTTCTGTATGAATATCGTATAGCGCCTGATGCGGATGAGCCTGTCTCGGTCGATCCGAGCTAGGTCTTTCCATCCCTAAGGAAATGCCCGATCTGTCCGCGACAATCTGAACAGCATCCATAAAGGATACGCCTCGGTAGTCCTCAATGAACTTGAAAACATCCCCCGACTTGCCACAGCCAAAACAGTGATAAAACTGCTTGTCCTCTACAACGTTGAAAGAGGGCGTCTTTTCGCCATGAAAGGGACAAAGTCCCAGAAAGTTTCTGCCAGCCTTGGTCAAGGCTACTGTTTCTCCTATGACATCGACGATATTGACACTATTTTTTATTTCAGAAATCATTTCTTTATCCAATAGACAATACCTCCAATTCATCACAGAATATCACTCTATATTTTATAATAATTTGACGCAAATGTAAAACATTTGATAGGCAAATAACTTGAAATAATTGCTTCTTTAAGCTATAATATAATCTCAAATATTAAATTATTTTTTGAAAGGAAAAGAAAATGTTAAAGGATCTTAAAGAATTTTTGCTACGCGGTAACGTGATTGACTTGGCAGTCGGGGTTATCATTGCGAATGCTTTCGGAGCAATCGTCAACTCATTGATTACTGACGTTATCACTCCCCTCTTCCTCAACCCAATTTTGAAAGCTGCAAACTTGAAGCAAATCGCTGAATTGAAATGGAACGGAATTGCTTATGGTAATTTCTTGAGCGCCGTGATTAACTTCTTAGTAATCGGTACTGTTCTCTTCTTCATCGTTAAGGCTGCGGAAAAAGCACAAAATCTTACTAAGAAAAACGAAGAAGCTGCTGAAGAAGCACCAGCTGGACCAACAGAACTTGAAGTTCTGCAAGAAATCAAGAGCTTGCTTGAAAAACAAAACTAATATCCAAACAGCACTGAAAAAATCAGTGCTGTTTTTATTATATACTTCCCATTCAAAAGAAAAAAACAGCCAAATCGGCTGCTTCCTCATTCTAGTGATTAGAATTTTTTACGTTTACGAGCTGCTTCTGATTTACGTTTGCGTTTTACAGAAGGTTTTTCATAGAATTCACGTTTGCGTGTTTCTTGAAGAGTACCAGCTTTAGTAACCGCACGTTTGAAACGACGAAGAGCATCGTCAAGAGATTCATTCTTACGTACTACTGTTTTTGACATTTTTTTCACTCCCTTCAAGTCCAAGATCTATTCTATTCTACACGCAAAATGGATAAATGTCAAGAAAAAAACTGCCATAAACTTATATTATCTTCACTTTCTTTTTTAAAAGCAACAAATTATTAGAATGAACATCATAATAGCAAAAAGAAATTTATTTTAAGTCTGTTCAGAAACGACTTCTCTTTCTTCACCATTTACAATTACGGCTTGGGAATTGTTCATTAGCATTAAGCTGAGCTTATTTTTATACATTTCAAAGGTCTTCTGACTACTATCAGTAAAAGGTTCCTCACCATAATGTGGAAGGACATAAAAATCTACTTCATCCAATCCCGCTGTATCAGATAACTCTGTCGCTACCGTCTTGTCGTCCATGAGTTTATTGTAGTCAATATCCTTAGCTGTAATAATAGCCCCTGCTGATTCTCCTACATAGACCAGCCCATCTCTTATTTGTTCTTTGATAAGAGGTAGGAGTTGCTTTTTATTTAATTCTTGCAATAAATAAAATGTATTTCCGCCTGAGACATAAAGAATCTTACTTTGGAAAATCTTTGCCTGCGCGGTTTCTCGATCACAAGAAGCAATATCCAGAACCTCTATTTCAAAGCCTAAATCTCTGAATGTTTGCTGAGCCTCATCGATATAGGCAGTATAGTCCTCTTTGTTCCCAGCGGTAGGAATAAATAGAACCTTTTTTTCTAGATTTTTTTCCTTTGCATAATCACTAAAAAGATTTTTGACACCAGCAAAATATGAACATAAAAATAATTGTTTCATGATTGTACCTCCATTAGTTTTTAACAATTTTATAAAGGATCCACGATCCCCTTCTTTGACTAGTTACGAGCGCAAAGCCTACTGATAACAAGAATCGTTTAAATACTTCTTCGCTTTGAAATTTTGGTAAAAAATAAGATAGCTTGTTATATTCACAAGCTAGTAAGAGCATCCCGTCTGATTTGAGTATCCTTCGAAGCTCTATAAAAGAAGCCTCTAGATCTTGCCAATGAAAATGCGTTTGAAAAGCTGTAATCAAATCAAAACTTTCATCAGAAAAGCCTGTCTCCCTAACGTCTCTTCGTTCAAAATTTAAATTGACCATCTCTATCTGTTTGGCTTGAGCTATTGCAGTGTCTGAAATATCGATTCCAGTTACAGTACTTTTCGGAAAGGTTTCTTTCAGTAGAATGGTTGAACGACCATTCCCAACTCCTACATCTAAGATTGCAGGGTAAGATGTTCTATCCAGATAACGAATTGCCCATACAAACATGGGAAGATAGGTCCAATTCCACAATTTCATCATTCGTTTTCCTAGAAAGCCCGAAGGGTTCTTTGATTGCTGAATCAAAGAATGAAACATGAGTAATAAAAGTATGATAGAAATGATAATTATTATATGAAACACTCTTCAATCCTCCACTTCTGGATAGCTATATTATACCATTTTAGAGAGATTATAGCTAAATCAATCAACAAAACACCTGCATCCCAAAAGATAACTTTTGGGATGCAGGTCATTCAAAACGACTGTCTTTTACCTTACAAGGTTTTTCGTTTTTTGGCTTCTTTCGAGAGGGAAATATTCTTAATCTTTTCATAGCGTAAGAAGCGTTGGATGAGGCGCTGGTCGCTTACACCTGGTTTCAAATCAACCACATAGTCTAACTTGATAAACTTATTGTCAACTGACTGGACCGAGGTCAACTCAAAGCTTTTGCAGGCCGTTTCAAAGATTGCTTCAAAAAGGACTTCATAGTCTAATTCAGCTGGAATCTGAATTTGAACATAGCGTCTGGTTTGACTGACCGAACTAAAGCTCATCTTTTCAAAGAGTAACCAAAAGAAGAAAATGAAGAGCGTGAAAAAAACTCCTAGAGCTAAGAGACCCATTCCTGTCGTGATCCCAATCGCTGTCGCCATGAAGATGGCCAAAAGTTCTTTAGACCCTCCTGCGGCTGATCGGAAACGAATCAAACTGAATGTTCCTGCTACAGCGACACTGGTTCCCAGATTTCCATTTACCAAGAAAATGATAATGGAAATAATGGCCGGCAAGAGAGACAGTGTGATGACAAACTCCTTGGTATAAATAGTTTGGTGCTTATAGACCTTGGCCAAAATGATTCCCAAAATCAAGCCCGTCATGAGGGAGGCTATTAGAGCTAGAGGGTTAACCTTGATTTCAGCCGAAGAATAGATACTGTTAAATAACTGTGTAATCATTGTTTCTCTCCTTAAACCTTGGCGGCTTGGGGAATCAATTCTTTAGATTTTAAGTAGGCTTTGCCATATTTTGAGAAGGACTGATCTTCAAGGCCGTATTTATTCAAAATTTCAGACATCCACTGAGGATATTCCCCTGGAACCTTGATTTCCATAATCACCATATCATCCTCCAATAGAGGATAGCCGTGGCGTCCTGAGGTCAGGTCTACATCATAATCACGGAAGCGGATATTGGAATCAACCGTCACACGAACTTTTTTGTCCACCAAGCCTTTCATCGAGTAACGGTCATAGCTAATTACCATTTTCGGTTTTAAGCCTGCATAACGCTCCTGCAACAGTTCAACTTCTGTCTTGACCCGCTCATCGGAAATAGTCTGGTCTGCAAGTCCCTTCTCAATATAATTAACAACCGAAGTCAGATTTGAAGCCAGTCGATACTTGAAGCCAACGTCCTCCGACTTCTTCTTGATTTCTAAAAATACCTGACTATCCTTTGTTGGCTCCGCTGCATAAGTCCGCATCCGCAGCTTTTCACGACCGCCTCTTCTAGCAATCGAATCTTGGATCATTTGAAAATCATCATTGTCAAAATAGACATTTGAAATGGTTGAAGTCGCATAATCATCCGGAATGAGGTAAGCATGCATCTCAGCTTCTAAGCGAGCCAAGGTCGCACGGTCTATGATATACTTTGTTTCAACACGTTGGAAGTTCGTTTGGATTTGTTTTTGTTTCATTTGTATTCTCCTTTTATTCTACAAATGTAGTTTTAAGTTTTAAAAGAAAGAGAGCCCTTGCTCTACCATTTTCTACTTTCCGGACAGTATTTTCAAAACTTTATTCTACATTTGTAGTTTGTGATTAAATTCTACACTTGTAGTTTTTAAAAGTCAAGAGGAAAATTACTAAAATTTAAAAAACTTTAAAATTGACCTCAATTTATGAGTTGAAGACTAGATTCTACCAAAAATAAAGATAAAAAAATTCTACCAATCGCTGCTTCTATCAAGAAATCTTGATTGGTAGAATCTTTTATCTAATCGTCATCATCATCGTCGTCATCGTCTTTGTCATCATCACGATCTTTATCCTTACTCTTTGAGGAGCTAGTTTGAGCAGGAGGTTGGACAGGTGCTGTACTAGTGTTTGTATTCGAATTTGTCACAGTATTGGTCGTAGGAGGCGGAGAGCTAACACTTCCCGTCTGACCTACATTCCCACTTCCACTATCAGCTGAAGTAGCTGCAGAAGACGAAGATGGCGGAACTTCTTTTTCAACTGTTACTGTCTTTTCGACAATTGTATGCTGCTTGGATTGGACGATTTTTCCGGTCTTGGCATTTACAGTGAGCTCATGAGCCGTCTGTCCGTGTGAAAAGAGAATCTTATAATTGCCTTTCTCACGTGAAATTTTCACATCCTTAACGTCCTTTTCAGCCAAAGAAAGTTCTTTCAAAACTGTTTCTAAGGCCTGACGCTGACTAAGTCCTTCCGCTTTCTTGGACTCTAAGACAAGTTTACTATCTTGTGCGACAGGATTTTCTAAGGCAAAGACCGAGCTAGTCAAGAGCAAAAGTAGAGGAACTACTACTACAAAAGAAGCAGACAGGAACTTTTTCGGCAGGCGGCTGTCCATGATACCAATAATCCGTCGCTTAAGATTAAACTTATCCGAGTAAAAACAAGTTGTCAAAGCAATCGGAGTCTTCTTACTACGGTCAATCATTGTCAGAATGGTTTCACCATAAAAAGTTCGATAAGCTGTATCTTTTCTACTCAAAACATCGTAGTCGCAGTACATTTCTCCTGCTTCCTGAGTTTCCCGACAGGCAAAACGGACAACCGGATTAAACCAATGTAGGCTCTTGGCGAGAATCGCAAAAAGATTAATCAAGACATCATAGTGCTGATAATGGGTCAACTTATGCTGGAAAATCAGCTGCAGCTCCTCCTCCGTGTAGTCCAGCTCCGGCAACACAATTAAAATATCCCTGAATCCCAGCAACATTGGACTCTGTGTCATAGGATAGTGGAGCAGACGAATCTTACTTTTAACGCCCATCTTTTCTTTGATCAAATGCAACTGTAACAAAGTCTCTTCGTCCTCAACCTCTGTCCCCCAACGTTGCAACATCTTTTTGAAACGAATATAAGAATAGGCATATTTGCCTAGGTTAAATGCACAACCAAGCAGCCAAATGGCAAAGAATATTTCAAACCAAGGCAGACCCAGAAAAGCCTCCCAGAGATTTGCCTGGCTAGCTTTTTCAGCTACTTGAGAAACAGTCTGCCCTCCACTTGTCTGGCCAGCTCTAACAGCTGTCTGAACAGTCGCCCCAGTACTCAGCCGAATCAAACCAGAGCCAAATTGAGGACGGATTGGGAATAGAAAGCTCAGCAAGATTAAAAACCAGATAACATACTTGACCTTGACTGAAATCTTGCTCTTAAGGATTGCAAAAAGAAGGCTCAAAAACAGAACCAAGATCGAGGTTGAGAAACTGGTTAAGAGGAAAGACAAAAGGAACTGTTTCATGGATACTACCTCATCTTACTCTTTCTGATTCAGTAAATTACGCAGCTCATCCAGTTCATTTTCTGAAAAAGAATTAGATGAAAAGAGAGTCTTGACAAAGCCTCCCATGGAATGTCCGCTGTAGCGCTTCAAAAAGTCTGACGTCTCTACTTCTAAATATTCCTCTTCCGAAATTAAGGCCGTATACTGCCTTTCACGCCCCTTTCGAACACTTTCTAAAAAGCCCTTTTCCGTCAAGCGAGCTAAGACTGTCAACAAAGTCTGAGGCTTCCAATGGTTATCTTCACCCAGCTTTTCCATGATTTGAGCTGAGGTCGTTGGATTTGGCAGGTGCCAAATAATCTTTAAGATGGCAAATTCACCATCTGGTAAACGTTTAATTGAATGATTCATTACATTTCCATACTTTCTAAAGTCTTCTTCTGATTTTATTCTACACATGTCTAATAAAAAAGTCAATCATTATGTAAAAAAAGAGCTGGAAATCACTATTTCCCGCTCTTTCTAGAAAAATAAACTCAACAAAGTCAACATTGCTAGTCCGCCCTGCTTGAACAGGATTTTCGGATCGCTGGTCACTGCACCGTAAGCTGCTACTAAGATGATATAAACCACAAAAATCCCCAGCCAAAACGAACTAGGCTGTACAAAGGCCGCAATTAAAACCAAAATACCCAGCAAACCATTATAAACTCCTTGGTTTTTGAAAAGAGTATTGACTGACTGCTGCTCCAACTCCTCTTGTGACATACCGAAAACCCGTGCTGTCGTAGCTGAGGTCGTTGCGATGGTCTCCAAGTACATAATATAGAAAAATTCCAAGGCAACCAGGCTTGCCAAAATCAGTGTGATAATAGACATTTTCTTCTCCTTATAGAAATTCATGACGAAAAGAAGTATAACATAGTGCAAGAAAAAGCGCTAGAATTTAGTTCCAATAAAATGGACAAAGTGTATAAAAATGTTTTATGATACTTTTTTAAAATAGGCGTAGCAGAAATGAGCATTTTCCGACTAGATGTGATACAATCTTTTTTGAAAAATGGAGGTAAGTTATGTTAACCTATGATTTAATTGTCATCGGCTTTGGTAAGGCCGGTAAAACATTGGCAGCCAAAATGGCGGCCCAAGGAAAAAAAGTTGCTTTGATTGAGCGAAGCAAGGCTATGTACGGGGGAACCTGTATCAATATCGCCTGCATCCCAACCAAGACCCTGCTGGTCGCAGCTGAAAAAGGTCTGGCTTTTGACCAAGTCATGGCTGAGAAGAATGCTGTAACCAGCCGTCTCAACGGGAAGAACTACGCAGCAATCAGTGGCGCTGGTGTCGACATCATTGATGCGGAAGCTCATTTCCTTTCAAACAAAGTCATCGAAATCACAGCTGGCGATGAGAAAGAGGAATTGACGGCTGAAACTATTGTTATCAATACCGGTGCCATTTCCAATGTCCTGCCAATTCCAGGACTGACTGAGACCGAACACGTCTATGACTCAACTGGCATCCAAAATCTGAAAGAACTTCCTAAACGCTTGGGAGTTCTGGGTGGCGGTAACATCGGCCTAGAGTTTGCTGGGCTCTACAACAAATTGGGCAGTCAGGTAACTGTGCTGGATGCTGCACCTGTCTTTCTTCCTCGAGTAGAGCCTTCTATCGCTGCTCTGGCTAAGCAATACATGGAAGAAGACGGAATCCAGCTCCTGCAAAATGTACGTACCACACAGGTTAAAAATGATGGTGATGAAGTTGTCGTTGTGACAGAGGATGGAGAATTCCGCTTTGATGCCCTGCTCTATGCTACTGGCCGCAAGCCTAATGTTGAAGCACTACAGTTGGAAAATACTGACATTGAGCTGACAGAGCGCGGAGCTATCAAGGTTGATAAACACTTGGAAACATCTGTACCCGGCGTTTTTGCAGCGGGCGATGTCAATGGCGGTCTGCAGTTCACTTATATCTCACTGGATGACTTCCGCATCCTTTATAGCTATCTGGCTGGCGACGGCAGCTACACACTGGAAGACCGTAAGAACGTACCTACCAGCATGTTCATCACACCGCCTTTAGCTCAAATCGGATTGACTGAAAAGGAAGCCCTAGAGCAAGGACTGCCGATTGCAGTGAAGGAGATTCCAGTCGCAGCAATGCCTCGTGGACATGTCAATGCTGACTTGCGCGGTGCTTTCAAGGCTGTTGTCAACACTGAGACCAAGGAAATCGTCGGAGCAACAATCTTCTCAGCAGGGGCACAGGAAATTATCAATATCCTGACTGTAGCCATGGATAATAAGATTCCTTACACTTACTTTAGCAAGCAAATCTTCACTCATCCAACTCTGGCTGAAAACCTCAATGATTTATTTGCTATTTAATGTTAAGCCCCTGATGGGGCTTTTACAATCCCTACAAAAATTTAATTACATTTCAATCTCTTTTTGTGGTACAATAATGCTAGTTTATTTTAAAAAGATTGAGGAAAATTATGTCTGAACTGTATGATATTACGATTGTCGGCGGCGGTCCAGTTGGTTTATTCGCTACATTTTACGCCCACTTGCGCCAAGCCAAGGTGAAAATTATTGATTCCTTGCCTCAGCTGGGCGGCCAACCAGCCATTCTCTATCCAGAGAAGAAGATTCTGGATGTACCGGGCTTTACTAATTTGACTGGCGAAGAGTTGACTCAGCGTCTGATTGAGCAGCTGGAAACTTTCCAGACCGACATTTGCCTCAATGAAACGGTGCTGGATATCATTAAATCTGATGATGGCTTCACCATCACGACTTCTAAGGCTCAACATCAGACCAAAACCATTATCATCGCCATGGGAGGTGGTGCCTTCAAACCGAGAGCTTTGGAGTTAGACGATGCTGAAAGCTACAGTAACCTCCACTATCACGTTTCAAACATCAGCCAGTACGCTGGTAAAAAAGTTGTTGTTCTGGGAGGCGGCGATTCGGCTGTTGACTGGGCATTAGCTTTTGAAAAAATCGCAGAAACTAGTCTGGTTCATCGTCGGGACAACTTCCGAGCTTTGGAACATAGTGTGGAAGAACTCAAGACTTCTAGCGTTGAGATTAAGACACCGTTTGTACCGAGTCGATTGGTCGGCGAAAATGGCAAGATTACCCACTTAGAAATCAGTCAAGTCAAGGGAGAGGAAAGTCAGCTTCTACCTCTGGATCATCTCTTTGTCAACTACGGTTTTAAATCCTCTGTCGGCAATCTCAAAGATTGGGGCTTGGAGCTTAACCGTCACAAGATTTTGGTCAATAGCAAGCAAGAAACTTCCGTGCCAGGTATCTATGCAGCTGGAGACTGCTGTAGCTACGAGGGGAAGATTGATCTGATTGCGACTGGGCTAGGTGAAGCACCTACTGCTGTCAACAATGCCATTAACCATATTTATCCTGAGCAAAAAGTCCAACCCAAACATTCTACAAGCCTATAAAAAAACAGCTGCCGAGCTCAAGCTCAGCAGCTTTTATAATTCATCTGCGATTTTATTGATTTTTCTCAAGCGATGATTGACACCACTCTTAGTTAGAGGTCGACTCAGACTATCAGCCAACTGCTGGATGGAGTAGTCTGGATGTTGGATTCGAAGCTGGGCTACCTCCTGCAGGTCTACAGGTAGACTCTCAATGCCAATATTATCACTGATTTTAGCAATATTGTTGATGATTTTCATACTGGCTGTGACTGTGCGGGCAATGTTCGCTGTCTCCGCATTATTAGCGCGGTTGAGGTCATTGCGCGCTTCCCGCATGAGCTTAAGAGATTCAAACTCAGCCATGGCTTCCATAGCCCCGATGACAATGAGAAAATCCATGATGTCCTCAGCCCGCTGCAGATAAGTAACAGCCCCCTTCTTGCGCTCAATGGTCTTGGCATCCAGCAGAAAACGGCGCATTAAGGCAGCCAAATCCTCAGCATGATCCAGATAAACGGACAGGATTTCCAGCTGGTATTTGCCTGAGTCTGGCTCCCGCATGCTGCCATTTGAGAGAAAGGCTCCCCGTAGGTAGGCTCGACTGGCTTCGTCATCAGTCAAAATAGCCTGGTCAATCCCTGCCTCGATACCAAAAAAGGAGTCAGCCAAGTGCAGGTCAGAAAGGATTTCTTCCACTTTCTGATCCAGAAATACTGTATAAACACGGTTCTTGCGCAGATTGGTCTTCTGATGGTGACGGATTTCTGACTTGACCTGATAGAGGTCCGACAGCAACTCATAGAGATGGCGGGCAATCTTAGCATTTTCTGTTGTGACAGATAGGGTCAAACCACTGCTGGCTAAGCCCAGACTGCCAGACATCTTGATCATGGCTGACAGCTCATTTTTATCTCTGTTTGCCAGACTCAGCAGTTCTTCTTTTACTTTTACTGTAAAGCTCATTTACGTACCTGTATAATCTGCATCAATTCGTCAACGACCAACTCACCATCATGGAAAGCTCCGCCATTTTCCAAACGAAGAAAATTCGAAGAAATAACGCGCGGAACCTGCTCTTGCAACCCCTGAAAATCATGCTCCACCTGTACCAGATATTCGTCAAACTGGTTACTGTCCATATACTCATGAGGGACAGGTTCGATATTGACCAAGACTGTATCTACAAACTTCCTGCCTAAATGACGGTGCAGAACTTGGACGTGGTCGCTGTCTGAAAAATGCTCTGTTTCACCTCGCTGGGTCATAATATTGCAGACATAGGCCACTTCAGCCTTGGTGTCTAGAAGAGCTTGGCCAATTTCCTCAATAACGAGATTAGGCAAGATAGAGGTAAATAGCGAACCAGGCCCCAGAACCACCATATCGCTCTCTAGGATACTTTCAACCACCTTTTTACTGGCAGCAGGCTTCTTGTCATCATAGGTATTGGTCACATAGACCCGCTCAATCATCCCACTCTTGCTGGTCAGATTGCTTTCACCGACAACTTCCGTCCCATCTGCAAACACAGCATGCAGAGTTAGGGGGGTGTCGCTAGAAGGGTAAATTTTTCCTGTCGTATGGAAGAACTTGGTCAAAAGCTGCATGGCATTATAAGTTGAGCCCTGCATTTCGGAAATGCCAGCAATAATCAGATTGCCCAAAGGATGCCCCGCTAGAACGCCGTCTCCTTCCGCAAAGCGATACTGGAAGACCTTCTCATAAAACTTTGGCATGTCGGACATAGCTACCAGGACATTTCGCAGGTCACCCGGCGGAGTCAGCTGCTGGATGTTTTTTCTCAGCTCACCAGAACTGCCTCCATCATCTGCTACTGTAACAATGGCTGTAATCTCTACGTCCTTTTTACGCAGGCTGTCTAAAATAACTGAAATTCCTGTTCCACCGCCAATGACTGTAATTCTTGGCTTTCTCATGAGCGGTTCACCGTTTCTTTCCGACGGTTTTTGTCGCGGTGACTGGCATTGACCGGCCAATTTTTAGCCAAATCATCTGCTAAGCGCTGAGCAAAGGCTACACTGCGGTGCTGACCACCCGTACAGCCCACAGCAATAGTCAGGATAGACTTACCTTCCTTCTGATAGCCTGGCAAGATCGGCTCTATCAAGCCCAGCAGATGCTGATAAAATTCTTCTGACTCGGCATGGTTCATGACATAGTCAAAGACATCCTTGTCCAAGCCTGTCTGATTGCGCAGCTCAGGTTTATAGTAGGGATTTGGCAGGAAACGCACATCAAAAACCAAGTCCGCATCCAGAGGTAAACCATATTTAAAACCGAAACTCATAACCTCGATGCGGAAACTGTGCAGATCAGCCTGGTTTGAAAATTGTTCAGAGATGGTCTTTCTGAGCTCCCGTGGTGTCAGTTCCGTCGTATCTACAACATTTTGACTGAGATTTTTCAGAGGAGCTAAAAGTTCGCGCTCCAGTTTAATACCATCTAAAATTCGCCCGTCGGCGGCCAAGGGATGACTGCGTCTAGTTTCCTTATAGCGAGCCACCAACTCCTTGTCGGCCGCATCCAAAAATAGAATTTTAAAATCAATTTCCGTGCTTCTTTCTAGCTCATCCAGAATATCCTGAATCTCCAAAAAGAAGGAGCGACTCCTCATATCAACAACCAGAGCCAACTTATCATTGTCCTTTGTTCCTTCGACCAACTGCAAAAACTTTGGTACTAGGGTCGGCGGCATGTTATCAATGGTAAAATAACCCAAATCCTCAAAAGACTGGATAGCGACAGTCTTTCCGGCACCGCTCATTCCTGTCACAATCACTAATTGAATCTTGTGTTCAGCCATTCTTTCTCCCTTCGTCTAACATTTTATTTCTAAAAAAGGACGGGAAACTTCTCCCGGTCCCAATCATTTATTCTACGATCTCAGCAATGACTTCGATTTCGATTTTTACATCACGAGGCAAGCGAGCCACTTCTACTGCCGAACGAGCTGGAAACTCGCTTTTAAAGGCCGTTTTGTAGACCTCATTAAATGGCACAAAATCATTGATATCACTTAGGAAACAGGTTGCCTTGATCACATGGTCAAAATCTGTTCCAGCTGCTTCCAAAATAGCTCCTACATTTTTTAAAACTTGCTGGGTCTGCTCTTCAATCGTTGCACCTACAATTTCTCCTGTCTCTGGTGACAAAGGAATCTGACCACTTGCAAATAAAAGGTTGCCAACGATTTTTCCTTGAACATATGGTCCGATTGCTGCTGGTGCTTTATCTGTTTGTACTATTTTTGCCATTGTATTCTCCTCATTTCTTTTATTTTACTTATTATATCATAAAGTCAAAAGACTGACTATTCTTGTCCTCCTTCCCATTGACTTTTAGGAAATTTTTCTTTATGATAGTAAATGCATAATTCAAAACACTTGTTTTGGACTGGTTCGCAAACTTCCCAGTATAAAAAACTAAGTACCCTTATATTCTAAAGTAATGTAATTGCGCATAGTTTTTTCTGGTGTCCTGCCACTTTGGCAGAACTAACTGAGAGGTTGAGACTGAGGTTTCAACCTTATTTTATTTCTCAAAAGGAGGACCTATGAAAAGAAAAGTTATTATTGACTGCGACCCTGGCATAGACGACAGCCTAGCCCTACTCTATGCCCTGCAACACCCTGACTTAGAGGTCGTTGCTTTGACCATAGTCGCTGGAAATGTCCCAGTAGAACTTGGTCTTGAAAATGCCTTTAAAATCCTAGAAAGGCTGAATCAGCTGGATATTCCAGTTTATGTAGGAGCTGACAAACCCTTGGTTCGTGACTTCGTCTCCGCTCAGGACACCCACGGCATGGATGGATTGGGGGAAAGCGGGATAACAAGAAACAGTTCCGCCCAAGCCCAGCCAAAAGCTGCTTATGACTTTCTGGCAGACTATTTCCAGAAAAATAAAGATACTTCCATCATAGCACTGGGACCTTTGACCAATATTGCCTTGGCTCTTAGGAAAAATCCCAACCTTGGGCAACATCTAGACCGATTTGTCAGTATGGGCGGCAGCTACAAATCGCACGGCAACTGTTCACCCGTAGCGGAGTACAACTACTGGTGCGATCCGCATGCAGCCCAAGAAACCTACGAAAAACTTGGGAGAAAGATTGAAATGGTCGGTCTAGATGTCACGCGAAAGATTGTCTTGACCCCCAATCTCTTGGAATATATGCGTTTTATCAATCCTGAAGTCGCTGACTTTGTCGGAAAAATCACTCGTTTTTACTGGGATTTTCATTGGGAGTATGAACATATTATCGGCTGTGTCATCAACGATCCATTAGCCGTTGCCTATTTTCTGCATAAGGACCTTTGTCAAGGATTTGACTCCTTCGTCGATCTCGCAACGGAAGGCATTGCCATGGGACAAACGCTGGTTGATGCCTATCATTTTTATGGTAAGCAAGCCAATGCTAAGGTGCTGACCCAAGTAAACACCCACCTCTTCTTTCAGGATTTTCTCTCCGTGATACTCAACACTTCAAAGGAAATCATCTACCAAGATCTAGAAACTTTAAATTTAGGATAAGATTATGAAAAAAATAACACCATTTACCATTACATTTACAGCTATCTGCATCGCTCTAAACTATATCGGTGCCAACATCGCCCTTTTTCTAAAACTTCCTGTTTATTTGGATACTTTTGGAACGATATTAGCCAGCCTCATTTTAGGACCTATTTTCGGAGTAGGAACTGCGATTGCCAGTGCTCTTATTAGCGCCTTTACAACAGACATTTCTGCTATTTATTTCTCTCCAGTAGCCATTCTTTTGGCTCTTCTTGTCTCGGTCTTTTTCACTTCTGATTCAAAACCAAGACTAAACCTTCTCTGGAAAACGGTTCTAGTCTCTCTGCCAGCTACTGCTTTGGCCTCTCTGATCACTGTGATAGTCTTCAAAGGAATTACCCCAAGCGGCTCCAGCATCATCGTTCAGGGTTTACATGGATTCGGCCTAGATTTGGTGACCAGCACTATCATCGTCCAAGCGCTAACCGACTATGCAGACCGCCTCATCGTTATTGGGGTCAGCCTTGTCTTCATCCCACAACTCAAAAAAGTCATCCCAAGAATCTTTGCAAAATCCAGCAATGCATAAATCAAAAGAACTACTCAGAAAACATGATTTCGAGTAGTTCTTTTGATTTTAACATTTGTTTTTTATAAGTTTTTAAGGTTAAGTTTAAAAAAGGAGTAGGCAGACTCTTCTTGAGTCCAAGCCTACTCACAAGCTACATTCTGAGATTAATTGCGCCCCTTGAGAACAGCCTCAATGATTGCCATTCTGACAAAGACGCCATTTGTCATTTGTTCTACAATTCGAGATTTTGGAGCTTCAACCAAATGGTCTGCAATTTCAACATCGCGATTGACAGGCGCTGGGTGCATCAGGATCGCAGTGTCCTTCATATGATCATAGCGCTCTTGCGTCAAACCATGGAGTTTATGATAATTTTCCTTAGAGAAAATGGAGTTGTAGTCATGGCGTTCGTGCTGTACGCGGAGGAACATCATGACATCCACTTGGTCAATCACTTCGTCAATCGTTACGAACTTACCATAGTCAGCAAATTCCTCACTTCTCCACTCATCTGGACCAGCAAAGAAGAGCTCCGCACCGAGACGTTTTAAGATTTGCATATTAGATTTGGCTACACGAGAGTGATCAAGGTCACCAGCGATAGCTACCTTCAAACCATCAAAATGACCGAATTCTTGGTAAATTGTCATCAAGTCAAGCAAACTTTGGCTTGGGTGCTGACCAGAACCATCACCACCATTTACGATAGAAGTTGTAATTGTTGGACTTTCGACCAATTCTTTATAGTAATCAACCTCAGGGTGACGGATGACACAGACATCTACACCGAGAGCTGACATAGTCAAAATCGTGTCGTACAAGGTTTCTCCCTTGTTGACTGAGCTTGTCTTGACATCAAAGTCAAGCAGGTCGCATCCAAGTTTTAATTCTGCTACTTCAAAAGCCTTGTGAGTCCGAGTTGAAGATTCAAAGAAGAGATTTGCAACGATATGCTGCTCATCATAATGAACCTTTGCGCCGTTTTTAAATTCAATCCCGCGCTTGATCAAAGCCATTACTTCTTCGTTCGTAAGGTGTTCCATAGATACAAGATTTTTAAGTGCGATTTGATTTGATGACATGATGTTATACTCCTTTTTTATTAAAAACTTTGGACAAATGTAGCAATCTCGTCAGCCTAATTTTTAGGTTCTGGCAGGATGAGGTAGAGGGCAATTCCGAGAACAGTTGACAAGGCAACTCCTGAAACTTGCAGACCTGATAGTTGCAAGGTCAGACCACCGATACCAGATACCAGAACGACACTGGCAATCAGCAGGTTCTTTTTGTTGTCAAAATTGGTTTGGGATTCAATCAGAATTTTCAAACCGCTAGAAGCAATTACCCCGAAGAGGGCGATGGAAATACCTCCCAAAACTGGACTTGGAATTGATTGGAGCAGGGCGGATACTTTCCCAACAAAACTCATGATAATCGCCAATACAGCAGCACCAGCAATTACATAAACACTGTAGATTTTATTGAGTGCCATCACCCCGATATTTTCGCCGTAGCTGGTCACTGGCGGAGCACCAAAGATACCCGCGATAACCTGAGCCAGACCATCTCCAGCTAAAGTCTTATCCAAACCAGGCTCTTTAAAGAAATCTTTGCCTGTCAAGCTATTCAGAACCATAACATGCCCAAAGTGCTCTGTCATCGTTACAAAGGCGATCGGCGCCATTGTTAGGATTGCACTTGGATACAATTTAAAATCATAATCTATAAACGGAAGATTCATTGGCGGAACGTGGAACCAAGAAGCTTTTGTCACGTTGGCAAAAGAGATAATCTCCTGACCTGTCACCGCTCCGACAATCAGAGCGAAGATATAGCCAACAATCAAGCCCAGCAGTACCGGAATAATACCAACGATTTTCTTACCGTAGATGTTAAAGAGAATGACACAGAGGAGGGTTACCATCCCGATAGCAAAGTAGGTGATGTCGTAGACCTTCTGGTCTCCAACGGTCTTATACATCACATCGCTAACGGCTGTGCCCGCCAGACTCAGACCAATCACCATGATGATAGGCCCTACCACTACTGGCGGCAAAATCTTATCAATCCAGGCGTTTCCTGCAAATTTCACGATGAGGGCCACGATAAAATAGACCAGACCACCCGTGATAGCACCTTGCGCAACCGCAGCAATCCCATCTGTCTTCATTAAGATTTGCATGGCAGCGATATAAGCAAAGCTGGAGCCCATATAAGCAGGGATTTTGTACTTGGTCACTGTCAAGTGAGCCAGCGTTCCCAAACCACTTGAAAACAGGGCTACCGCTGGGTCAATTCCCACCAGAATCGGAACCAACACCGTCGCCCCAAACATGGCGAATAAATGCTGGAATGAAAGTCCTAAGAGCAAGCCAGGTTTTGGCATATCATGGACATCGTATTTAATTTCTTGACTCATCTTGTCTCCTCCTCTACGATCAGAACTCGGTCCTGACCATCTTTTTCAGTCATTTCAACAATAATCTCTTCAAGGTGGCTCGTTGGAATATTTTTACCAACATAGTCTGCCCGAATCGGCAACTCACGGTGCCCGCGGTCCACTAGAACAGCGAGGCTGACACGTGATGGCCGCCCATTGCTGACAAGATTATCAATGGCTGCGCGGATAGTCCGACCTGTATAAAGCACATCGTCAACGATAATCACTTCACGATCAGTAATATCAACTGGAATCACTGTCGTGTCTTCCTTGACCTTGATATCGTCTCGGAAGGGCTTTGTATCCACTTCGCAAACTGGAATCTCTATTTTCTCTAGCTGAGCCAGTCGTTGCTGGATCCGCTTGGCAATGAAAACCCCTCTGGTCTTAATGCCTGCCAAAACGATTTGGCTTAAATCCTTGTTGCGCTCGATGATTTCATAGGTGATTCGCGTGATGGCACGATTCATGGTGATCTCATCGACAACTTCCTTTGTCTTCATCTAAACCTCCTAAAAACATTAAAAAAGCCTCCTTTTGCAAGGAGACCTCAGAAAATAGAGATAGGCTGAAACAAGACGCACTTGTCACACTCCACCTATCATTTTTACTTTGCTCCTTGCCTATCTCTCTGGATAGAATTAAAGGACTATTTAATTGTTTATAACTATACCACAATTTCAATTCCATTTCAAGAAAAAAATGAACTTTTTTCACGATAAATTGCTAATCCATTTCAACAAAATAAAAAACAGAGAACATCTGTTTTCTATTTTCTACTATAATACTCTAAGCTTTCTTCTTTGAAAATGAGATAGATTTGATTCCGTAAAAAATATAACCAAAGACCAGATAAGCCACAAAGATAATCAAGCACATCTTGATAACATAAGGCCAACCGTGCTTATAGACATTCAGGAAAAAGTAGGGAAAGGGTTTATCCTTGGCATTCGGAATATCAATTTTCAAGAAAAAACCGTTAATAAGGGCAAAAATCATGTAAATCAGCGGAACACTTGTCCAAGAAATGGGATCAAACCAACGATACTGCCGAGTTTTATCAAACACAAGAGTATCAAAGAAAAACATGAGTGGCACAATATAATGGCAAAGGAAATTTTCCAAACGATAAAAATCGGTCGCAATCGGAGCTAGGAGCAAGTGATAGACTACGCAGGTAATCATGATACACATGGTCACACCGCCCTTCACGCGCAACAGCTTGGAACTCTCCCAGTTATTGTCCGTCCACATTCTGAAAATGAGATAGGCGGTGAATAATAGAACCAGAAGATTAGACAAGACCGTGTAGTACATCAGCATTCCCACGCCAAGTTTAGCAATTTCCAGATAGACTCCGACAAAAGCCAAAACCAGAAGAAGAAGGCGATAAGCAAGTATTACTTTTTTATTCATAGCGCTTCTCAGATTTTCTTTACAAATTCTGACTTGAGCTTCATAGCACCAAATCCATCAATCTTACAGTCAATATTGTGGTCTCCTTCGACGATGCGAATGTTTTTCACACGCGTTCCTTGTTTGAGATCCTTAGGAGCACCTTTGACTTTCAAGTCCTTGATTAAGGTAACTGTATCCCCATCGGCCAACTGGTTTCCGTTTGCATCAATAGCCACTGGACCAGCTTCTCCTGCTGCAACTTCTGCAGGATCCCATTCATAAGCACATTCTGGACAAACCAAGAGGACACCATCTTCATAAACGTATTCTGAGTTACATTTTGGGCAATTTGGTAAATTATTCATTAATTCATTTCTCCTTATAAGTGGGCAGACATTCAGAAAAAAATAAGAATCGAATGACAGCCATATTTTACCGTCTTATTATACGATATTTTATCTTATTTGACAAATGGACAAAGAAAATCACTTGTTTTCAAAAATCTTTCTTGACTTTTGTGACAAAACAATGTACTATTCTAGTGTATATACAGTAATTAAAAGGAGTTTATTATGAAACCAACATCCAAAAATCAGTTTATGACACTGACCGCTTTCTTGACTGCTCTAGCCATCGTTATCCCGCTGGTCATGCCGATTAAGATTGTCATTCCGCCTGCTTCCTTCACTCTAGCCAGCCACGTTGCAATCTTTCTGGCCATGTTCATCTCACCACTCATGACAGTGATTGTCGTTCTCGGCTCTACCATCGGATTTTTCATGTCCGGCCTTCCTTTCATCATCACCCTGAGAGCCCTGTCTCACCTGCTCTTCGGGATTATCGGCGCTCTTTATCTGCAAAAGCATCCTGAAACACTGGACAGTCAGAAAAAGACTTGGATCTTTAATTTTGTGCTGGCCCTGATTCATGCCTTTGGTGAGGTAGTGGTCTGCATTCTCTTTTATACGACAACAGCCTATCCGGCTAATGCCTTCTATATCCTCTTCGGTTTAGTTGGATTTGGTACAATTGTACACAGCATGGTAGACTTTGTCATTGCCAAATTTGTCTATCAGGCTCTGAAAAAGATTCGCTAAACCTTGAATCTTCTAGAGATTTGATTTACAATGAAGTTATGACAAAAAAACGAAGAAATGATGTATTAGAGCTTTTAAAAGAAGCTCGGCAACCTTTAAACGGACAATTTTTGGCGGAACAATTTCATGTCACTCGTCAGATTATCGTTCAGGATATTGCTCTGCTGCGGGCCGATGGTGCTCCGATTATCAGTACTAATAGGGGCTATCTCTATAAAGAAAGCAATGAACCCGCTCATTTTCATAGGCTCTTTAAACTCAAACACAAGGCAGACGATATCGAAGCCGAACTTTTGGCTATCGTTGATAATGGCGGACGGGTGCAAAATATCATGATTGAGCATCCTGTCTATGGGGAAATCCAGACCTATTTGAAATTGACCTGCCGTCGCGATGTGCAGCAATTTTTAGAGCAAGTCTCAGAGAGCGATTTTCGTGCTTTATCCGAGCTAACAAATGGAGTTCACTACCATCTAATCGAAGCGGATTCTCAGCAGGACTTAGACTATATCGAGGAAGCCTTAGATACACTGGGCTTTCTGCAAGAATAAGCACGAGGCAAATATTCTAGATTGAGCCAGTTTTGAAGGAAATTCAAGGCTGGTTTTTATATTTTGAATGAACAAGAAACTTTGTCAGCTTCCTAGAAATAAGGTAAAATAAGAGAAAGAAATCTGTAGGGGGACAGAATGGCAGCAAAAACAAAATACCAAGTTATCATGGATAAAATTATTAGGGAAATTGACAAGGGAAGGCTAACTACAGGGCAAAAGATTCCCTCCGTCCGCAAGCTGGCAGACCGCTACCGTTGCAGCAAGGATACTGCCCAGAAGGCTCTGATTGAGCTTCGTTATCAGAAGTACATCTATGCTGTACCTAAGAGTGGCTACTATGTCTTGGAAAATGACCAAAACAAAAAGGAAGATATTGAGCTGGCTGTGACAGACGACCGCCATCAAGCCTATGAAGACTTCCGCCTTTGTGTCAATGAAACGCTGATCGGTCGAGAAAACTATCTTTTTAATTACTACTCCCAGCAAGAAGGACTGGAGGAGCTGCGACAGTCAGTCCAGCGCTTACTCTTGGACTCCGTAGTCTACACTTCTGCAGATAATCTGATTCTGACTTCCGGTACCCAACAAGCCCTCTACATTCTCTCTCAGATTGACTTCCCCAATAACAAAGAGACCATTCTGGTTGAGCAGCCTACCTATCATCGGATCAACGACTTACTGCTAAATCAGAAACTGCCTTATGAGACTATTGAGCGTAAACCGACTGGGATTGACCTGAAAGAATTAGAGCGGATTTTTCAAACAAGGCAAATCAAGTTTTTCTATACGATTCCCCGTTTCCACTATCCACTAGGACATTCCTACAGCCGTCAGGAAAAGGAAGAAATCCTTGCCCTCGCTGAGCGTTATGATATCTATATCGTTGAAGACGACTATCTGGCCGACTTTGATAGTAAGCGAGAACTGCCGTTTTACTATCTAGATGACAGCCAGCATGTTCTCTATATCAAGTCTTTTTCCACCAGCCTTTTTCCCGCCCTGCGCATCACTGCTTTGGCTCTGCCACCTCAGATCCGAGAAACCTTTCTATCCTATAAAAAAGCGGTTGACTACGATAGCAACCTCATCATGCAAAAGGCTCTTTCCCTCTATATTGACAATCTGATGTTTGAAAAGAATCGTCTGGCATTATTGAACCAACTGGAAATTGAAAAAAATGCGGCACAAAAGCTCTTGGACTCTATTCATTTCCCTCTGCCCCACCAATTGACAACCGATGGCGTGATTTTTGACCTCCAATCCCTCTCCTCAGTCAGCTCCCTCAAGCATAGCAAGCTGCCGCTGGACTTTTTTGAAAATAGCTACATTCAGACCTGCCCCTACCACTATGCTAAGCTACGGTTTGATGGTTTAAAAGAAAATCTGGAAAAATTGAAAGACTATCTAAAAAAGTTGTAGGCTTATTGTCCTACAACTTTTTTGAATTTCTCCTTGTTTATCAGGCATCCATCATCCCTGCCTGCAGCTGATACATTTTCTTATAGTTCCCATTTTGTGCTAGAAGCTCTTCGTGGCTACCAGACTCAATAATGCGCCCTTTATCTAAAACGTAGATGCAATTAGCATCCTGAATCGTGGACAGCCGATGGGCGATGGCAATAGTGGTTCGCCCCTGCCGCATTTTCCGGAGGGAATGCTGGATCAACTCCTCAGTTTCCGAATCAATATTGGCAGTAGCTTCGTCCAAAATCATGATTTTAGGCTTGGTTGCGATGGTTCTGGCAAAGGCCAAAAGCTGTCGTTGGCCACTAGAGAAGGTGGACCCGCGTTCAGTAACCGGATTATCATATCCCTGAGGCAGTTGGCTGATAAAGTCATGGGCATCAACAAAGCGAGCTGCTTCTTCGACCTCTGCTTGTGACAGACTTTCCTGATACATGCGGATATTGGAGGCAATGGTGCCGTGGTAGAGAAAGGGATCCTGCAAGACAAGACCGATATTGCGGCGTAACTCTGCTTGACTATAGTCTCTGATGTCTCTGCCATCGATAAGAATCCTACCTTTTTCAAATTCATAAAAGCGCAGGAAAAGATTGATAATAGAAGATTTTCCCGAACCCGTTGATCCGACAAAGGCAATCGTCTCACCTTGCTTGACGCTAAAAGAAATATCCTTTAGAATCTCCCTCTTTCCGTCATAGGAAAAGCTCACGTGCTGAAAGTCAATATTTCCTGCCTGAATCTCAGGTCCTTCTTCTGCTTGTTCAGGCTCAAAGTCTCGACGATCCATGAGTTCAAAAACGCGCTCCGCAGCCACCATCGATGTCTGAAGAACAGAGTAATTTTGCATGACATCAATCAAGGGATTGAAAAGCTGATTGACATACTGGATAAAAGCATACATGACACCAGCAGTCACTCCAGCTACTTGCCAACTCAAGCCAAAATAAGTCAGAATAAGGGCATAAGCCAAGATTTTCAGCAAGGACATAGCTGGGCGCAGAAAGAGACTGTTCACATTCAGATAGCGATTACTAAAGTCCAAATGCTCTCCATTGATTGCTTCAAATTCTTCGATTAGCCGCTTTTCCTGACTAAAAGCTTGGATGATCCGCATCCCTTCAATACTCTCAGAAAGTTTGACATTGAGGTCGCTTAGTTTAGCTCGAACTTGCTTGAGCAGGTGATTGGACAGCCGCTGATACAAGATAATCGAGCCAAGCATGATGGGCAAAAAGAGGACAATCAGCAGTGTCAGCCGCCAATTCAGAGCCAGCATAGTTGCAATTGTCACTACCAAGATAAGCATGGAGCTAAGGAAATTCGAAAAAATACTGCTAAACATATCAGCCACTGACTGTGTATCATTGGTCAAGCGAGAAACGATAGACCCTGCTGCAGTCTGGTCAAAGTAAGCCATGCGTAATTGCTGCATATTCGCAAAAGTTTCCTGCCGAAGATCACGGACAATGCTATAAGCCACTCGTGCAAAGGCATACTGCCCCAGAAAAGTAAGGAGCACCCTCAAAAGAAAGAGACCGTAGTAAATCCCCAGCAGATAGAGACCACTTTGAGCTGCCTCTCGGATGACAAACTGGTCAATATAAAAACGAGCTAAAAGCGGTAAGGCAGTTGTCACTAGAGTCGTTGCGAAAATAAAGGCTAGAGCCAGCAGGCTAATCCATTTGTAGCGCCACATATAACCTAGGAGGCGTCTAAAAGTTGATTGTTTGGTCATTTTGCAGACTCCTCCTCAAAGCGTTCATATAATTGTTGATTTTGATAGGTTTGAGCATACCAACCCTCTGCTGCCAGCAGTTCTTGGTGGCTACCTCGTTCCTTAATACGGCCATTCTCCAGCACTAGAATCAAATCCGCATGGACAATGGCAGACAGACGATGAGCAGTGATAATGGTTGTCTTGCCAGCTCGTTCCTGCTTTAGATTTTCTAAAATCACATGTTCGGTCTTGGCATCTACTGCTGACAAGGAATCATCCAAAATCAAAATTTCTGGATTGGTGATGAGGGCTCTGCACATAGCCAAACGCTGCTTTTGACCACCAGAAAGCGAGACGCCTCGCTCACCAAGCATCGTATCCAAACCATCCGGCATAGCCTTAATATCTTCATAAACACCACACAGCTGGGCTGCTCGGATAACCTGCTCTTCTGACAGATCTGGATTGGCGAAGCGGATATTGTCCCGAATGGACAGGGCAAAGAGTATCTGATCCTGGGGCACATAACCAATCAGACCACGCAGATCCTTAAGAGCATACTCTCGGATATCGTGGCCATTCAGATAAATTGCTCCTTCTTGAATATCCTGCTCCCGCAGCAAGAGACGCAGCAAGGTGGTCTTCCCAGATCCAGTCGGCCCTACAATCCCAAAGGTCTGTCCTTTTTCTAATGTAAAGTGAATATCCTTCAAAGTGACTTCATTTTCATAAGCAAAGTAATCTATCTCATAATCCAGTCGGCCATTTTGAATGCTGGCAAGTGGCTGCTGGGCTTCCTCTACATCCGACTCTTCAGCCAGCAAGTTCTCAATCCGTTCATAGGAAACGGCTCCCCTCTGGCTGATATTCACTAGGTAGCCCATCGCCTGCAGCGGCCAAACCAGCATATCCAGATAAGTCATAAAGGTAACCAGTTCACCGACTGTAAATTGACCCTGAGAGATAAACATTCCTCCGAAAATCAAAGTCAGAACATAGGATAAGCCGACAAAAATCAGCACCATCGGGTCAAACAGGGAATTGTACTTGGCAGCCAAGATGTTCTTTTGGTAGACTTCTTGGTTGATAGCTGCAAAGGACTGAGTCTCCGCATTCTGATAGCCGAAAGACTTGGTCACTTTAATTCCCGCCACGCTTTCCTGAACTTTATTGTTGAGATCTGAAAAAGCCTCCTGAGCCGCTTTAAAGCTCTCGTGATTCTTCCGACCAATCAAGCTGGTCCCCCAAGACAGAAAGGGCAGAGGAAGAATAGCAATCAGGGTCAGCCGCCAGTCCAGGACCAGAAACATGGTGATGAAGGTCACCAAAGCTGTAATAGAAGCATCTACCGCTGACATAACACCACCGCCAGCCACGCTGACTACCGCATTGATATCATTGGTCGCATGAGCCATAAGGTCACCCGTTCGATATTTTTGATAAAAACTTGGCGACATCCGCGTAAAATGCTCAAAAAGCCGAAAGCGTAAGATGCGCCCCAAATTATTTGCTGTACCAAAGATATAGAGCCGCCAGACATACCGCAAACCATACATAATAAAAGCGGACAAAATCAAAAGGAGAAGATTATAAGCAAGTTCTCCAGCAGTCAGACTCTGCCTAGCAATTCTATCTATGACCTGCCCAATGACCCGTGGCGGAATCAGATTAAAAACACTGACCAAAGACAAGGCCAAAATGCCGATCATATAGCGCCGTTTCTCCAGTTTAAAAAACCAGTCCAGTTTTCTGATAAGATTCATTCCGTTTCCTCATTCCAAACAAAGGACGGACAGCCCTTAATCCGACTGTCCGTTTCTCACTATCTCTATTATACGCTATTTCAGACAAAAATGAAACTCAGGCAAACTATGCTCGCTTTTTCTTAGTCAAGGCAAAGCTGGTATCCAGCAAATCAAAAAGTTGCTGGTCGGGCAAAGTTCCATCCAAGGGCAGGCTGAGCCAGTATTTTTTATTCATATGAAAGGCGGGATAAATTCCCTTTTGCTGAATAAGCTCTGCAACTCGGTCACTCTTGACATTGAGAACCTCGATTGCACCACTGCGCTCCTTTTCAAACTTAGACCAATCGGTCGTCAAAAAAGCTCCGTACCATTTCTTGCTATCCTGATGGCGAAAAACAGCGGCTCTATTAGCGCTTTTACGAGAAGAATTCTCCCAGAGATACTCCAACTGCCCCTGATAAGTAGTCGCCACATAGCTACTCAGTCGCTGACTTTGCTCATAAAGAAAGCCTACTTCCTCAAAGCAATGCTGCCGAATATCCAGCAAAACCTCCTGACAGGCCGCCCTGACTTGTCCGACAAATTCTCCAGCCATACTTTCTATCTTGACCTGCCGGTACTCATCACCTGTATCTAAGTCAAGCACCTGAAAATCCAGCTTTCCATCGGAAATCAGTACATCCATCTGGAAGTCACCAGCCATGATCTCAGTCGAATAACTGTATCCTGCACCAGACCTGACAAAGCCATAATCCAGCAAACTTTCTTCCTTCAGCCTGTATTTTTCAAATAAATCCAGCATGGGTTTTCCTGCTAAAATACTACTTTGGTGCCATGCAATTGATCAACACCTAGAGCGTCAACAATCTCGTCACGATTGTCTAGATTAATCCCACCACCAGGTAAAATCTCTATCCGCCCTGCCGCATGCTCAATCAACTCATCCAGCCAAGCCAAATGCTCTAGAATGGACTCTGACGCTGGCCCACCATGAGTCAAAATCCGCTTAACACCGTGTTCAACCAGCCAGTCTAGCTCTCCGAACTGATATTCAGCAGGAATAGCGTCAAAAGCCATATGGAAGACCACATCCAGCCCCTGAGCCGCCTCAAGCAGCCGCTCCATCTTAGGATAATCAATCTCATTATTTTCCTTTAAGACACCAAAAACGAGGCCATGACTCCCTGCCTCACGTGCCTTCTGAATGTCCGAAAGCATTATCTCGATTTCCATATCTGAATAGACAAAATTTCCACCACGAGGACGAATCATGGTCATCACAGTCGCATCATAAGGCTCAACCATTCGTACTGCAGCCTCGATGACACCGTAGCTCGGCGTTGTTCCACCAACTGTTAGATTATCACACAGCTCAACCCGCTTCGCTCCAGCCTCTAAAGCCTTGTCTAGCAAGGTGACATTCTCAGCACAAAATTCATAAATCATGGCACTACCTCTTATTTACTATATTGATTTTCTACTTTTTATTATAACACAAAATTTCCTTTAACATGCGCCTCTAGCATATTTGCCACTGTATTTTCTCAATCATTTTATATTCATAGTCTCGCAAAAAATCCTATTCTTCAAGTTTATAAGGCTTATTTTCACCTATTTCCATTGCGCTCATCTTCCAAGACCTTTCAACTAGAGAAATGGTGACTTACGGGTGTCTTTTGTTCAAGATTGTGCTAAAATAGACTTAATCTATAAAAACAAGGAGCTTTTATGAAATATCCTAATCTTTTAGAGCGTTTCCTGACCTATGTCAAGGTCAACACACGCTCAGACGAGACTTCTACTACTACACCTAGCACCCAGAGTCAGGTGGACTTTGCTAACAATGTCCTCATTCCTGAGATGAAGCGGGTCGGCTTAGAAAATGTCTACTACCTGCCCAACGGCTTTGCGATTGGAACTCTGCCTGCCAACGACCCAAGCTTTACCCGCAAGATTGGCTTTATTTCCCACATGGATACGGCGGACTTCAACG
>CAUUSJ010000014.1:0-34263 GCA_963547765.1 uncultured Streptococcus sp. | reverse complement strand
TGGGTACATTCAGCACAGGCCCAGCTATCAAAGATACCTTCTCTAACCTGATTAGCGAAATCCTTGGAACCTTTGTTCTTGTGCTGACTATCTTCGCTCTTGGACTTTATAAGCTGCAAGCAGGCATTGGCACTTTTGCAGTCGGAACATTGATTGTCGGAATTGGTCTATCACTTGGTGGAACAACTGGCTCTGCTCTCAACCCGGCTCGTGACTTAGGACCTCGCATCATGCACAGTCTCCTTCCTATTCCCAACAAAGGTGCTGGTGATTGGAGCTATGCTTGGATTCCGGTTGTCGGACCAATCATTGGTGCCGTCCTTGCAGTAGTAGTCTTCTCCCTATTTTAGAATGAAATAAAGCAATCCTCTTCTCTAAGATTGATACATGCTTGGAGAAGAGGATTTTTGTATAGATTTTCCAATTTTATCGAAGACTTTGCTAAAACAACCTAAAATCAGGAGAAAAGAGCCAGTCAGGACGATATCTGACAGCGGATTTATGCTATAATTGACAGTATAAATGATCAAAGGAGTTATGATGAATCAAACTGTTCAATATTTACAAGAATTAACGGCTATCCCTTCTCCAACAGGCTTTACAGCTGAGGTGGCGGACTATCTGGTGAAGACACTAGAAGGCTTGGGCTATGAGCCTGTTCGGACCAATAAAGGCGGCGTTCATGTCGTGGTTAAGGGAGAAAATGATGCTCAACATCGGGTAGTGACGGCCCATGTGGATACTCTGGGAGCAATTGTGCGTGCGGTTAAGCCAAATGGTCGTCTCAAGCTGGATCGGATTGGCGGTTTCCCTTGGAACATGATTGAAGGCGAAAACTGTCTGGTCCATGTAGCTAGCAGTGGCAAGACTATCAGTGGGACTATCTTAGTTCATCAGACATCTTGCCATGTCTATAAGGATGCTGGGACGGTTGAACGTACTCAGGACAATATGGAAGTCCGTTTGGATGAAAAGGTGACGAATGAGAAAGAAACACGAGATTTAGGAATCGAAGTCGGTGATTTTATTTCCTTTGATCCTCGTACCACAGTTACCGAGTCAGGCTTTATCAAGTCTCGCTTTCTGGATGACAAGGTCAGCGCAGCTATTTTGCTCAATCTTTTGCGAGTTTATAAAGAAGAAAATATTCAGCTTCCGGTGACGACTCATTTTGCTTTCAGTGTCTTTGAAGAAGTTGGTCATGGGGCTAATTCCAGTCTGCCGGCTCAAGCGGTAGAGTATTTGGCGGTTGATATGGGGGCTATGGGTGACGAACAGCAGACAGATGAGTATACGGTTTCCATCTGTGTCAAGGATGCTTCAGGACCTTATCACTATGGCTTCCGCCAGCATTTGGTAAATTTGGCCAAGGAGCAGGACATTCCTTACAAACTGGATATCTATCTATTTTACGGGTCAGATGCCTCTGCGGCCATGAGCGCAGGAGCAGAAGTCAAGCATGCCCTGCTAGGCGCTGGCATCGAATCCAGCCACTCTTATGAGCGTACGCATATTGATTCAGTCGTAGCGACAGAGCGCATGGTGGATGCTTATCTAAGAAGTGGCTTGGTGAAGTAATAGTAGGGCATCTAGCCTTGAATAAAAGGCAGAAATTTGAGTATCCTATGGGAAATCAGAATGGCTGTTCTTGTTCAATTGGTTAAATTTTCGTAGATGCTTAAAGATATTTGGAAAGTTATGATGTTCAGGTATTTTAAGAAATTCTTTCTGTGTTTGCTTTTTTCAATCATAAGTGCTCTGGTCTTAATATTTACTTATCATCAAATCTGCCTGACTAAAGAGCAGAAATTCCTTGATAAACCAGCAGGTCGTCTGGTTCAAGTAGACGGCAAGAATATGAATGTCTATGTAACTGGTCAGGGAGAGCAGACGCTGGTCTTTTTGGCGGGCGGTGGCACAACGTCCCCTATTCTTGACTTTAAGACCCTTTATTCAAAATTGGAAAAAGATTATCGGGTCGTTGTGGTCGAACGCTTAGGCTATGGCTTCAGTGATGACAGCCAAGGAGATAGCAGAGACATTGACACGGTACTTGCCCAGACGAGGCAGGCTTTACAAAAGGCTGAAATCATAGGCCCATATACTTTGGTAGCACACTCTATGGCCGGACTAGAAGCGCTTCATTGGGTTGCAACATATCCTGAAGAAGTCCAAGGCATTATCGGACTGGATATGGCCTTGCCAAGTTCTTACACTGATTTGAGCCTCTATCCCTTGGCTTATAAAGGCTTACAAATGGCTGTTAATTTAGGATTAAGTCGGGTATTTTATGATATTGACAAGCAAGTTCCCGCTCTTGCGGTTGGTGATTTGACAGCAAAAGAAAAGCAGGTATACAAGGCCCTTTTCTATCGTCGTCCATTGTCAAATGCTGTATATGAAGAGGTCATTCAGGTCAAGCAAAATGCTGAGGCAGTTTCTAGAGAAAAGCTTCCTGAACTACCGATCTTGCTCTTTTCTTCAAATGGCCAAGGGACTGGCTACAGTCAGGAAGAGTGGCAGAGTTTCCAGAAGGATTTTGCAGCGCAGCATCCACAGACAGAGCTGATTCTACTGGACTACCCTCACTATGTGCATGATTATGCCAGTGATGAGTTGTCTGAAAAAATAAAGGAGTTCCTAAAATAGCAAGTTTTATAGGAGCTTGAAATACTAGAAAAACGAGAAGGAAAGATTCCCTCTCGTTTTTGAATATACAGATTATTTGACAGACCAGACACTGACTGACTTTTCCTCCACTGGAAATTCTCCCCAGCCTTCTTCGTTAATCGTCACGATTTGAGAGCTCTTGCCCAGAGAATCGCTGAATTCTTTACCAGCCCATTCTGAACCGACCAGCATCCGTTTGCTGCTAGCTTGATCATTGCTGACAACAACAGCAATTGGCTGACCACCGTCCTTGCCTTGGCGAGTCCAGCCGATACAGTTGGCATCGTCAAAGTAGTCAGTCTGTTCGCCGTAAGCTAGATTGAGGCGGACATCCAAGAGCTTGTCCAGCACTTCTTGGAAGCTCTCTTGGGCAAATTCCCCACTAATACCATAGTAGTCACCATAAAAGACGCAAGGCAGTCCCTCCTCTCGTAGCAGGATGAGAGCATAGGCTGCTGGCTTGAACCATTCTTCGACAGTGGATTCCAGAGCTTGTCCTCGCTGGGTGTCGTGATTGTCCACGAAGGTCACAGCTGACTCAGGATGATTTTTTGCTAAAGTGTGGTCAAAAATCGTCCGTAGGTCAAAGTCTGCTCCGGCTCGGCTGGCGTCAAAGAAATTTTGGTGGAGCTTGACATCGACAAGGTCAAAGCGATAGTCAATGCTTTCTAGATAGTCGTTATTAGCCTTCTCATCAGCATTCCAAAATTCTCCAAAGACATAGAAATCCTCACCGTATTTTGCAGTTATGTCGCGGATAAAATTCCCCATAAAGAAGGAGTCAATGTGCTTGATAGCATCCAAACGAAATCCTTGAACGCCAGTTGTTTCGATAAACCAGTAGGCCCAGTCGTAGAGATTTTGGATGACTTCTGGATGCTTGAAGTCAATATCGGCATACATGAGATAGTCATAGTTTCCGTTTTCATTGTCCACCAGCTCATCATCTGCCCAGCCTTTATTGTCTCCTTGGATGAGATAAATACCGGACTTGTTGTTTTTGGCATCATAGTCCGTACCGGTAAAGTGGTACCAATGCCATTCAAAGTCATTGTAGGTTTTATTGCGGCCTGGGAAGACAAACTTAGTCCAGCCTTTGATTTCGAAAGGTTCTGACAAGACCTTAGTTCGGTCGTTAGGATCTACTTCAACGACGGTAAATCGCTCTTTGTAGTCTGCAGCTGCCTTGTGATTGAGGACTACATCAGCCATGGGTTCAATACCATTGGCTTTGAGAGTTTGGATAGCATTTAGGTAGTCTTCCTTAAAACCATATTTGGTGCGGACAGTTCCTTTTTGGTCAAACTCGCCTAGGTCGAAGAGATCATAAACTCCGTAGCCGACATCATTGGAGCTCGTTGCCTTAAAAGCTGGTGGCATCCAAATTTTGCGAATGCCCTTTGATGCTAGATGAGGAGCATCCTCCGCCAAGCGATTCCAATGTTGTCCATCATTTGGTAAGTACCATTCAAAATATTGCATCAATGTTTGATTTTCCATACGAGATACCTCAGATTCTTGGGATGGGTCTATTTTACCAAAAGAAGAATGATGACACAAACGTTTATACAAGTTAATTTTATATTTTTTGATGATGAGCTAAAAGTAGTATTGAAATTAAAACGCTTACATAGTATAATGGACAGGTAATAGACTTAAAAAAGGAAAGGGGTTTTTTATGAAAAAGAAAGGACTAATGAGGTTACTCTTATCAGTCTTGCTATTTGCTCCTTTGACATTAGGCCAGGTTGTTCAAGCCGACGAGGCGAGTCAGGCGAATGTCGAAAGCAAGGAGATTCTTCATACAGAAGCTGTTGCAAAGCCTTCTGAGCCTGTCTCTTCAGTCCAGCAGCCAGCGGTTTTAGAGGTTGAAAGCAAGGAATCGTCGGATTCTGTAAGGCCAGAAAAGCAAGAAGGAGAGTTGGTCACTGCTGAAAAACCAGCTGCGAGCTCTGAAACAGCTGCTTCGTCACTGGAGTCTCCGCCTTTAGCTTGGGCTCAAGATGCTAGCTTGGTGTCTCCTGCTGTGCCTGCTACTGCCAAAGGCCAAGACCTGTCTGCTTATACGGGGAGTCTTTCAAATCCAGCTTTAGCTGATAAGGAACTGACCCTGCAGGAAGCAGTCGATGAGCTACTGAAATGGGCAGCTGTCAATGAATCTCAGTTAGGTACCAGTGCCCAAGATAGGGTGAAACTAGCTAAGAGCATGGGAATGATTGACAAAGAGGCTGATTTGACAGCCCGTGTACAGGGAAGCAATCTGCAGACTATGTATGCTGTTGCCAAGCGCCTGCATGATGCCTATCGTGCGGAAAAGAAAGCACCGCTCTTTTTGAATGGTCGGGCGCAGCCGATTTTCCCATACAGCAGTGGAGCTAAGGAAGATAAAGACTATTCGTATGAGAAAAGCGATATCGTCCGTTTTCCTGTCTATGTTGAGACGGATCATGATACGGATGGAGACGGAAAACGTGACCTTGTCAAGGCTATCGTACAACTTCCGAAAGCAGTAGCCCAAGGTGATTTTAAGGCTTCGACAATTTTAGAAGCTCGTCCTTACGTCGCAGGGACTTTGGATGAAAACTATGTGACCTTGGAAAGTCTCAATCTGCCGACAAACGGTTTCTATGATATGAAGAGTTTGCACAATAAGCCTGCTAAGCGCCAACCGGTTTCTAGCATGAGTAGTATTGATGCGGCGAAGAAGGCCAAAGCGTCAGATTGGTACTACTATAGCCCTTATGAAGGGATTTATGATTACGAGAATTTGAACTGGTATGATTACTTCCTAGTGCGCGGCTATGCCTTTGTTTCCAGCGCTGGTCTGGGTACTAAGGGTTCAGAAGGCTTCAATACAACTGGATCTGATTTGGAAGTAGAAGCCTTTAAAAATATTGTCGAATGGGTCAACGGTGAACGGACGGCCTACACAGACAGAACCAGCAATATTGAAATCAAGGCTGACTGGGCCAATGGCAAAGTCGGCATGACTGGCCTATCTTGGGCCGGTACGACAACTTTCGGTGTGGCAACAACGGGTGTGGAAGGCCTGAGAACCATCGTTCCAGCCGCAGGAATTGCTAGCTGGTATGATTATTTCAATAGCCAAGGAACAGCCTACAGCAATCCGCCATACAGTGATCTGTCTTGGCTATCACTCTATGTTTCTACTCGGATGCTTGATCAAGACGATTGGGCTTCAATCTGGAACAAGTATGCTGACTATATCAATCAGCTAAATAAGGATCAAAAAGCTCACGGTCGCAATTATAGCCAAGTTTGGCGAGAACGCGATTATACCCTGAATTCAGGAAAGATAAAGACTAGCGCCCTGCTGGTACATGGCTTAAATGATGACAATGTCAAAACCAAACAATTTGAGCTCATGTATGATGTCTTGAAAAAAGCGGGACAAAACGTAAAACTCTACCTCCACCAAGGAGACCATGTCCATCCAGCAGCTATCTCTCGAGGGTATGGTATCAAGGCCAATAATCAAGATTTCTATGACTTGCTCAATATTTGGTTCTCTCATTATCTTTACGATGTCAAGAACGATGTTAGCAAGCTTCCTGCTGTCTTGGCACAAAATAACTACGATCCAAATAAATGGACGAGCTATGACAATTGGAAAAGCACCAATCGTTTGATTTTGACAGCTAAGTCCAAACGCTTAGAAGAAACCATCTCCAGTGACTATGCGGCTGCTGGGATTGACACTAGTAAGCGAGATGAGGCAGTCAGTCAAGGATCTTCTAAGGCTAACATGACCTTTATGACAGAAGTCAAAGAAGACACGACTATCAAAGGCCATATCCCAGTTCACTTCAAGGCAGCTTTAGCCAAGGGAAGTGGCAAAAACTTGCAAGTCAATGCACTCTTGGTAGATGTATCAGACCAAGAGTTTGATGTTGTTGGAAATGGTGCTGCTAGTGATGACAGCAAGGCTGGTGACTTCTGGATGGGCAGCAATCTCAGCAATCTGGATGTTAAAAACTTTGCGACAACCAAAACCAAATACAAGGTCATTGCTAAGGGCTGGCTAAACTTAGCCAATCCAGAATCAGGTTATACACCGTCTAGTTCAGAAAAGAGCATTAAGCCAAAAGTCGGCCAATTCCATGATTACACCATGTATTTGCAGCCGAATCTTTACACGGTGAAAAAAGGCCACAAACTAGCTCTGGTCTTCAATACCTATGACCCTAGTGACCTGACGATTAAGCGTCAATATGCGGTGACTTTCAAGACGGATTCTATTAGTGCGCTAGTACCAACCGTGGAAGCTAGTCGTTCTCAAAAAGCTGATTATGTAGCAAGTGCCCTTGATACGGAATATGCCAACTTACCTGAAATTCTTGGTGAAAAACTAGTTGCACCAGAAATCAGAGAAGTTCCAGAATATATCTTTGATAGACAGGAGCCACAACAAGAAGCTCCGTCAGTTGATTCGAGGGTTGGACGTAAAGAAGATGAGAAAGGCGTGACTGACCATGTGCAGCAATTAGGCAGTCAGAAAGTGGTGCCTCAGGTGCAGCAATTGGCTAGTCAACCAGAAGCGTCTCAAGTGGAGCAGGCAGCTGTTCAACAAGCTCTAGCTTCCTTGCCAAAAACTGGTAGCCATTCAGAAAAAGGAATGTTCTATCTAGGCTTGGTGCTTCTTGTCAGCACATTCGGCATGTCTGGCCTCGTTAAGAAATATTCTCGTCGTTAGTCATTACAAGAAAAAAGCAGCCAAACATTCCTGACTAGGTAAAGATTGGCTGCTTTTGCCTTATCGTCTTTCAGCTGGACTTGGCTTGCAAGTCAGAAGTGCCAGCAATATAGAGGTAGAAAGAATGAAACAGTATATTCAAGATATTTTTGACCAAAGTATGGCGATTGAAAGTTTTACCCATACTAGTTCTGAGCGGAAGATTGAAGCATTTCTTCAGGAGCGGATAGGGGAGATTCCTTATTTTCAGGAACATCCTGAGCTGTTTGGCTGCTATCAGATTCCAAATGATTTTTATGGACGCAGTATCAACTGGGCTCTGGTCAAGCGAGATACGGCTGACACCGTGATTCTTTTTCATCATCATGATACAGTGGATATTGAGGACTTTGGCAGTCTCAAAGACTGGGCTTTTGATAATCAGTCCCTCAAAGAAAAACTGCCCTCCATTTCTTCAGATTCAGATCTTTTAGCGGATATTGCATCGGACAAATGGAAGTTCGGTCGGGGCTCTTGCGACATGAAGGCGGCTCTGGCCTTGCAGCTGGGAGTAGTGGAGAGATATAGTCAGACACAGTCTGGTCAGGCCAATTTGCTCTATCTGTCGGTCGGAGATGAGGAGTCCTATTCTCAAGGCATGCGGGCAGCAACAGCCTTGCTTGCTGAATTAAAGGAGCGTTTCCACCTTCATTATCTTCTGGCTGTGGATTCTGAGCCTTTTGAGAGCAAGTCAGCGGAGGAAAAGGTTCTTCATATAGGAACAGTTGGTAAACTGATGCCAGTTGTCGTGACTCAGGGTATCCTGTCGCATATGAAAGAGCCGCTAAAAGGGATCAATGCGCTATCCTTGTTGGCCAAGGTTGCTGAAAAAATTGATCTTAATCCGGCTTTATCCGACATGGCCTACGGAGAACGTTCGCCTCTGCCATCATGGTCTTATCTGCGTGATTTAAAGGACAATTACGATGTATCAACAGTGCTGCGTGCTGCAGGCTATTTCAGCGTCCTTTATTTAGAAAAGAGTCCAAGTGAATTGCTAGCGGCCATAAAGAATCTCAGTCAGGAAGCAGTGGAGGACTTTTATCAAAACTACTGTCAGCTTCAGAAAGTCTATCAAGAAAGCAAGCTTGTACCGAAACCGCGCGTGCTGACCTATCAAGAATTACTGCAAGAATGCCAAGAAAAAATCGGTTTTAAAGCCACTTTGCAGCAAATTTATGAAGAAGCGCAGCAGGCTCTGCAAGAGGGTGCCTCCTATCAGGAAATCAGCATTCAAAATATCCAGAAGGTGTTAGATTTCTACGACCGTAAGGAAGCTTTGGTTGTCCTAGCAATCGCGCCGCCTTACTATCCATCCATGAATTGTCGTCGTCTGTCGGACAGTCCGATTAGGATTGAAAAGGTCGTTCAACTTTATGGGGATTTTCTGGACAAGGAAGCTGGTTGTCAGCTCCAAGTGGACGAATTCTTCATGGGAATCTGTGACCTTAGTTACTGTGCCTTAGAGAAGCCTGCCGCTGAATACCAAGACCTGATTGCCAGTATGCCTGTACCTGAGAATCTCTATCATCTGGATTTCCCAGAAATTGTAGCCAATCATATCCCCGGTATCAATCTCGGTCCATGGGGCAAGGATTTGCATCAGCTGACTGAGCGTGTCTATGAACAGGACATGTTGGAAACCATTCCCAATTTCTTGCTCTATTTGCTGGAGAATGCTCAATCTTTCAAGGTTTAAAGGATGGTTTTGCCTTGTTTTAAAGCAAAATCCGAACTTTTTCGCTCATTTTAAGACAAATAACTTTTAAGATAGTATAATAAGCTTAAAACATAGTAAAGGAGTTTCTCATGATTGAATTTAGAGATGTTACAAAAGACTATGATGGCAAGCTAGCGCTTAACCATCTGAATCTGACCTTGGAAAGCGGTGAGATTGTCGGTCTGATCGGTCACAATGGAGCGGGTAAGTCAACGACCATTAAATCCTTAGTCAGCGTCATTAATCCGACACAAGGACAAATTTTTGTGGACGGCAAGGAGCTATCCAGTAATCGTCTAGAAATCAAGAAAAAAATCGGCTATGTAGCTGATTCTCCTGACCTTTTCTTGCGTCTGACAGCCAATGAATTTTGGGAGCTAGTAGCGACTTCCTACGATATGACCACGGCAGAAGTAGAGGCTCGTTTGGGTGAGTTGCTGGCTATCTTTGACTTTGCTAGCCATCGTTATGAAGTAATTGAGTCGTTTTCACACGGTATGCGGCAGAAGGTCTTTGTCATTGGTGCCCTTTTGTCCGATCCAGATATCTGGGTCTTGGATGAGCCTTTGACAGGCTTGGATCCTCAGGCAGCTTTTGATCTCAAGCAGATGATGCGCGAGCATGCTAACAAGGGAAATACAGTTCTGTTTTCAACCCACGTGTTAGAAGTGGCTGAGCAGCTATGCGACAAGATTGCCATTCTCAAAAAAGGAGAGCTGATATTCTACGGAACGGTTGAAGACCTAAAAGCCCAGCATCCAGACCAGTCCCTCGAAACCATCTATCTAGGTCTGGCTGGCCGCAGAGAAGAGGTGAGTTCAGATGCGCCTTAAAGCGATTAAAAAATTAGTTGATATCAATATTCTCTATGCTATCCAAGCTTCGCAGTTGCAGCAATACCGCAAGAAGCAGGAAAAAAATCCAGAGGTAAAAGTCAATGTCTCCCTGCAGGCTATTCGAATGTACTTGATTTTGGGGTTGGTCTACCTGTTCTTCTTTGGTATCATGAGTGCCTTCAATCACATGGTAGGAAATCCGGGTCTTTTTGCCAATATGGTCTCCGTATTTGCAGTATTTTCCATGTCGCAGGGCTTTCTGGTTTTCTATAATGTCTTTTATGAAAGCAAGGATTTGCAGTCCTATCGGCCCTATGCCTTTAGTGAATCAGAAATCATTGTCGGAAAGAGCATCTCTGTTGTCCTGACTCTCTTGATTGCGATTCTGCCCATGTATAGCTATTTCATCGTGCTAGCTCTTCAAGGCGGAAATCCCTTAGTCGGCTTGCCTATGGCCTTGATTTCGATTGTCATTTTAAGCTCTGTTATAACCTTTATCATTTTGATTTTGGTGCATTTTATCACCAAGACAGCTTTCTTTAGAAAGTATAAGACTATTCTATCCAATGTGATTCTGGGGCTGGTTTCCCTTGGTTCGGTAGGACTCTATATCTTTATCAATCAAATGAACAGTCGTAGTATCGCCAGCAATACAATAGCCACACCTTATTTCCCGCCAGTTGTAGCCTTTTACGACTTTATCATCAATCCTCTTAGCTTGTCTGCAATTTTAGGGATTCTAGCTTGGCTTGCCGTAGGGGTTCTGCTCTTCTTGGTGGTTAAGTTCAAGGTCATACCAGAATTTTATGAAGCAGCCTTGATGACAGGAGCAGCAAGTGGCAAACGTGAGCGAGTGCACGATATCAATATGGATGAGGCCAAGAATTTCAAGAAGTTCGTCTGGCGTTACCACATTCGATTGCTGAGTGAAGGTTCGGTTATCTTGCAGGCTCTCTTCATGTCAGCACTGATTCCTTACATTATCATTTTTAGTATGGCCATGGGGGCAGTCAAAGCAGATCTAGATGTTAGCCCGTTCTTGATTCCGCGATTTTTACTTCCGCTTAGCTTCCTATCTATGTTTATCGCTACCCTCAATTCGGGTGGGAATAATCTGACCTCTATAGGTTTATCCTTGGAGCGGGAAAATTTTGATTATCTGAAGGTCTTACCTTTTGAGCTAAGAAAATACGTTCGTCTCAAATTTTGGTATCTCTTTGCCATTCAGTCCATTTTACCAGTGATTCTTCTTTTGGTGACTAGTCTTATCTTCCATGTTCATTTGGTGACGTTTCTCGTTATGCTACTGGTTTGGTTTATGGCCAGTCTAGCTTGGAGCGCTTGGGGCTATCATCGGGATTATAAGCATTTGGTGACCAACTGGTCCAATGTCAACGAGCTGATGAGTCGAGATAACAGTATGGGTAAGACCCTATTGGCACTAGCCTTTACCATTGGAGTGATGATCGTGATTGGCGTTCTCTATGCGATTTCATACTTCCTGACTCTCGCAGTTCTCTATCTCCTTTCAGTTCTGCTGATTTTGATTTGTGGACTTGTTTCTTATCTGATCTATCGCTATTATATGAAAAAACTTGATAGCGAAATTGCTAGTTTCAATTCGTAAATAACAATAATAAAAAGAGGCTGTGACAAAAGTCCTAGCCTCTCAATTGTCTTTGGATTGTCGAGCAAGACGCAGTGGTTGAGTGGGCTCTATTACGCTGATTTCATCAGCTTTTTCATCCCTACTCAACTGTGCGGAGGTGGGACGACGAAATCGAATTCTAACGAATTACTGATTTCTGTCCCACTCTCTTTTAGTTGCGATTTATTCTACAGTTTTTTGTTAGCTGAGATTTATCCTTTTAGGAGCGCCAGTTAATCAGTACATACATCAAGCTGGAGCCAAACATATCTGCCAGAGCGTGCATGAGAAAGAAAGGCAGGAGGTTCTTGACCTTGTACTTGTAAAGAAAATAGTAGAAGAGACCATAGACCACTCCGATAACCAAGGCCCAGAGCATTCCTTGATAAGTATGGAAAGAAATCCGAATGATGGTAGAGTAGGCCAGTGCCCACCACTTATACTTATCCTTGACTGAGGTCATAAGACCCAGAAAGAAGAATTCCTCATAGAAACCATTGAGAAGTCCGTAGAGGATGGCCATAGGTGTCAGTTCAGCAAATTTCCGTAAGATTTCCAGTAAATCTATATAGGACCAGAGGGTTGAATCAAAGTAATTATACTCGCCACTCAGTGTCGTCACAATGTCGCCAAAGAACCCTACTGCGGCAAAAATAAGAGGTGTCCAGAGCAGAACCGACCAAGTCAGGCGGATGGGAAGCTGCTTAAAATCAAAGCGCCGAAGCAATAGATAAAGAATGGTCAAGACCAGCATCAGTAGCTGAAGATTGAAATTGCTTGAGAATGCTGCGCCTTCGCTAGCTGTATTGCTGACCGTTTCGGTCGCTCCTACGCTAGAAGCTGGTGCAAAGTTAGCTAGGTAAAGCTCGGTTGATCTGTAGATGAACTGACCAAACATGAGCAGAGTAATCACAAGAATATCGAACCATTTCAGCTCTTTCAGAGGCTGTGATGGGCGGATTTTTGATAAAATAGTCATTCATTTCCCTTCCATAACTGGCAGATTTAAATGCCAGAGATCATCTTTTCTATCTTTATCTTAGCAGAGAAAGCTTAAATTTATATTATTTCAAAGTTCCTACTTTTGAGAGGTGGTTAGTGCAGACCTGTTGTAGGCTTGGTTGAAGAGCTGCCTTATACTATAGAAAAAAACTGCTTTTCAAAGCAGTTTTACATGAAATAGACAATTGCTAGGTATTGGAGAGCAGAAGCGGCTAGGATGAAGAGGTGCCAAATCATGTGGAAGTAGGGCTTCTTTTTGGCATAAAAACCAGCACCGACTGTGTAGCAAAGACCGCCTGCTAGCATGAGTCCCCAAAACACTGGTCCAGTTTGTCCGATAATTTGCGGGATGATAAAGATAACCAGCCAACCCATAATTAGATAGAGAGCCAGGCTAAATTTCTCATTGACCTTTTTGGCAAAGATTTTGTAGAGAATACCAAAGATGGTCGTTCCCCACTGAATCGCGATAATCAGATAGCCCCGCCAGTCATTCATGAGTGAAAGGACGACTGGCGTATAGCTGCCCGCGATAGCGATATAGATCATGGAGTGGTCGATAATCCGTAGGATGTATTTGTGGGTAGAGCCGTAGGACATGGAGTGGTAAATGGTAGAAGAAAGAAACATGAGGAAAAGGCTAATGACAAAGATAGAAGTGCCAACAGCAGAAACGAGGCCATGCCCTTCATAACTGTAAATAGCAGAGATGGGCAGGAGAATCAGCATCAAAACAGCTCCGACGGCATGAGTGACAGCGTTGGCAATTTCCTCTCCAAAAGAGAGTTGTTTACTGAGTTTAAGCGCGTAGTTCATCGTTATCGACCTCCTCTTCGGGTACTTGGATAAAGGCAAGGGTTTGCTGGTAAAGTTTTAAAGTCTGACAAGCACTGGCAATGATCGGAGTCACTTCAAGCTTCCGTCCGTTCATATAATCCACAAAGTCATTGTAGAGCTCTTCAGACTGGGTCTCAGCGTTGAGCATATCTAAAGTCGCAGCAATATCTTGAATAGAAAAAACAGTTTTCAAGCTTGTAATGGCAATCAAGCGGGCAACTTGCTGGCGATTGTATTTTTTCTTTAGAGGTTTTTCAAGGTAGGCATGCTTGACATAGTTATTGATCATGGATGCCGTCAAGCCTTTGTCAGATGCGGTAAAAGCTGGCTTGCAGACCTTGTTGACGTAGAGCAGGACTTGGTCCAGATACAGGTCAAGAACAGGTAATTCATCCCATCTCGGGAACAGATTTTTCGTTTCCAAATTTCAAACTTTCTAATATCTAGTTTCGATAACTAGATAATATCATTTTTGAAAATTAAAGTCAATAATAAATCCAATTAGTCCAAAATTTGCTATAATCATGAGTAAGGAAAACAGGAAAATGGACTCTGAATCCAAGATGAGAAAGGGAAAATATGAAGATTTTAATTCCGACTGCTAAAGAAATGAATGAAGAACAGAGCTCGCTGGGTCGCTCCCAGTTGACGCCCAAAAGCAAAATCATAATAGAAGAGTTATTACAATTTTCAGCCAAGGAGCTGGAAACATTATACAAAATCAGTCCGCAGATGGCTGAAATAGAATACCAGCGAATTGAAAATCTGAGCAAGAATGAAGCGGAGACTTATCCAGCCTTGCACTTATTTGACGGGCTCATGTATCGCAATATCAAGCGAAAAGATTGGACACAAGAGGAAAGCTCCTACATTCAAGAGCATTTGCTGTTAACTTCTAGTCTATATGGGGTCATTCCTGCCCTGAGTCCGATTGCCCCTCATCGGTTGGATTTTTTGGTGGGGCTAAAGCCCAATGGTCAAACGCTGAAAAAATTTTGGCGGGAAGAGTATACAAAAGCAGTAGCGGACGAAGATATGCTGCTTTCTCTCTTGTCCAGTGAATTTGAGGATGTTTTTGAAAAATCGATCAGAGAGAAGATGCTTCGTTTTAAATTTTTAGAAGAAAAGGCTGGCAAACTCAAAAGTCATTCTACTATTTCTAAAAAGTCGCGTGGGCAGTTTTTGACTGCTTTGATGGAAGCCCAGGTCGATCATCTTGACCAAATCAAACAGCTTTCTTTTGCAGGTTTTGACTATCGAGCGGATCTTTCAGATGATAAAGAATTGGTTTTTGTAAAAGAAGAATAAGAAAAGGAGGCTGGGACAAAAGTCTGGCTTCAAATATAAAAAGCGAACAAAACTAGTTTTCTGGTAATCAGAATTCTGCTTTGTTCGCTTTTCGCATTTAATTATAGATTTGAAGGGCTTAATAATTAAGATTTTTAAAAATTGAAATATTTTTGTCCCAAACTCTTTTCTGTAGCAAAGAGACTATTGTCCCAGACTCTTTTACTCTATTATTTAGACTTACCAAAAGAAAAATTAACTTAACAGGTATTCTACTGCAACTTTTAACACATTCATTAACTACATTAGAAATAAGAGAAAGGCAATTCGAAACAGAGACAGGGCGAGCAAATGAAGGGGATAAAACAAGTAAAATACTTTTCCAATATTGGCCCCTTTTTGACCGTTGTAGAAAGAGGTCACGAGGAGAAACAGAAGACAGGTGGCAGCCAGATCAGCTAGACCATCATAGGAGAAATTGAAGGCCAAAATTAGGATTTGCACACTGTTCAGCGCCAAGACACCGCCAATTTTTCGGAAGATTGGATCTTTAATCTTCGCAAAGGCATAGATACCAAAAACTCCCCCCGCCAGTCCACCGTCAGCAATAATGGACAGGGTAAAACAGAGTAGAATAATTAGAACTTTTCTCCAGGTTGCTGTTTGCTGATCACTGTAATAAAGAGCACAGAGTCCCAAAAAGAGAGTCACAACCGTATTTTGCATAATAAAGCCAAGACCAGTAACCCAGCCCATCAGAGAGAAAGGGATGATACTGATAAGAGCCAGCAGCCCCAATCGTCTCAAATACTTGCTCACATCATGACTGTGCCGATAGCCTTCCGCGATACAAAAGGCAAAGACTGGAAAAGCCAGGCGGCCTATTATGTGCATACTATTGGCCAGCCAGTTAGGAGAGAGAATATTCATATTGGTAGCCAGTGGAAAAGATACCCAGGCGATATGGTCAATCAGCATGGCAAGCATAGCAAGCAGTTTCAAACTGCTATTGTCAATCATTTTTTTCATAGGATCCTCCTTTTTCCTTTCCTAGGATACAAGAAAGAGGTTCTTCTTTCCATTTCTTTAGCTTACATTTCTCTCATTTTTCTTACAATTTTGTAAGTTGGAATTTCACCTTTTTACCTCATCGATGAATACTTCTGATTTTTTCTTGACAAATAAGACTGAACGAGGCTGGGGCAAAAAGATTTTGATTTTAGGAATTCTTTATTATGAATTTTTAAAATTGATAGATTAGACAAAAAGTGAACAAGACAGAATTCTGAGTGTCAGATAACTCCGTTTTGTTCGCTTTTTATATTTAAGGTTAGACTTTTATCCCAGACTCTTTTACATAGTCTGATAATTGCTTTTGATTCTGCAATTCGATGAATTTCTCAGGATAGATTTGGCGAACTTTTTCATAGCGACTTTTAGTCTCTCTTGTCCGACCATCCCAAAGGATCCAGCGGATAAATTCCCAATCCAGTCTTTCAGTACAGCCAGATGCCATACTCTCTCGCACTTGATTGCGATATTTTAGATAGCGTTTAAAGGCACGATAAAGGCAGTTCCAGCGAGAAAAGTTCATAAAGATAATCTGATCAGCCTGAGCCATTCGTTCCTCAAAGTAGGCAAAAGAGTAGTTGCCATCGATGACCCAGGATTGTTCTTGATGAAGGAAAGCTGCTAAATCAGACTTGACTTGGTCTTGACTACGAGTCTGCCAGTTTTCTTCAAACTGAATCGTGTCCAGGTGAAGAACGGGAATATGGTGGAAGTGCCCTAACTGCTGGGCTAAGGTTGATTTGCCAGAGCCGGAGTAGCCGATGATAGCAATCTTCATATAAATTCTCCCCTATAATGAGCAACAAAAAAAGCTCCGTGGAGCTCCTTTGTATGCGCGATGCATTATTTAGCAAGTTTAGCTGAAAGACGTGCTTTATCGCGGCTTGCTTTGTTTTTGTGGATCAAACCTTTTGTTTCTGCTTTATCGATAGCTGAGCTAGCAGCACGGAAAAGTTCTTCAGACGGGTTTGCTTCAAATGCTTTGATTGCAGTACGCATAGCTGATTTTTGAGCTGAGTTTTTTTCGTTTTGTTTAACGTTCAATTCAGCGCGTTTGATAGCTGACTTAATGTTTGCCAAGTTATTCACCTCCATTGAAAATACTAACTATCTAATTATATATGAAAAGTTGTGATTTGACAAGCCTAAATTATTTTTTTAGATAGATTTCATCAATTTCATGATTTTTAGCCTTATGTAAAATCACTTCAGCCCTGTTACGGGTTGGCTCGATATAGTCTATCAGATTCACCAGATTGATTGTTTCCCAGATATTATGGGCAAGTGCCATGACTTCTTCTTCGGGTTGAGTCGTAAAGCGATGGTAGTAGTTGTCCGTGTCATGCTTGGCTAGTGCCAATAATTTTTTAAAGCGATCTAGATACCAAGACTCGATATTTTCAACTTCGGCATCTACATAGATGGAGAAGTCAAAGAAGTCAGTCATGTAAAGGCGTTCATTTTGCGGATTTTGGAAGACATTGATACCTTCAACGATGACAAAGTCAGCTGCTTTAATTTCCTGCTTTTCATTTGGGACAATATCATAGATTTCGTGCGAGTAGACAGGAATTTTATAGTTTTGACCATTTTTGATGCGGTCTAAGAAATCCAGCAAAAGTTCCATATTATAGCTTTCAGGGAAGCCCTTGCGATTTAAAATGCCTGATTCAATCAAGGTTTGATTAGGATAGAGGAAGCCATCGGTCGTCACCAATTCAACGGTTGCATTTGTGAAAGTTCGTGACAGAAGGATTTGCAGCAGGCGGCTAGTCGTTGATTTTCCAACGGCAACACTACCAGAAACTCCGATAATAAAAGGTTGTTTTTTGATTTCCTTTTGCAGAAAAATTCCTTTTGAAAAGGCGAGGTCCTCTTTGGAACGTTTGTAAATTTGGATAAGATTGGTCAGAGGCAGATAGACATCCGTTACGTCCTGTAGACTGATTTTGTCATTGAAACTCTTGATAGAATTGAGTTCGGACTCAGTGAGCGGTGGATTTTTCTTTCGATGCAGATTCTGCCAAGTGTGGCGGCTGATTTTTTCAAAATGAAGAAATTCGTTGGTCATAAGTTACTCCTATATGATGGATTTTAGTATAACATACTTTTTGAGAAATGAAAACGATTTACAAATCTAGAAAATTTATGATAAAATGGTTTTATGACTAAAATGTATTTTGCAGAAAATCCGGATGCCAAACATGACATTCATGAATTAAAAGTGGAACTATTAGGACAACAGATGACCTTTTTAACGGATGCTGGTGTCTTTAGCAAAAAAATGATTGATTACGGCAGTCGAGTTTTGTTGTCTGCCTTGGAATTTAACAAAAAAGAGACGCTGCTGGATGTCGGCTGCGGTTATGGAACGCTGGGCTTGACTCTGGCTAAAGCGCAAGAGCTGGAAGTCACTCTCGTGGATATCAATCAGCGAGCACTAGACTTGGCTAGAAAAAATGCGGATGCGAACCAAGTATCAGCAGATATTTTCCAGTCCAATGTTTACGAACATGTGACCGGACAATTTCATCATATTATCAGCAATCCACCGATTCGGGCTGGTAAGCAGGTGGTGCATGAAGTTATTTCAGGTAGTTATGATCACTTGCTAGCGGATGGGGATTTGACGATTGTTATCCAAAAGAAACAAGGAGCTCCCAGTGCTAAAGCTAAGATGGAAGAAGTGTTTGGCAACTGCGAGACTCTCAAAAAGGACAAAGGCTATTATATCCTAAGGAGTGTGAAATAAAGATGCGGGCAGTTGATATTATTCAAAAGAAACGAGATGGACTAGAGTTGTCCAGTCAAGAGATTGAATGGCTGATTGAGGGGTATGTAGCTGGAACAGTGCCAGATTACCAGATGTCAGCCTTTGCTATGGCTGTTTATTTTAAAGGAATGACCACCAGGGAAATTTCTGATTTGACCATGGCCATGGTGGGAACAGGCCAGCAGTTTGATTTGTCAGCCATTTCAGGGATTAAAGTAGACAAGCATTCAACTGGTGGAGTGGGGGATAAGGTTACCTTAATCTTGGCTCCTCTCGTTGCTAGCTTTGGCGTGCCCGTTGCTAAGATGAGCGGTCGAGGCTTAGGACACACGGGTGGCACCATAGACAAGCTTGAGTCTGTCAAGGGCTACCAGGTAGAGCGCAGCCAGGAAGATTTCATCAAGCAGGTTCAGGAAATTGGTGTATCCGTCATCGGTCAGTCAGACCAGCTAGTTAAGGCAGACAAGCTTCTCTATGCTCTACGTGATGTGACCGCTACAGTTGATACCATTCCTTTGATTGCCAGCTCTGTTATGAGCAAGAAAATCGCCGCTGGTGCAGACAGCATCTTGCTGGATGTGACCGTCGGTGAAGGTGCCTTTATGAAAAATCTAGAGGATGCCCGTCTCCTAGCCCGTACCATGGTAGATTTAGGTAAGGCTGTCGGACGTAGAACAGTTGCAGTTATTACCGATATGAGTCAGCCTTTGGGCACTAGCATTGGCAATCGTTTGGAAATCCTAGAAGCACTGGAAATTCTTCAAGGACAAGGACGCGAAGATATTACGGAGTTTATCTGCGAGCTCGCTCGGATTATGCTTGATTTGGCTAATGTTGAGAAGTCAGTTTCTGAAATTAGAGAGCATTTGACAAATGGAGCGGCTTTGAAAAAATTTGAAGAGATGATTGCGGCTCAAGGTGGAGATCTAGAGGACTTGTATCGACCATCCCAAGCGGCTTATGTGGCTGAAGTGAGAGCAGAGCAATCTGGCTTTATCACAGAGCTTCCAGCTATGGAATTTGGCTTGTTTGCAATGAGGTTAGGAGCAGGTCGAGCCGTCAAATCTGATAAACTAGATTATGAAACTGGAATCGTGTTTGAAAAGAAGGTTGGCGAAACAGTCGAAATTGGGGAAATTGTCGCAAAAATTTACGCAAATGAAAAAATTTCTCAAGAACTAGTTACAGAATTCCAAAAAAATGTTAGAATAGGTAGTGAAAGCGTTGCAGTAAGCGAGATTGTCGAAGTGATCGCTTAATTTTAGGAGAATCCAACATGAAATTAAACAAATACATTGACCATACGCTTTTGAAAGCTGATGCAAGTCAGGAGCAGATTGAAACCTTAATTGAGGAAGCAAAGAAATACGACTTTGCGAGCGTCTGTGTCAATCCGACTTGGGTGCATTTTGCTGCGCAAGCACTAAAAGCTACGGATGTTAAGGTCTGTACGGTCATTGGTTTTCCTCTGGGAGCAAATACTCCGGAGCTCAAGGCTTTTGAAACGAGTGATGCCATCCAAAACGGAGCGGATGAAGTCGACATGGTCATCAATATCGGCGCTTTAAAGTCTCGAAACTTTGACTTAGTTGAAAGAGACATTCGAGCTGTTGTGGAAGCTGCTAAAGGAACCTTGGTCAAGGTTATTATTGAAACCTGCCTCTTGACAGATGATGAGAAAGTGAAAGCTTGTCAAATTGCTCAGAAAGCTGGGGCGGATTTTGTCAAGACATCCACTGGCTTCTCAACTGGTGGTGCAACTGTTGAGGACGTAGCTTTGATGCGTAAGACAGTTGGGCCAGATATGGGAGTCAAGGCTTCTGGCGGTGCCCGTTCTTACGAAGATGCACTTGCCTTTATCAAAGCTGGTGCGACTCGCATTGGAGCATCCTCTGGTGTAGCGATTATGGAGGGAGACGTGGCTAATGGCGACTACTAATTTGATTGATTTAGTTGTAGAAACCACGAAGAATGCCTATGTTCCATATTCTCATTTCCCTGTCGGAGCTGTTTTAGTAGCTAAAAATGGACAAGTTTTCACAGGTGTCAATATCGAAAATGCTAGTTTCGGCTTGACCAATTGTGCAGAGCGAACAGCCATTTTTAAAGCTGTTTCTGAAGGCTTTTTAGACTTTGAGGAATTAATTGTTTACGGAGAAACGGAAAAACCGATCTCTCCGTGTGGTGCCTGCCGCCAAGTAATGGCAGAGTTTTTTAATCAGGATTTACCAGTGACCTTGGTCGCTAAAGATAAATCGACGGTCGTGATGACGGTCAAGGAGTTACTTCCATACTCTTTTACAGACTTAACTTGAGTCTGTTGCTGGTCAACTGACCAAAATTAAACTTGCAACTAAGTTGCACATCTTATATAGGAGGTTCAGAAATGAACAAGAAACAATGGCTAGGTCTTGGTCTAGTGTCTGTCGCAGCAATCGGACTTGCTGCATGTGGGAATCGTGCGTCTAAATCAGATAGCTCTAACGCTAAAACTGATTTAAAAGCTGCTATCGTAACCGATACAGGTGGTGTTGATGATAAATCATTTAACCAATCTGCATGGGAAGGTTTGCAAGCTTGGGGGAAAGAAAATGGTCTTTCAAAAGATAATGGCTATACTTACTTCCAATCAACAGACGAGTCACAATACGCGAACAACCTAAACCAAGCTGCTACGGATGGTTACAACTTAGTATTTGGTATCGGTTTTGCCCTTCGTGATGCCGTTGAATCTGCTGCAAAAGATAATTCAAGTATTAACTACGTTATTATTGACGATGTGATTGAAGGTCAAAAGAATGTTGCTTCAGCAGTCTTTGCAGATAATGAAGCAGCTTACCTTGCTGGTGTTGCAGCTGCAAAAACGACTAAGACAAAACAAGTTGGTTTCATAGGTGGTATAGAAGGCGCAGTTATCACACGTTTTGAAAAAGGTTTCGAAGCTGGTGTGAAATCAGTTGATCCATCTATCAAGATTAAAGTGGACTATGCTGGCTCATTCGGCGATGCAGCTAAAGGTAAAACAATTGCTGCTGCTCACTATGCTGGTGGTGCGGATGTTGTTTACCAAGTAGCTGGTGGTACTGGTGCTGGAGTATTTAACGAAGCTAAGTCAATCAACGAAACAAGAAATGAAAATGAAAAAGTTTGGGTACTTGGTGTTGACCGTGACCAAACTGAAGAAGGTAAATACAAATCTAAAGATGGTAAAGAATCTAACTTTGTTTTGGCATCAAGCTTGAAACAAGTTGGTAAGACTGTCCAAGACATTGCTAACCAAACTGCTAAAGGTAAATTCCCAGGCGGTAAAACTACAACCTTCGGTCTGAAAGACGGTGGAGTTGACTTGACAACTACAAACCTGTCAGAAGATGCGAAAAAAGCCGTTGAAGAAGCGAAAGCAAAAATCCTTGACGGCAGCATCACTGTTCCTGACAAATAAAACAATTTAAGAGCGATCCGACCGTGTAGGGTCGCTTCTTTTTGAAATTGAGACGCCTTTGTGTCAATAGAATTTATTAGCACTGGCTGTGCTAGTAAATTTTATTGAAATAAAATGAAATTCTGGAAAGGAAAGAGCCATGACACATGAAAATGTCATTGAAATGCGAGAAATTACCAAGATTTTTGGTGAATTTGTGGCCAATGATAAAATCAATTTGGAACTCCGAAAAGGTGAAATTCACGCTCTTTTAGGAGAAAATGGTGCCGGGAAGTCAACCTTGATGAATATGTTGGCCGGCCTACTTGAGCCGACTAGTGGTGAGATTGTAGTAAACGGAAAGCCAGTTAAGCTGGACTCTCCATCAAAGGCGGCCTCACTTGGTATCGGGATGGTGCATCAGCACTTTATGCTTGTGGAAGCCTTCACTGTTGCTGAAAATATTATTCTTGGAAGTGAGATTACAAAAAATGGTATCTTAGACTTGAAACGCGCTACGCAAGAAATTAAGCGTTTGTCTAAGAAATATGGTTTGTCGGTCGATCCATCTGCCAAGATTGAAGACATTTCCGTCGGAGCCCAACAACGGGTTGAAATTCTGAAGACCCTTTACCGTGGTGCAGATATCTTAATCTTTGACGAACCAACAGCTGTTTTGACACCATCTGAGATTGATGAATTGATGAAAATCATGAAGAATCTGGTCAAGGAAGGTAAGTCTATCATTCTTATTACGCATAAGTTGGATGAGATTCGTGCAGTTTCTGACCGAGTGACCGTTATTCGTCGAGGAAAATCTATCGAAACAGTTGAAATTGCTGGTGCAACCAACCAAGACTTGGCAGAAATGATGGTAGGGCGTGCCGTTTCCTTCAAGACTGAGAAGAAACCTTCTAATCCGCAAGAGACGGTTCTTTCAATCAAGAATCTTGTCGTTGAAGAAAATCGCGGCGTTCCAGCTGTTAAGGGACTTTCACTGGATGTTCGTGCTGGTGAGATTGTTGGGATTGCTGGTATTGACGGCAATGGTCAAACCGAGTTGATTCAAGCTATTACAGGACTTAGAAAAGCAAGCTCGGGTGAAATTTTGATCAAGAACCAGTCCGTGATTGGTAAGAAACCACGCCAGATTACTGAAATGAAGGTCAGCCACGTACCTGAAGACCGCCATCGCGATGGTTTGGTGCTGCAGATGTCCATTTCTGAAAATATTGCTTTGCAGACTTACTACAAGGAGCCACTTAGCAAAAACGGCATCTTGAATTACAATAATATTTATTCTTACGCGTGCAATCTGATGAAAGAGTTTGACGTGCGGGCAGCTAGCGAGTATGTACCTGCGTCAGCCCTCTCAGGAGGAAATCAGCAGAAGGCTATCATTGCTCGGGAAGTGGATCGTGATCCAGACTTGCTGATTGTCAGTCAGCCAACCCGCGGTCTTGATGTCGGAGCAATTGAGTATATCCATAAACGCTTGATTGAGGAGCGTACTCAGGGCAAGGCAGTACTTGTTGTTAGCTTTGAGCTAGATGAAATACTCAATCTTTCTGACAGAATCGCCGTTATCCATGATGGCAAGATTCAAGGAATTGTGACTCCAGAGAAAACCAATAAGCAAGAACTTGGTATTCTCATGGCTGGTGGTAAGATTTAGAAGGGAGATTCAAATGTCTAAAAAAACACAGCAGATCGCAGTTCCCTTAATCTCAGTTCTTTTAGGGATTTTATTGGGAGCGATTGTCATGGCTATCTTTGGCTATGATGCCATCTGGGGATATGAATCCCTCTTTAAAACGGCATTCGGTTCTTTGAGAAGTTTGGGTGAAATTTCTCGGGCGATGGGACCTCTAGTTCTCATTGGTCTGGGTTTTGCCGTTGCTAGTCGGGCTGGATTTTTCAATGTCGGACTTCCGGGTCAAGCCTTGGCTGGTTGGATTCTAGCTGGTTGGTTTGCCCTTTCCTTCCCTGACCTACCTCGCCCACTGATGTTGCTAGCAACTGTAGTGATTGCAGCAGTAGCTGGTGGGATTATTGGTGCTATTCCAGGAGTTCTGCGTGCCTATTTAGGAACAAGTGAAGTCATCGTTACGATTATGATGAACTATATCGTCCTCTTCGTTGGAAATGCCTTTATCCGCAGCTTTCCAAAATCTGTGATGCAGAGTGTTGACTCTAGTAAGCGTGTTGGTGCCAATGCCATTTATCAAACAGAATGGCTGAGAAGTTTGACAGCTAACTCTCGTATGAATATTGGTATTTTCTTTGCCTTGATTGCAGTTGTGCTAATCTGGTATATGCTGAAGAAAACAACGCTTGGTTTTGAAATCCGTGCCGTAGGTCTTAACCCAAATGCAGCTGAGTATGCAGGGATGTCTTCTAAACGGACTATTATTTTGTCTATGATTATTTCTGGAGCCCTTGCAGGACTTGGAGGAGTAGTAGAAGGACTGGGTACTTATCAGAATGTCTTTGTGCAAGGAAGTTCATTGAGCGTTGGTTTCAATGGTATGGCAGTTAGTCTTTTAGCAGCAAACTCTCCAGTTGGTATCCTTTTTGCGGCTTTCCTTTTTGCAGTTCTAAGTGTCGGTGCGCCAGGTATGAACGTGGCTCAGATTCCGACAGAATTAGTCAATATCGTGACAGCTTCGATTATCTTCTTTGTCAGCGCCCATTACTTGATTGAGCGTCTGACTGGTAAGACAGTTTTTGAATTATTTAAAAACCGTAAGCAAGAAGCTGGTAAAGTGAAAGGGGGAAACTAGGATGAGTATTGTAACGATATTAGGTTTATTAGTATCATCTATGCTGATTTATGCGGCTCCCTTGATTTTCACAAGTATCGGTGGAGCTTATTCGGAGCATGCCGGAGTCGTCAATGTCGGCTTGGAAGGGATCATGGTAATGGGAGCATTTACAGGCGTTCTCTTTAATCTGACTTTCGAAAGTAGTTTTGGCAGCTTGACTCCGTGGCTCTCCTTGATTGCTGCTGGCTTAGTCGGAGTGCTCTTCTCCCTTATCCATGCTGTAGCAACTATTAACTTCCGCGCGGATCACGTTGTTAGTGGTACGGTTTTAAACTTATTAGCACCAGCCTTGGCAGTCTTCCTTGTTAAAGCTATCTACAACAAGGGGCAAACAGACAACATTCAGCGTTCATTTGGTAAATTTAATTTTCCTATTTTGTCTGATATTCCAGTCATAGGAGATATATTCTTCAAACATACAAGTCTGATGGGATATTTGGCCATCGCCTTCTCTTTCCTTGCTTGGTTTATCATGTTTAAGACAAAATTTGGATTGCGTCTTCGCTCAGTTGGGGAGCATCCGCAGGCAGCAGATACACTGGGAATCAATGTTTACCTCATGCGCTATTGCGGTGTTATGATTTCTGGTTTGCTCGGCGGTATTGGTGGAGCTATCTATGCTCAGTCAATCTCCGTTAACTTTGCTGTGACAACTATCATAGGTCCAGGATTTATTGCCTTAGCGGCTATGATTTTTGGTAAATGGAGCCCTATCGGTGCTATGTTGGCAAGTCTCTTCTTTGGAGCTTCTCAAAGTTTGGCCGTTATCGGAAACCAGTTGCCTCTTCTTTCAAAAGTACCAACAGTTTACCTGCAGATTGCGCCATATGTCTTGACGATTGTGGTTCTTGCGGCCTTCTTTGGTAAAGCTGTTGCTCCGAAAGCAGACGGTATCAACTACATCAAGTCTAAATAATTTTTTACACCAGTTCTTTGGAGCTGGTTTTTTTGTGATTGGAAAAAGCTGCTATCGGAAATAGAAAAAGCCTGCTTCGTCTGAAGCAAGCTTTCTAAGATTAATTTGTAGCGATTTCGTTTAATAAATCTTCTGCAGTAGTAGTTGGGTTCACTCGAACACGATTGAGCGAGAGTAATCCGTTAGACAGTGAAGCCAGGCCGTTATTGGTCGTCAATCCCATCTTATAACCCAGACTTTCAGTGATCTGCAAGGTCGCATCACTATAGCGGCCAGATGGATAGGCAACAGTCGTCGTCTTCTGTGATAGATTGTCATCTAAAAAGGCTTTAGAATCACGTAGTTCAAGGGTTTGTTGATCAGCAGTAGCGGTTGATAGATCAGGGTGGTTGACGGTATGGTCTTCAAAGGACATTCCCTTTTCCTTCATTTCTTTGATCTCATCTAGCGTCAGCATATCTTCACGGCCAGCTTGGACAAAGCCAGTAATGACATTGTTGGTTGCCTTCATCTGGTACTTTTGAAGTAGCGGGAAGGCATTGGTATAAAAGTCTTTCAAACTATCGTCAAAGGTCAGCCAGACTACTTTTTTATTTTCAGGCAGGACATTCTCTGTCAAAGCTTTGTAAGCTTCATCTGGGGTTAAAGTATAATAACCAGCCTCTTTCAGGGCCTGCAAATGACTTTCAAAAGTAGTTGGATCTACAATCAAACCAGCATTGGCTGCCTCAGAGGGATCCATTACATGGATCGCATGGTACATCAAAATTGGAATCTTAACAGGCTCATCCTGTTTTACCCACTTGATTTTTGAAGCTTCTTCATTTGTTGAGGTAGAGTCTGGCTTCGAGGTGGATTGCACAGTTTGGTTGCCTGCAGAGGATTGTTTGCTAGGAGAGAACTGAGTCTTCCAAAGATAAATTCCTCCTCCGATTAGGGCAAGGAGCAAGAAAAGATTGATAATAGAAAAAAGGAATGCCTTTTTCTTAGCTTTATGTCTTTGCATGCGTCTTCCAATGTGTTTATCTGTCATGGTATCTCCTTCTAATCTCATGAGTTTAAAATTTTTACTTACATTATAACAAATATACAAATAGATTTGTAGGCATTTCTATATATTTTTGTTATAATGTTTTTTATATAAGAAATATTCAAGGAGTTCCTCATGTCTATTAAAATTGCTTTACTTGGTTTTGGAACAGTTGCTAGTGGTGTTCCTTTCTTGTTGAAAGAAAATGGAGAAAAGATTGTTCAGGCTGCTCATTCTGAGATTGAAGTTGCTAAAGTTTTGGTCAAGGATGATGCTGAAAAAGAGCGTCTTTTGGCAGCTGGAAATGATTACAATTTTGTAACTAATGTAGATGAAATCTTAAATGACGGCGAAATTGCGATCGTAGTGGAGCTGATGGGACGGATTGAACCAGCTAAAACCTTTATCACGCGCGCACTTGAAGCAGGTAAACATGTGGTAACCGCTAACAAAGACTTGCTGGCAGTTCATGGTTCTGAATTGTTAGATATTGCTCAGAAAAATGGTGTTGCCCTTTACTATGAAGCTGCTGTTGCAGGCGGTATCCCTATTTTGCGTACCTTGGTTAATTCACTGGCATCTGATAAGATTACCCGCGTTTTGGGAGTGGTTAATGGAACATCTAACTTCATGATGACCAAGATGGTAGAAGAAGGTTGGTCTTACGAGGATGCTCTTGCAGAAGCGCAACGTTTAGGATTTGCTGAAAGTGACCCGACGAACGACGTTGATGGAATTGACGCAGCCTATAAAATGGTTATCCTCAGCCAATTTGCTTTCGGTATGAACATCAAGTTTGAAGATGTCAGCCACCAAGGTATTCGCAACATCACGCCTGAAGACGTCGCTGTTGCTCAAGATTTGGGCTATGTAGTGAAATTAGTTGGCTCAATTGAGGAAACACCATCAGGAATCGCTGCGGAAGTGACACCGACTTTCTTGCCAAAAGCGCATCCGCTGGCTAGCGTAAACGGCGTAATGAATGCGGTCTTTGTCGAGTCAATCGGTATTGGAGAATCCATGTATTATGGCCCAGGTGCAGGTCAAAAACCAACTGCTACCAGTGTCGTTGCGGATATCGTCCGTATCGTCCGTCGCCTAAATGAAGGCACGATTGGCAAAGCTTTCAATGAATTTAGTCGCGAGCTTGTCTTGGCTAAGCCTGAGGATGTTAAGAGCAACTATTATTTCTCTATCTTGGCTCCAGATGCCAAGGGTCAAGTATTGCATTTGGCTGAAATCTTCAATGCTGAGGAAGTTTCCTTCAAGCAAATTCTGCAAGAAGGTACGGATGGTGAAACAGCACGTGTGGTCATCATCACGCATGCTGTCAGCAAGACTCAGCTAGAAAATGTAGTGGCTAAGCTCCGTGAGGTACCAGAGTTTGAATTGCTCAATACCTTTAAAGTATTAGGAGAATAAGATGAAAATTATTGTACCAGCAACTAGTGCCAATATCGGGCCTGGTTTTGACTCAGTTGGTGTCGCAGTCTCCAAATATCTAGAAATCGAAGTATTGGAAGAAAGTCAGGAGTGGGTTATTGAGCATGATCTCAATCCTCGAATTCCAACGGATAAACGGAACTTACTAATCAAGATTGCCCTGCAATTAGCTCCAGACCTTCAGCCACATCGCTTAAAAATGACCAGCGATGTTCCTTTGGCGCGCGGTCTTGGCTCTTCCAGCTCCGTTATTGTTGCTGGGATTGAACTGGCTAATCAGTTAGCAAATCTGAACTTATCGGATCATGAAAAGCTAAAAATTGCGACAAAAATCGAAGGGCATCCTGACAATGTGGCACCAGCAATTTATGGAAATCTAGTGATTGCAAGCTCTTTCCAAAATCAAGTTTCAGCTGTCGTGTCAGATTTCCCAGAGGTCAGCTTTATCGCTTTTATTCCCGATTATGAGTTGAGAACAGTTGAAAGCCGCCGTGTCTTGCCTAATCGCCTTTCATATAAGGAAGCTGTTGCAGCAAGCTCCGTAGCCAATGTCGCTGTTGCAGCGCTCTTAAAAGGCGATATGAAAACAGCTGGTCGTGCTATCGAATCCGATCGTTTCCATGAGAGATATCGTCAGCCGCTTATCAAAGAATTTTCTGATATTAAATTCTTAGCCAGAAAACAGGGCGCTTTTGCGACTTATATCTCTGGAGCTGGTCCGACTGTCATGGTTTTATCTCCGAAAGACAAGGCTGAGCAGATTTATCAGCAAATTAAGGAACAAGGCCTTGATGGACAAGTCTTCCAGTTGCAAGTCGATACTCAGGGTGTACGTGTAGAAAAATAGAAGAGAGTTTGAGGATGACGAACTTGTGGACGCAGTGTTGGTCTACAATCTTCGTTCTCCTCTTTCTTTTTGCTTTGAAAAAGAATCTTTATTTCCCTTAGTCTATCGTAAATATCATTTAATTTTGATATAATAGAGTGTAATTTGTAAAGAAGAGAGTAAGTCATGCAAAACCTAGAAAAATTTTCTGCGGAATTAGAAGGAATCGACATCCGTTTTAATGAACCTTTGAGTCAATACACTTATACGAAGGTAGGCGGAGCTGCCGATTTCTTAGTTTTTCCACGCAACCGTTATGAATTGGCTCGGATTGTCAAGTTGGCCAATCGTGAAAATATTCCTTGGTTAGTGCTTGGGAATTCAAGTAACATTATTGTTCGAGATGGCGGTATTCGAGGCTTTGTCATCATGTTTGACAGGCTAAATAACGTAGCAGTAGATGGCTATACGATTGAGGCAGAAGCCGGTGCCAATCTAACTCAGACTACTCGTATTGCCCTGCATCATAGTTTGACTGGCTTTGAATTTGCCTGTGGCATCCCGGGTAGTGTTGGCGGAGCTGTCTTTATGAATGCTGGCGCTTATGGCGGAGAAATTGCTCATGTGCTTGTTTCTTGCAAGGTCTTGACACCTGAAGGAGAAATTAAGACCTTGGATGCGCGTGATATGCGCTTTGGCTATCGTCATTCACTTATTCAAGAAACTGGCGACATTGTGATTTCAGCTAAGTTTGGTCTGGCACCAGGTGTCCACCAAAACATTCGTCAGGAAATGGAACGTCTGACCTATCTGCGTGAACTCAAGCAGCCTTTGGAATACCCATCATGCGGGTCGGTCTTTAAGCGTCCTCTGGGACATTTTGCTGGCCAGCTAATCAGTGAGGCTGGTCTAAAAGGCTACCGAATCGGTGGTGTAGAGGTTTCAGAAAAGCATGCTGGTTTCATGATTAACGTCGATCATGGTACAGCTAGCGATTATGAAAAGTTGATTGCTCATGTCATTAAAACAGTCGAGGAGCATTCAGGTGTCACTCTGGAACGAGAAGTTCGAATTATCGGAGAAGCATAAGAGTCCGATATGCAATTGTCCAAGTCTTTGGGATAGCCAATATCCATGTGTCATTAGTAAAGGGGGTGAAAGCCTATCGATATCGCAAGTATGCAGGGCCATAGTAGCCCTCGAGAGGTTTTTTTGGTCTGACAGAACCAAAAATCTGTTAATACATGGAAAAGAAGGAATTTATGCCAATTGAAAAAACCAATTATTGAGTTCAAAAACGTTTCAAAGGTTTTTGAAGACAGTAACACCGTCGTTCTCAAAGATATTAACTTTGAATTAGAAGAAGGAAAATTTTATACGCTTCTAGGGGCTTCTGGCTCCGGGAAGTCAACCATCCTTAATATTATTGCAGGACTGCTAGATGCGACAACGGGAGACATCTTTTTGGATGGCGTCCGCATCAATGACATTCCTACCAATAAGCGGGATGTTCATACTGTATTTCAGTCCTACGCCCTTTTCCCGCATATGAATGTTTTTGAGAATGTAGCCTTTCCGTTGCGGTTGCGGAAGGTAGACAAAAAAGAAATTGAAGAACGGGTTACTGAAGTTCTGAAAATGGTTCAGCTGGAAGGATATGAGCGCCGTTCAATTCGAAGACTTTCAGGCGGTCAACGCCAGCGGGTAGCCATTGCCCGTGCCATCATCAATCGGCCACGGGTTGTCCTACTAGACGAGCCTCTTTCTGCGCTGGATTTGAAGTTGCGGACGGATATGCAATATGAGCTACGTGAACTCCAACAGCGTCTTGGGATCACTTTCGTCTTTGTCACCCACGACCAGGAAGAAGCCCTAGCTATGAGTGACTGGATTTTTGTCATGAATGAGGGGGAGATTGTCCAGTCAGGAACGCCAGTGGATATCTATGATGAGCCGATTAACCACTTTGTTGCGACCTTTATCGGAGAATCTAATATCCTGCCAGGTAAGATGATCGAAGACTACTTGGTCGAATTCAATGGCAAGCGTTTTGAAGCAGTTGACGGAGGCATGCGACCAAATGAACCCGTTGAAGTGGTGATTCGTCCAGAGGATTTACGCATTACTCTGCCTGAAGAAGGAAAACTGCAGGTTAAAGTAGATACTCAGCTTTTCCGCGGGGTTCATTATGAAATCATCGCCTATGATGAACTCGGAAATGAATGGATGATTCACTCGACCCGCAAGGCCATCGTCGGAGAAGAAATCGGTCTGGACTTTGAGCCAGAGGATATCCATATCATGCGCCTCAATGAAACCGAAGAAGAATTCGATGCTCGGATTGAAGAATACGTAGAAATCGAAGAGCAAGAAGCAGGGCTGATCAACGCCATTGAGGAGGAAAGAGATGAAGAAAACAACCTCTAACCTTTTTATGCTTCCATATTTTCTTTGGATTCTGCTCTTTGTCCTAGCTCCAGTGATAATGATTGTCTGGAAATCATTCTTTAATATCGAAGGGCAGTTCACGCTGGAAAACTATCGGATTTATTTCACTTCGCAGAATTTGACCTATCTGAAAATGAGCTTTAACTCAGTATTTTACGCAGGCATCATCACCTTGGTGACCTTGCTCATTTCCTATCCGACTGCTTATTTTTTGACCCAGCTCAAGCATCGCCAGCTCTGGCTTATGCTGATTGTCCTGCCGACTTGGATCAATCTTTTGCTTAAGGCTTACGCCTTTATCGGTATTTTTGGACAAAACGGTTCGGTAAATGAATTTTTGACCTTTATCGGCATCGGTCCCAAGCAGATTCTTTTCACTGACTTTTCTTTTATTTTTGTTGCCAGCTACATTGAGCTGCCCTTTATGATTCTACCGATTTTCAACGTCTTGGATGATTTGGATCCCAATCTCATCAATGCTAGCTATGACTTGGGTGCCAATCGTTGGCAGACTTTCCGCAATGTCGTCTTTCCGCTTTCAATGAATGGTGTGAGAAGTGGTGTGCAGTCCGTCTTCATTCCCAGTCTCAGCCTCTTCATGCTGACGCGTTTGATCGGTGGGAACCGTGTTATTACGCTGGGAACAGCCATTGAACAGCATTTCTTGACGACGCAAAACTGGGGAATGGGCTCAACCATCGGAGTGGTTCTGATTATTGCCATGCTCTTCACTATGTGGGCAACCAAGGAAAGGAGAGAACGATGAAAAAATTTGCTAATCTCTATTTAGCGATTGTGTTTCTAATCCTTTATCTTCCGATCTTTTACTTGATTGCCTATGCTTTCAATGCTGGTGATGACATGAACAAATTTACGAGCTTTGATCTGGTTCATTTTCAAAAGTTATTTGAAGATTCGCGCTTGATTTTGATTTTGGCGCAGACTTTCTTCTTAGCCTTTCTTTCTTCCCTCATTGCTACCATTATCGGAACTTTCGGTGCTATTTATATTTACCAAGCCCGCAAGAAATATCAGGATGCTTTCCTATCCATCAATAATATTTTGATGGTGGCCCCTGACGTTATGATTGGGGCTAGCTTCCTGATTCTCTTTACCACGGCTAAATTCCAGCTGGGCTTTGTATCCGTTTTGGCCAGCCACGTTGCCTTTTCAATTCCTATTGTTGTGCTAATGATTTTGCCACGGCTAAAAGAAATGAATGACGACATGATTAAGGCTGCTTATGATTTGGGAGCCAGTCAAGTCCAGATGCTCAAGGAAATCATGCTTCCTTATCTGACACCAGCGATCATTGCCGGCTACTTTATGGCTTTCACCTACTCACTTGATGACTTTGCTGTGACCTTCTTTGTAACAGGAAATGGCTTCTCGACTCTTTCAGTTGAAATTTATTCCCGTGCACGGCAAGGAATTTCCTTGGAAATTAATGCCCTATCTGCTCTGGTCTTTCTCTTTAGTATCGTTTTAGTCATTGGCTATTACTTTATCACGCGTGAGAAGGAGGAAGCAGCATGAAAAAACTCTATTCGTTTTTAGCAGGGATTCTTGCGATTATCCTGATCTTGTGGGGAATTAGCTATCGGATTGAGAGTAAAGCCAATAGCAAAGGCAGTGATAAATTGGTTGTCTATAACTGGGGAGATTACATTGATCCGGAATTGCTGACTGAGTTTACCAAGGAAACAGGCGTGCAGGTTCAGTACGAAACCTTCGACTCTAACGAAGCCATGTACACGAAAATCAAACAAGGTGGAACGACCTACGATATCGCAATCCCAAGCGAGTACATGATTGCCAAGATGATGAAGGAAAACTTGGTGGAGAAATTGGACCATAGCCAGATCAAAGGCTTGGAAAATATTGGTTCAGACTTTTTGGATCAGCCATTTGATCCAGGAAATCAGTATTCTATTCCTTATTTCTGGGGAACCCTGGGCATTGTTTACAATACTAAAATGGTTGAGCACGCGCCTGAACACTGGAACGATCTCTGGAAGCCAGAATACAGAAACTCCATCATGATGATTGACGGTGCTCGTGAAGTCATGGGGATTGGTCTGAACTCGAATGGTCATAGTCTCAACTCCAAAGATGCAGACCAGCTGCAGGAGGCTGTTGATAAGCTTTATACCCTGACGCCTAATATCAAGGCCATCGTTGCTGATGAGATGAAGGGGTATATGATTCAGAATAACGCGGCTATCGGCGTTACCTTCTCTGGTGAAGCTCGTCAAATGCTGGAGGCCAATGAAGATTTGCGCTATGTCGTTCCGACAGAAGCCAGCAACCTTTGGTTTGACAATATCGTTATTCCAAAGACGGTCAAAAATAAAAAAGCTGCCTATCAGTTTATTAATTTCATGCTGAGACCAGAAAATGCTTATAAAAATGCCCTTTATGTTGGCTACTCAACGCCAAACCTTCCTGCCAAGGCCATGCTGCCAGAAGAAGTACAGGAAGATGAGGCCTTTTATCCAACCGAGGAAACCATGAAGCATCTGGAAGTCTATCAGCAATTAGGACCAAAATGGCTCGGAACATACAATGACCTCTATCTTCAAGTCAAAATGTATCGCAAATAGCCAAAGAAGAGGCTGGGACAAAAGTTCTAGCCTCTCAATTGTCTTTGGATTATCGAGCAAGGCGCAGTGGTTGAGTGGGCTCTACTACGCTGATTTCATTAGCTTTTACAGCCCTACTCAACTGTGCGGAGGTGGGACGACGAAATCGAATTCT
>CAUUSJ010000013.1:0-34811 GCA_963547765.1 uncultured Streptococcus sp. | reverse complement strand
TTCCGGGGCCTTACAAATGGGGTAAACAATACCGCCTACTATCATACCAAATTTTCTAACCAAAAGTCAATATATTTGATGCAATTATTTATAAAATAACGATTTCATTTCTATTTAGTCTGAAAGTTCACTGCCAATGCTAAAGAGTCCTAGAGTACCTGGGCCAGTATGCGTCGAAATAACCGGACCAAGAGGCAGGATAAGGACTTCTGTGACCTCCCCAGAAGCCAAAAGCTGCTCCTTGACATTCTCAGCAACTTCTTTTTCGCCTGCATAGGCAATCACTACAAGTGGCTCAGAAATCGTCTCTAGAGTCATCCGAACTACCTCAGCTTGCGCCTTCTTCTTACCGCGAACCTTAGCGACCGAATCCAGACTTCCATCAGCTGTGACTGCAATGATTGGCTTGATATTGACCAAGCTTCCCATGAGAGCCGCTGCCTTGGAAATGCGACCACCCCGCATAAGATGGTTGAGGTCATCTACTAAGAAATAGGTCTGAACTCTAGGTACTAGACTTTGGAGCAAGTCTGCCGTCTGCTCTAGACTTTGACCTGCTTCTTTAGCTTCTACGGCCTTCATAACCAAGAGCCCTTCTCCCATAGAAGCTGCTTTGGTATCAAGGATGGTGACGATCGCCTCAGGATAATCCTCTAAGACCATTTCCCGCGCCATGACTGCACTTTGGTAGGTCCCAGACAAGGCTGAAGCAAAAGCCACATAGAGAACCGCTGTGCCCTCTTGAGCATACTGGCGAAAAACATCTTCAAATTGGCCGACATTGATCTGGCTGGTAGTTGGCTTGCTGCCAGACTCCATCTTGGCTAAAAGCTGCTCACTAGTCAGCTTATCCGGTCCGACAGTCTCGTAGGTTTGGCCATCCAGCTGAATGGTCAAGCCCAGAACCTGCACATCATGTTCTTGAGTCCAGCTTTCTGGCAGGTCTGCCGTCGAATCCGTTAAAATTTTAAAGGTCATCTTTTTTCTCCATCATCTTTTAGTGGCCACAGAGAAGGCTTCTCCATAGACATAAGCGGGTTATTCCTAGTGATTTGCCCACCACCCTATCGGGACAAGCTATTAGAAATTTCTTGCTTTTTAGGAAAGCTATTTCGATCGGTCAGTCTAGAACAGGACTGACTCCTTGAAAACCTTTCAAATCAAAAATATATTGGAAATATTCATCTTGTGAATTTTTTAAAATCAAGTTTGCTTTGCCATTCAGCAATTCAATACAGGTCCATTCCCCATCTAAACACTCAACATCATATTTTTTATCTTCTAAAAATAAATTTGTTAATTGTCCTTCTGGATATATATTTTGAAAAGAAACCATCCCAGAGTTGTCACTTCGGTAAGCAAGGACAGGAACTTCCACTTTTTGGTTTCCCATATAAAAGGAACTCATACATCTCTTTTCAGCAAGACATTCATATTTTCCTTTTACATAATTCACAATTTCTTTATTTAAAATTGTAGAAAAATTGAGAATGCTAATGAAATCCGCCTTATCAGTGGATAAGGTTTCTACCTCAACCAGATATTTCCAAGCGCCATTTACCTGACTTCCTTGACCGTATAAATCCGTGCAATTCAAGGAATATTGTGTCAATAAGTCCTCTAAGGGATACTGATATGCTTCCTCAGTGATTTCAAAGCAAAAGCAATAATTATCTTCTCTCTTATTATGGTAGATAGCATAAATGATTGGCTCAAACTTTTCTGTTTGGTATTTTTCTAACGTATAACTCCCAAGTACTTGCATTAGCCCACCCGATTTCTAAAGACTTCATACATGAGAATGGCCGCTGCGACGCTAGCATTGAGGCTTTGGACATGCCCATTCATAGGAATGGTCAGCATCTCATCCACCTGCTTCTTGATGTTGCTGGAAATCCCCTTGCCTTCGTTGCCAATGATGAGGGCTAGCTTGCCAGCCGTATTCCACTTATGAACAGGCGTTCCCTGCATATCCGTCCCAAAAATCCAGAAGCCAGCTTCCTTGAGCTTGTCCAGGGTCTGGCTGAGATTGGTCACACGAGCAATAGGAATATGCTCGATAGCCCCCGTAGAGGTCTTGGCCACAACGGGTGTCACGCCAACTGCTCGGTGCTTGGGAATGATCACTCCCGTGACATTGGTAGCGTCAGCCGTGCGCAAGATAGAGCCCAGATTATGCGGGTCTGTCAAGCCATCCAAAATCAACAGCAGAGGATTCTCTTCCTGCTCTGCTTTTTTCAAAATATCCGCCAGATCTGCATAGGCAAACTCCGATACCCGTAAGACAAAGCCTTGGTGAACGGCTCCATCCGTCATCTCCTGCAAGGTTTTCTTGGGGGTCCAAGAGATAGAAACCTTCTTTTCTGCCGCCAGATCTTTCAGCTTGCTCACGTTTTTGCCACGCAAGTCGTCCTGAATGTAAAGTTTATTTCCTGTATTGGCCATCAAGGCCTCGGTCACAGCATGCACGCCGTAGACAATATCATTTTTTTCCATACTAACAGTATATCACAAGCTCCCCCAAAAAATCTGTCTAAAAGCTAAATATCTCTCTATGACAGCCTAGCATTTCTCAGCAATCAACTAAAAACTGCTTTTCGTTATCCTATTTGTTTTTGAAATAATTCCTTATTTGAGACTTAGAAACCAGCTAAACTAGCCAGTTCTGCTAGCCGTTTTCCAAACAAGAGACATCCCTCTCGTCAGATACTTACTTTTGGCCAATAGCGATCAAAAAGTATCATTTACCACAAAAACTAGAGGAAAGTAACCGGCCGAGGCCTAGATTGCCAAGAAACTATAGGGAAAGTAATTAGCCGAGACCTAGGTTGCCATGAATCTATAGGAAAAGTGACCAGCCGAAACCTAGGTTGCCAGAATTTATAGGAAAAGTGACCAGCCGAGGCCTAGATTGCCAGAATTTATAGGAAAAGTGACCAGCCGAGGCCTAGATTGCCATGAATCTATAGGAAAAGCGACTAGTCGATATCTAAGTTCCACACATCTCTCTTGAACAGTTCTTATTTTGAAATAAGCTCTCTAACATCAAAAAAAGAGAGAACAAATCGTTCTCTCCTATGCTTATATTTGTCATCCACTAGGGCTGACTAGAAGCTATTATTTTACTTTAGCAGTGCTTGTGATGACTTCAACTGCTTTCTTAACAGCGATATCATGTTTAAGCATTTCTTCTGAAAGCAATTGGCGAACGCGGTCTGCTTCCATGTTGTAGTCTGTTGCCAATGAAGTGATTTCTGCTTCAACTTCTTCAGCGCTAGCTTCAAAGCCTTCTGCTTTCGCAACTGCTTCTACAACAAGGTTCGTCTTAGTACGTGCTGCAGCATCTGCTTCATATTGTCTGTGAAGGTCTTCTTGAGTTGTACCAGTGATTTGGAAGTACATATCAGGAGAGATCCCTTGGCGTTGCATGTTGCCGAGGAATTCGTTCACAGCGCGATGAACTTCTTCGTGAATCATTTCTTCTGGAAGGTCAACGATTTCTGCATTTTCTACTGCAAGGTCAATCGCTGCTGCTTCAACTGCATCGTTGTAAGCTGCTTCTTTCGCTTCTGCTAATTCTTTACGGTATTTTTCTTTCAATTCAGCAAGAGTTTCAACTTCTTCGTCAATGTCCTTTGCAAGTTCATCATCAAGAGCTGGAACTTCTTTTTCTTTTACTTCATGGATTGTTGTAACGAATTTTGCTTCTTTACCAGCAAGGTCAGCTGCTTGGTAGTCTTCTGGGAAGGTTACAACAACGTCTACTGTTTCACCAGCTGAGTGACCAACCAATTGGTCTTCGAAACCTGGGATGAATTGACCTGAACCAAGTCCAAGTGAGAAGTTATCGCCTTTTCCACCGTCAAATTCAACACCGTCAACAGAACCAACAAAGTCGATGACAACTGTATCACCTTCAGCTGCTGCTCCATCTTTCAGAACCAATTCAGCCAAGTTGTTGCGTTCACGCTCAATGCGCTCATCAACTTCAGCATCAGTAACTTCCTTAGAAACGTCTACAGATACTTCAAGGTCTTTGTAAGCACCCAATTTCACTTCAGGTTTTGTCACAACTTCAGCAGTGATCACCCATTCTTGACCTTTTTCCATTGAAGTCACATCAATTTTTGGTTGTGCAACCACTTCAAGACCAGCTTCTTTTACAGCTGCTTCATAAGCTGCTGGAAGCAATGCATTCAAGACATCTTGATAAAGTGATTCTTCACCAAAACGTTGGTTGAAGACTGGACGAGGAATATGACCTTTACGGAAACCTGGTACAGCGATATTTTTCTTAACTGCATTAAAAGCACGATCCAAAGCAGGTTTGATTTGGTCTTGACCGATAGTAAAAGTCAATACTCCACGATTTGTTTCTTTGTTTTCAAATGATACAGACATTCTGTCAGTTCTCCTTCAAATTTTTTGCATACAATCCATTATAACATAAGTAGCAGTTTTTTCAAGCGACACCTTTTATTTTTCGCCTTTTTCCCCTTTCATACGCTGAAATCTAAGTCACTTTTTACTCTTTTTTGACCATTGGCCCAGCTCTCAGCAGACAATATCTCCTATCACTGTAGATTTATTTTCCTCACCAGCACGAGAATCGACTGGTAAAGTCTGCCATTTTGGAAAAGAGAGTGGGACAGAAATCGGTCATTCGTTAGAATTCGATTTTGTCGTCCCACCTCCGCATAGTTGAGTAGGGCTGTAAAAGCTGATGAAATCAGCCTAGTAGAGCCCACTCAACCACTGCGTCTTGCTCGACAATCCAAAGACAATTGAGAGGCTAGGACTTTTGTCCCAGCCTCTCCTCCTCTTCTACTAGGATTTTCGAATCCTATCTTCGATATATGACGCTCTGGCTCCACCAATCAACTTAGGACGACTGGCAAGGGCGGTAACGTGAGCCTGACCCAAACTGCGTAGCTGAGGGCGAATCGGAACCTGAACATGCTTGACGTGCATTCCGATTGACGTATCTCCCACATCCAAGCCAGCATGGGCTGTGATGAACTCAACCTCCACAGGGTCTTCCATATAGTCAAAAGCTGCTAGCTGGCCACTCCCGCCTGCATGCAGACTGGGCAGTACATTGACAATTTCTAGGTCTTTCTTTTCTGCCAATTCTCTTTCCACAACTAAGGCACGGTTGAGGTGTTCGCAGCCTTGAACAGCCAAGTAAATCCTCCGATCTTGCAGAATATCTAACAAGGTCTTGACAATGACCTGACCGACTTCCCTACTGGAGTGCTGGCCAATCTGCCCCCCCATGACTTCACTAGAAGATAGACCTAGGACAAAAATATTTCCCTCAACCAAACCCGCCTTGTCCAAGACATCTGTAGCGATCTGTCTGGTCTCCTTTTCAAGCTTCTCTAAATCCATCTCTTACCTCACTTACTCTGGCTGAACGGTTCTTTTCAAGACAAGGGGAAAGGCTCTGTAAAGGGCATAGCCGACCACCAAGCCAAAAATATTTTGCATGACATTGCCCCAAATCGCTGCAATAGCTGCACCCGGTCCACTCAAAATGCTACCAAAGAGAGCATAGCCACCGACCATGGCAAGTCCGGCCAAGAGTAAACCGATATAACGCTGCTTGCCAGTAAAGCCGGCAAAGTAGCCTTGAAGGCCATGGCAGATGAGGCTGAAGACCATCCACTGAGGATAGCCTGCCACTAAGTCAATCAAGAGACCAGACAAGCCCCCAACCAAGGCTCCTTCCTTACGACCAAAATAAAATGCGGTAAAGTAAATCCCTGCATCTAGCAAGGTTAGAAAACCAGTGGGCGTAGGGATTTTGAAAAAATTCCCCAAAACAATGGATAGGGCTGTAATAACAGCCAGCAAAGCGATTTTTCTTGTCTGATTATTTTTCATATTGAATAACTCCATACTGATCTGAGCGCTGGATAGCGCGGTAAACAAAATCTTTTGAATAGTTAACGGCTTCAAGAGGGGATTGCCCTGCCAAAAGCTGACTAGCTATGCTAGAAGCAAAAGTACAACCTGCCCCTGTATTATTATTTGGTAAAACAGGACTTTCCAACAACACAAAGTCTTTGCCATCGTAAAATAAATCAAGGGCCTGATCTTGGTTGAAACGATTCCCTCCTTTGATCACGACATTTTGAGCTCCCAGTTCATGGAGGGTCACAGCCGCAGCCTTGAGATCATCCAGACTCTTGATATCCGACTGGGTCAGGATCTCTGCTTCTGGTAGATTGGGCGTGATAATGGTCGTATAAGGGAAAAATTTGATCAATTCATCTCGGAGGGCCGAAACTTCCACATCATGGGTTTCCTTGCAGACTAGGACAGGGTCTAGCACGACTGGTATGCCCGTTTGCTTTTTGATGAAGGCCAGAGCCTGATCTGCAATGGCAACCGTCGGTAACAAGCCCAACTTGATGGCCGAAAACGGCACATCTTTGAGCGAGGAGAGTTGCTGCGCAAAGACCTGCTCGTCGGTCGGAAGAACTTCAAATCCCTTGTCCGTCATAGCGGTCAAGCAAGTCACCGCTACGAAACCATGCAGGCCATGGACCGTATAAGTAGCCAGGTCCGCATAAAGACCACCACCACTATAAATGTCATTGCCAGAGAGGGCTAAAATCAGCTTATTCTTCATAGATAATCTCCTTTAGATAAAGACCATTAGGCGCTGCGGTTGGCCCAGCTAGCTGCCGATCCTTTTCTTCTAATATCCGTTCGATTTGGTTGACTGGCATCCGCTTGTTTCCAATCTTGAGCAGGGTTCCCACCATGTTGCGGATTTGCTTATAGAGAAAGCCATTGCCCGAAAAGGTAAAGACTAGAAAATTACGCTGCGCATCAAAAGTCAGACTAGCCCTTGTAATCGTGCGAACCTTATTTTCCACACTAGTACCCGAGGCTGTAAAGCCTGTAAAATCGTGCGTTCCCTCCAAGACTTTAATGGCTTGCTCCATCAGAGGAATCTCCAAAGGATAAGGGTAGTGGGTCGCATAGTGGCGCATCATCGGATTTTTTGGCCGACCAATATCCACCAGAAACTCATAGGTCTTGCTGTGCGGCTTGTAACGGGCATGGAAATCCTCCGTCACTTCCTCCACAGAAATGACATCAATATCCTCTGGCGTCTGGGTATCCAAGGCAAAACGCAACTTTTCTTCATCCCTAGCTGACGGGAGGTCAAAGTGAATGACCTGCCCAAGCGCATGAACGCCGCTGTCGGTCCGACCAGCTCCGTGGATGACAATGGGCTGGCCTTTGTTGATACGAGTTAAGGTCTTTTCGATTTCTTCCTGAACACTCCGAGCATGAGGCTGGCGCTGAAAGCCAGCAAAGTCATGTCCGTCGTAGGAAATAAGGGCTTTATAACGAGTCATGCCACTATTTTAACAGGAAAAAAAGCCTGTCGCAAGAGAGAAAGAATACAACTGTCTGGGTACAGAAAGCATTGACAGAAAGAGCGAAATCAAGTAAACTAAAAAACGCAAGGAGGATACTATGGCAAAGGATATTTCTTATAGGCAAGGACAGGAGCGCTTTCGCTATCGGGCTGCTGCAGTCATCATTGAGGAGGAAGCCCTCTGTGTCATATCCTCTCCTAGCGAGGATTATTTCTATTCAGTAGGAGGAGCGGTCAGATTTGGAGAGACCTCCAAAGAAGCTGTCCAGCGAGAAGTTTTCGAAGAAACAGGACAAAGGTATGAGATTGAGAAGCTGGCTTTTGTTCATGAAAATTTATTTTCAAACTCAACAGGCATCCTCAAGGGACTAGATTGTCATGAGATTTGCTTCTATTACCTGATGAAGCCTCACGGCAAGCAATTTGACTACCAACATAACCAAGAACAAGTCTATTGGATTCCCCTGACAGACTTGGAAAACTACAAAGTTTTTCCAAAGGAAATCACACACATCCTCAAGCACCTCCAGACAGACATCCAGCATATCATCAGTAAAAAAGAGAGTGGGACAGAAATCGGTCATTCGTTAGAATTCGATTTCGTCGTCCCACCTCCGCACAGTTGAGTAGGGCTGTAAAAGCTGATGAAATCAGCGTAGTAGAGCCCACTCAACCACTGCGTCTTGCTCGACAATCCAAAGACAATTGAGAGGCTAGGACTTTTGTCCCAGCCTCTTTTATTCTCCCAACATGACCTGCTTAATAGTCAGTTGATCTATCCTTCTATTGGATAAATAGATTAAACTTTCATAGACTAAGACAAAGACTAGCAAAGTCATCAGGCAGACTCCAAAATCAAAATCATAGTCAACTTTCTGAGCTATGGATTTTTCCATCAATCTGAGTAAAAGCTGCATAATCCCGTATTGATAGCCCGTTCCTAAGACAAAGCCCAAAAAAGCAAGAATACGATAAGGAGCAAATAAACTCTTATGGCACTCATTTCTGCTATAACCAAAAACCTTCATAATAGCTAGGGTTTCTTGATTTTCCTGCAGGAGTACTCCCAGCGACAGATAGAGGATTGCTACTGATAGGACAGTACCGATTGACATCATCATGATCTGAATGGTTTCGTCTGTCAATTCTTTCATACCAAATGATAGCTGAATCATAGCTGAAAAGCACATCGAACCGAAAATGACAAAGAATATTAATAATTTTCTAGACCAGAGCAGACTGGCAGAAAGGTCTTTTAAAAAGGGGCGGTCCTTCCTTATTTGCTTTACTGTTTTCCTTTTTGGTGGCTTTCGACTAGGGCTGACCCGCTTGAGCAAGTCTAGAGCAGGCAAACGTAGACAATAACTAGCGTAGAGAACAGCTAAAGCAGCAAAGGATAAAGTTGGCAAGACAACGAGAAACAGGAAAAGGGACCAATGTTGTCGAATGGTAATTTCAGGCAAAACTCCGCTTTGATTACGCAACTGATAAAAATGCGGCATCATGGCAAAAGAAGAGAAATAGCCAGTGCCTGTTCCCAAACCAATTGGAAGACTAAAAAGCCAAAACTTTCGAGCAATTTCCCAGTTTTTATAGCCCAGAGCTTTTAAAACTCCTAATTCTGGCTTATGCTGGTCAATAAATTGCCGAATGTAAAAGAAGAGAAGGAGTATCGATGTTAGGGATAAAACAGCTCCGCTAATGGATGCAATCAACCAAGAAATCGCAACTTGAGCATCGTAAGCAGCTCGAATCTCAGGCAACCAATTTGTTTGATCTAGTAAACGGATATCCAGATAAAAATTTAAGAAGAGATTGGTCACAAAGACCGCACAAAAGCTGATAATTGATACAACGACTAATCTATACAAATCTTTTATTGAAAACATAGCTTACCATCCAATCTCATAGGCCGTCTTGGGCTGACTATTTGTCTCTAAGCTTTGAATCTGACCGCTATTGATATGGACAATGGTCTTAGCCATCTGAGCAATATTTGCATTGTGGGTCACCATGACCAGCGTAAATCCTAGCTCCTCTTGAAGACTTGAAATATAGGCTAGAATCTGACGACCTGTTGCTTCGTCCAAGGCTCCAGTCGGCTCGTCCAAAAAGAGGACATTCGGTCTTTTAGCTAGGGCTCGTGCAATAGCCACCCGCTGCTGCTCACCGCCTGACAGTTGACTTGGATAATGCTGAAGTTTATCACCTAAACCTAAAGCCTCCAAAATACGGACATAATCTTGATTGCCTGCTAGATTAGCACCCATTTTGACATTTTGCTCCACTGTAAGATTTGGAAGTAAGAAATACTGCTGAAAAATAAAGGCAATCTTCGCTCGACGAAAAGCCGTCAATTGAGCTTCTGTCAGCTGGGATAGATCTTCCTCATCGTAATAAACATGACCACTGTCTGGTTTTTCTAGGCCTGATAAAACGTTGAGCAAGGTTGACTTTCCAGATCCAGAAGCTCCCAAAATGACCAAGTAATCTTGGGCAGCAATCTCCAAGTCGATCCCTTTTAAAACTTCTCTTCCATTGTAGGACTTACGAATTCCCTTTAATCTAATCATTCTTGCTTTCCTTTCATTTCCTTTAGGAGGGCAGTAAATACTTGCGTTAAGCGCTCTGTCACTTCCTCCTGACTAAAAGAATAAATACCCGATGCTATCATGCTAGCCAAACCATGAGAATAGATAAATAAATGCTGATAAACGAACTCTGCACTTTCTATGGGCATGGGATAATCCTCCACAATCGACTCTAATATCTGCTGATAACTATGGTCTTTCTGAGGTAAAAAGTCCTTGAAAGACTCAATGGGGTGCTTGTGAGGATTTAGATAGAGAATTTTAAAGAGCTGAGGCTCCTGACTGGCAAAAAGGATATAGGCCATGCCAACTGCTCTGAAAGGCTTGGCTCGCTCCAAAGCCGAACGAATATATTGGACCAGAACGAATTCAGCCGCCCGAACAACCGAATGACTTAGATCCTCCATATTTTCAAACTGACCGAAAATAACCTTGGGACTAGACTGTAATCGTTCCGCTAGAGAACGAGCGGTCAAACCAGCCAAACCGTCTTCTCTGACAATCCCTAGAGCTGCTTGGATAATTTCATCACGAGTAAATTTATTTTTAGGTGGCATCAAAACTCCTTTTAGATACAATTGTTGCGCAACATATGTTTCTTAAAATATAATATCACACAGAACATTAAAAAACAAGTATAAAAAGAAGCCTTTCGGCTTCGATTCTTTTATATTTTCTAAAGTATTGATAAAACTCTTCTGGAAGTTAAACCAGAGAAAGTCTCTCCAGTTTGGAACTAGTTTTTTGCTTGGCTATAGCTAATGATAAAGAAGGAGCTAAAAGCCCTTCTCATCTCCTCAAAGACTAGGCATAAGGCTGCAATTCTGGATTTATTGGCGTATTGGCCAGATTATTGGCATAATTGCAGAGGGTCGCAAGGCTGACACCCAGAACCACATCCAGAGCATTCTCATGCGTATAGCCCGCTTCTAGGAAGTCTGCCAAAGCCTCATCTCCGACCCGTCCCTTAGTATTAATGACAGCAATGGTAAATTTAGCAAGCGTATCTAGCTTCGGATCTGTATCAATCGGAGTACGATTGCGCAGAGCCTCCAAAAGATCATCATTCATTTGAATCTGCTTGATTGAAAAAGCTGTATGACCCGCTACACAGAAAGCACAGCCATTAGTGACCGCGGCCGTAATCTGCACCACTTCACGTTCAGTCGGTGTCAGGCTGTTTCGACGATTGATAGCCCCAACCGTCCGATAAGTTTCCAAAGCTGTTGGCGCATTGGCCAAAAGACCGATAAGATTAGGAATGTAGCCACCGTTATCTTTTTGAACCGTTTCTAAAACCTCTTTCACCTCAGCTGGTGCAGACTCAATCGTATGGATAGTAAATTCTGACATATGAAACCTCATTTCTTTTGATTAGCAACTATCTTAACATAGGTCTGACAGCTTGTATAATATATATTTTATATGACCTCTATAAAGAGAATATATTGCTACATGTCAAACCAAAATATATTACCACCTTAACTGCCTCCACACTTCTCTCAAGCAAGAAAAAGAAGCCCTGAGGCTTCTGACTAATATTTTCTAAAACGTTGATAGCGATCTTCCAAAAGTTGCTCGAGAGAAAGTTTGGAAAGTTCCGCTAGTTCAGTACTGATCTCTTGCTTGACTGCAGCTAGGAGCTCATTTTTATTAAAGCCGCGTTCAGGGATGACCTTATCAACGACACCCATCTGCAAAAGTTCGTGCGAGGTGATTTTCATCATCTCCGCCGCCTCCATTGCTCGGCTGCCATCCTTCCATAAAATCGAGGCAAAGCCTTCTGGACTGAGAATAGCATACATAGAGTTTTCCAGCATCCAGACCTTATCAGCAACTGCTAAGGCCAGTGCCCCGCCAGAGCCACCCTCGCCGATGATAATGGCAATAATGGGCACTTTCAAATCACTCATTTCCATGAGATTACGGGCAATGGCTTCACCCTGTCCGCGCTCCTCAGCACCGACACCAGGATAGGCACCAGCCGTATTGATAAAGGTCACGACTGGACGGCCAAATTTCTCAGCCTGCTTCATGAGACGTAGGGCCTTACGATAGCCTTCCGGATGAGGTTGACCAAAGTTCCGTCGTAAATTATCTTGCAAATTGCGACCTTTTTGAATACCGACCACTGTGACCGGCTGACCATTTAATGTTCCGATACCGCCAATGACAGCACCATCATCACGAAAACCACGATCTCCGTGCAGTTCCACAAAATCATCAAAAATGCCTTGGGCAAAATCCAGAGCCGTCAAACGGGACTGATCACGCGCTGCTTTGATAATCTGACTGATTTTTGTCATTGGTCACCTCCATGAAATCTCAAGAGAGTAGCAATCCGATCCCGCAATTCACCACGCTTGACTATCGCATCAACAAAGCCATGCTCCAGCAAAAATTCTGCCTTTTGGAAGTCATCTGGTAATTTTTCCCGCACAGTAGACTCAATGACCCGACGTCCGGCAAAGCCTACCAAAGCCTGCGCTTCTGCCAAGATAATATCCCCTTCCATAGCGAAGGAAGCTGTTACACCGCCTGTAGTCGGATCTGTCAAAACGGTCAGGTAAAAAAGACCAGCCTTTGAATGTCGTTGCACCGCAGCAGAAGTTTTAGCCATTTGCATCAGGCTCATGATACCTTCCTGCATGCGAGCACCGCCAGAAGCCGTAAAGAGGACGACTGGCAACTGATGCTCTGTCGCATACTCAAAGAGACGGGTAATCTTCTCTCCGACAATCGTTCCCATGGAAGCCATGATAAAGTTGGAATCCATGATCCCAAGGGCTAATTTTTGGCCTTTTATCAGAGCGATTCCAGTCAAAACGGCCTCATCTAGGCCAGTCTTTTCCCGCATCTTTGCCAGTTTTTCTTGATAATTTGGAAAATGTAAGGGATCTGTCGTCTCAATACCGGTGAACAATTCCTCAAAGCTTCCTTCATCCACCGTCAAACTCAGACGCTCAAAAGCTGAAATCCGAAAAGTATAGCCACAGCTTGGACAGACACGCTCTGCCCCCAAATCTTTTTGATAAATGGTATGCTTACAACCAGGGCACTTGGAAAAAAGCTCATCTGGAACTTCTGGTTTTGGCTGAGGCAAGGCACGAGAGGAACGATTAGGATTGATCCGAATATATTTATCCTTTTTTGAAAACAAAGGCATTGCTTACTCCTTCATTAAATTTTAGAGTGATTCTGCTTCTTTCAAACAAAATCACTCCTTGTCATCTATTTTTTCTCTTGATAAGCCGGAAGGAACTTCTCCATGAGAAAGGCTGTATCATAATCACCAGCAATCACATTAGGATCTGAAATCAGATCCAGTTGGAAACTGCTATTGGTCACGACACCGTCGATTTCTAGCTCATAGAGAGCCCGTTGCATCTTCATCAGGGCATCAAAGCGATTTTCCCCGTGAACGATGATTTTGGCAATCATACTGTCATAGTAAGGAGGAATGGTGTAGCCAGGATAGACCGCCGAATCCACGCGTAATCCCACTCCGCCACTTGGCAGATAAAGATTGGAAATCTTGCCTGGGCTCGGTGCAAAGTTAAAGGCTGGATTTTCAGCGTTAATCCGACATTCAATCGCATGTCCTCGAATCTCAACATCTTCTTGACTGAAGGACAGCTCTTGACCATCTGCAATCTTAATCTGCTCTTTAACAATATCCACACCGGTAACAAACTCAGTCACTGGATGCTCTACCTGCACCCGAGTATTCATCTCCATAAAGTAGAATTCACCCTTGGCTTCATCCAGCAGAAATTCAATCGTTCCGGCATTTTCATAGCCGACAGACTCAGCAGCCCGAACAGCTGCTTCACCAATCTGCTGACGTAGGGTTTTACCAATTGCCACAGATGGACTTTCTTCCAGCACCTTCTGATTATTCCGCTGCAAAGAGCAATCTCGCTCGCCCAAGTGGACTACATGCCCCTGCTGATCTGCCAAAATCTGCACCTCAATATGGCGCGCTGGATAGATAACTCGCTCCATATACATAGCGCCATTCCCAAAAGCCGCTTTGGCTTCACTAGAAGCAGACTCAAAGGCCGCTACTAAATCCTCAGGCTTTTCAACCTTACGAATACCCTTTCCACCACCGCCAGCAGAAGCTTTGAGCATGACTGGATAGCCAATCTTTTCGGCCACTTCCAAGGCTTCTTCAGAGGTATGGACTTCCCCGTCAGAACCTGGGATAACCGGCACTTTTGCCTTAATCATCTGAGCCCGAGCATTAATCTTGTCCCCCATCAAGTCCATAACAGCACCTGAAGGTCCAATAAACTTAATGCCGACTTCTTCGCACATGGTCGCAAATTTAGAGTTTTCACTCAAAAAACCAAAACCAGGGTGAATGGCTTCTGCACCTGTCAGAACAGCAGCAGACAGGACCGCGTTCATGTTCAGATAAGAATCCGTAGACTTGGCTGGCCCGATGCAGACTGCCTCATCAGCCAGTAGGGTGTGGAGCGCTTCCTTATCAGCCGTTGAATAAACAGCGACTGTATCAATTCCCAGCTCGCGAGCTGCACGAATAATTCTGACCGCAATTTCCCCACGGTTAGCAATTAAAATTTTACGAAACATGGTGAAATCTCCTCTTTCTTATTGACCAATCGCAAAGGTCAAGGTTCCGCTTGCTGCAAGCTTACCATCAACTTCGGCCTTGGCCTCTACCACTGCAATAGTGCCACGACGCTTAACAAACTTGGCCGTCATAATCAATTGATCGCCAGGTACAACTTGCTTTTTGAACTTGACCTTATCCATGCCAGCATAGAAGACCAGCTTGCCCTTGTTTTCTTCTTTAGACAATTCCAGCACACCAGCCGTTTGAGCCAGTGCTTCCATGATTAAGACACCTGGCATAACTGGATACTGAGGGAAATGTCCGTTAAAGAATGGCTCGTTGATTGTCACATTTTTCAAAGCGACAATCTCATCTTCGCTGACTTCCAATACACGGTCCACCAACAACATAGGATAGCGGTGCGGAAGCGCCTCTTTTATTGCATTGATATCAATCATTTGATGCGTACCAGCCCTTTCCCAAACTCAACCATTTCTTCATTCTGAACCAGAATTTCTGTAATCAGACCATCTTTCGGTGCTGGCACTTCATTCATGACCTTCATGGCTTCAATAATCATCAGGGTTTGACCTTTTTTAACTTGGTCTCCTACACTGACAAAAGCTGGTTTATCTGGACCTGCGGCCAAGTAAGCCACGCCAACCAAGGGACTTTCCACGACATCACCCTCAGCAGCTGGTGCCGGAGCCTCTGGAGCCACCTCAGGGGCTGCACTGGCTGCTGGGGAAACCGTCTCAGCTACAGGTGCACTTGCTGGCTGCACTGGAGCTACAACAGGGGCTGCACTGGCTGCTGGAGTTGTTGCGACTGCGGCAGAACTTTCATTCTTGCTGAAAGTCAATTCATCATTTTGATTTTTATAAGAAAATTCACGCAGGCTTGATTGGTCAAACTGAGCCATCAAGTCTTTAATTTCATTGATATTCATCTAGCCCTCCCAACGCTTGAATGCCAGAACAGCATTGTGGCCGCCAAAACCAAATGTATTAGAAATCGCATAAGGAATTTCTTGCTCCAAGCCTTGTCCATAAACGACATTTGCTTCAATATAGTCTGACAATTCACTTGTTCCAGCTGTTTTTGGTACAAAGTTATGGCGCATGGCTTCGATTGTAGCGATTGCTTCTACCGCTCCTGCAGCTCCAAGCAAGTGTCCTGTGAATGACTTGGTTGAAGATACAGGTACTTCTTTACCAAGAACAGCTACGATAGCTCCGCTTTCTCCTTTTTCATTAGCAGGAGTTGAAGTACCGTGGGCATTGACATAAGCCACTTGCTCTGGAGAAATCTCTGCCTCTTCCAAAGCCAATTTAATTGCCTTAATAGCACCTTGACCTTCTGGATGAGGTGAAGTCATATGATAAGCATCACAAGTATTTCCATAACCAACTACTTCAGCCAAGATAGTCGCTCCACGTTTTTCGGCGTGTTCCAGACTTTCAAGCACCAACATACCAGATCCTTCTCCCATGACAAAGCCGTTACGGTCTTTATCAAATGGAATAGAAGCACGAGTTGGATCTTCCGTAGTTGATAGGGCAGTCAAAGCTTGGAAACCAGCAATGGCAAATGGAGTGATAGAAGCTTCTGATCCACCCACCAACATGACATCTTGGAAACCAAACTTGATAGAACGAAAGGCATCCCCAATGGCATCATTTGATGAGGCACAGGCAGTATTGATTGATTTACAGATACCGTTTGCTCCGAAGCGCATCGCAACATTTCCTGAAGCCATATTTGGCAAAGCTTTTGGAAGAGTCATTGGCTTAACGCGTTTTGGACCTTTTTCATGCAAACGGATAACTTGATCTTCGATTTCCTTGATACCACCGATACCAGAAGCCACGATGACACCAAAGCGATCTTTGTCAATTGCTTCTACATCAAGATTGGCATTTGTTACCGCTTCTTGAGCTGCATACAAGGCATATAAAGAATAGTTGTCAAAACGATTGGTATCTTTCTTGATAAAGTATTTATCAAAAGGAAAGTCTTGGACTTCAGCCGCATTATGAACAGCAAAATCGCTATGATCAAACTTGGTGATGGGACCAATCCCAATCTTACCTTCTTTTAAACTATTCCAAAATTCTTCTGGTGTATTTCCGATGGGAGAGGTTAAGCCATAACCTGTTACAACAACTCGATTTAGTTTCATAGTGAACTCCTTTATGATAATTGGTAAACTGTCAAATCCAAATACATGCAATTACTGCATTGTCAGTCCGCCATCAATCGCGATGACCTGACCAGTAAGGTATTCCTGGCCTGCTAAGAATAGGGCAACATCCGCTACTTCTTCGGTATTGCCGAACCGTTTCATTGGGATTTGAGCCAGAGAAGCTTCTTTGATTTTTTCAGAAAGCCCGTCTGTCATATCCGATTCGATAAAGCCTGGGGCAATCACATTGACACGGATACTGCGCCCAGCTACCTCACGAGCAACTGACTTAGAAAATCCAATCAAGCCAGCTTTAGAGGCTGCATAGTTGGCCTGACCGACATTACCAGTCAAACCGACAACACTTGATAGGTTGATAATTGCTCCCTGACGAGCCTTGGTCATTGGTTTCAAGACAGCTTGCGTCATATTGAAGGCTCCAGTCAAATTGACCTTCAGCACTTGCTCAAAGTCTTCCTCTGTCATCTTGAGCATAATCTTATCGCGGGTAATTCCAGCATTATTGACCAAGACATCTACAGAACCCAAAGCCACAATCGCCTCATCAATCATTCGCTTAGCATCAGCGCCATCAGACACATCGCCTGAAATAGCCACGACTTTGACCGGATAGCCAGCAAACTCCGCCAAAACGTCATCTGAAATTTGACCACGACCGTTCAAGACAATATTGGCACCTGCACTTGCAAACTTATGGGCAATAGCCAGACCAATCCCACGGCTAGAGCCTGTAATAAAAACATTTTTATTCTTTAATTCCATTGGTATTCCCCATTATTTTTCCAGCAGGGCTGTCAAAGTCTCCACACTTTCAACAGAATAAACAACTGCTGATTTATCAATTTTCTTCATAAAGCCAGACAATACTTTCCCTGGACCAATCTCGATAAACTCAGTCACACCAGCTTCCTGCATTTTAGCAATACTATCGTAGAAACGAACCGGCTCCATAACCTGACGAGTTAACAATTCCTTAATTCTGCCAGTTTCCATGACATCCGCCTCTGTATTGCCCACTAGCGGAAGCTGAAAATCAGCAAATTCTGTTTCAGCCAAAACCCGAGCTAATTGCTCACTGGCTGGTTTCAAGAGTGCTGTATGGAAAGGACCTGAAACATTCAGCGGAATCAAGCGTTTCACACCTGCTTCCTTGAAGAGTTCCACCGCCTTGTCCACCGCTGCCACATCTCCCCCAATGACGATTTGACCTGGAGTGTTGTAATTGGCAGGAGAGACGACTCCTAGCTGACTAGCCGTCTGGCAGGCTTCCTCAATAAGAGCTACTTCCGCATTTAGGACCGCAACCATCTTTCCAGAACCAGCTGGAGCCGCTTCCTCCATGAAAGCTCCACGTTTTGCGACTAGAGCTACCGCTGTTTTGAAGTCCAGCGCGCCAGCAGCTACCAAGGCAGAGTATTCACCTAGAGAGAGGCCAGCCACCATATCAGGACGGATTCCTTTTTCTGCCAGCAGGCGATAAATAGCAAAAGAAGTTGTCAAAATTGCTGGTTGAGTATAGCGAGTTTGGTTGAGTTTTTCTTCATCTTGGTCAATCAATGCCCGAACATCATAGCCCAGAACTTGACTCGCTTCCTCAAAAGTCGCCTTAACCACATCATACTGCTCATAGAGGTCACGAGCCATTCCCAGATATTGGGCTCCCTGACCAGCAAATAGAAAGGCTGTCTTAGTCATTTCTAGTTACTCCTGCCCAACGTTTTGCTTCTTGCTGAATCTTTTCAGCAGCGCCATAATAGATATCCTTGAGGATTTCTTCGACTGTTTCTTCCTTGCTGACCAAGCCGGCAATCTGACCGGACATGACGGATCCATTTTCTACATCGCCACGGACAACTGCATTGGCCAAGGCACCAGCACCCAGATTTTCAAAAACAGTCAAGTCTGGATTTTCTTGCTTGAAGGCTTCTTTTTCAGCCTTTTCAAAATCGCGAGTCAGCTTATTCTTGAGCGCACGAACCGCATGACCGAAGTGCTGAGCAGAAATTGTCGTATCGATATCACGAGCTTTCAAAATCATATCTTTATAATTTTGATGGGCATTAGATTCCTTAGCTACAACAAAGCGTGTGCCGACCTGAACTGCCTCTGCCCCCAACATGAAGCCAGCTGCAGCACCAGAGCCATCCGCAATACCACCAGCCGCAATAACTGGAATGTTAACTGCTTCTACAACCTGACGAACCAAGGTCATCGTTGTTAACTTACCGATGTGACCACCAGCTTCCATTCCTTCAGCAATGACAGCATCCGCTCCGATTTTTTCCATCCGTTTAGCCAAAGCCACACTTGGTACAACAGGAATCACAGTAATACCTGCTTCATGGAAACGAGCCATGTACTTGCTTGGATTGCCCGCACCAGTCGTTACCACTTTTACACCCTCTTCGATCACCAAATCCACGATGTCATCTACAAAAGGCGACAAAAGCATGATATTGACGCCGAAAGGACGATCCGTCAAAGACTTAATCTTATCAATATTGGCTTTCACCACTTCCTTAGGCGCATTTCCACCACCGATGATCCCAAGACCACCAGCCTTTGAAACAGCACCAGCCAAGTCACCATCTGCAACCCAGGCCATACCACCTTGGAAAATAGGATATTTAATATCTAATAATTCTGTAATTCGTGTTTGCATAATACCTTCCTCTAATCATTGCTTAAGTAATAGCTTGAGCCCAAACCGCTAGATAGCAGACTTTTTACTTTGAAATTCAAACTATTACCTAAACAAGAGAGAATATCTTGCGATACTCTCAAATCTTTATTATTTTGTTTTTTCTTCTACGTAGGCAACCAAGTCACCAACTGTTTTCAAGCCTTCTTCAGTTTCGATTTGGATGTCAAATGCATCTTCGATTTCTGAAATTACTTGGAACAAATCCAATGAATCTGCTTCAAGATCATCGAAAGTTGACTCAAGTGTAACTTCTGATGGCTCTTTACCAAGTTCCTCAACGATAATTTCTTGTACTTTTTCAAATACTGCCATGGATAGACTCCTTTAAAAATAAAATATTTTTTATCATGTGTTTCCACTTGATTAACTAAATTGTAACAATAAGCGTGCCCCATGTCAAACCTCCACCGAAACCTGACAATAAAATAGTCTGATCTCCGTTCAGCTTAATCAAGTCCTGTTGGACACACTCAGATAATAAAATCGGGATGCTAGCTGCACTAGTATTGCCATATTCCATCATATTAGCAGGTAGTTTTTCCCGAGAAACTCCGAGTTTCTTAGCCATTTTATCTAAAATTCGGATATTAGCCTGATGCAAGAGCAGATAATCAAGCTCCTCCACTGAAAATGGACTCTCTTCAATGGTATTTTTGATAGACTGTGCCACATCACGAATAGCGAAATCAAAGATTGCTCGGCCTTCCATTTTCAAATAGCGATCATCAACTTGCTTTTCCGAAAACGGAGAGGACAAACCAAGTCCACCACAAGTCAAACTCTGACCTCTCAAGCCATCAGTAAACTGACTTTCAGCCCAAAAATGCTGCTTTTCTGCCGCTTCAAGCAAGACTCCTCCAGCCCCATCACCAAATAAGACTGACGTCGCACGATCCGACCAATCAACGACCTTTGATAGCGTTTCGCTACCGATGACCAAACCTCTTTGATAGCGACCAGAGGAAATGAACTTTTCTCCAGTTGATAAGGCAAAGATAAAGCCACTGCAAGCTGCCGTCAAGTCAAAAGCAAAAGCCTTGGTAGCTCCAATATTGGCCTGCACTCTAGCTGCGGTTGACGGCATCATAGAATCCGGAGTGATCGTCGCAACAATGATAAAATCAAGCTGATCAGCAGACAGTTGGGCCTTTTCTAGCAATTGCTCAGCGACCTTTGTAGCTAAATCACTTGTTGACTCAGTCCGAGATAAATGTCGCTGTTTGATACCCGTACGACTTGAGATCCATTCATCACTTGTATCCATCATCTTGGCTAGATCATCATTTGTGATAATCTGCTCTGGAGCATAATGAGCTACTTGAGTAATTCTTGCATAGTTCATTATTTCAACTCCTCTAAAAAATTATACAAGTTCTGCAAACCTTTTTGCATTGCATTTTTTTCTTCTGAGGACATTCCTTCCACTACTTGCATGACCATGCGATTGTGGAATCGTTTATGAAGGCGATACAAGAGCCTCCCCTTCTTGGTCAAACTCAGATGAACTACACGACGGTCAATGGATGAACGGCGACGCTCGATATACCCTTTACGCTCCAAGTTATTCAAGCTGGTTGTGACAGTCCCCAAAGTGACTAACAATTCCTTTGAAATATCACTTGGAGTCGCATTGGGCATGGTACCAATAACATCAATAGTGTGCATTTCTTTAATGGAGACGTCTTTAAATTGACTGCCTCGGAGGCTGGACTCTTCAATAACCAAAACATTATTAAAAATGGATGTTAAATAATCATTGACTAATTGATAATTCAAACCAACACCTCCTTCATAAATACTTTGACATTCAAATTTTATCAGATCTCAAAATAATTTGCAAGTCCTTTTGAAAATTTATTTGATTTTCAAACAATTTTCTTATCCTACAAATCCTTACTTACCTGTGAATTGTGGACGACGCTTCTCAGTATAAGCTTGGACACCTTCTTTGAAGTCCTCAGTGAAAGCAAGAGACTTCTGTAAAGATAGCTCCAACTCCGCATATTCTTTCCAACCGCTGAACAGGCTCTTCCAGACCATTTCTTTCATAGCTCTGTAAGAATTCAGCGAACCGCGTTTTAGCTTCTTCAGTAACTGTTCCGTTGTTTTTTCTAGCTTCTCTGCTTCACAGACCTTATAGAGCAAACCATAATCCAGAGCCTTCTCTGCAGTCAGAGCCTCTCCAGTCATAACCAAATGGGTTGCCCGAGTCACACCAATTGCCCGAGTCAAAAGATAAAGTCCACCGGCATCTGGCGCTAAGCCCACTCCCACAAAAGCTTGAATGAAGCGAGATTTTTCCGTTGCAATACAGAAATCTGCAGCCACGACCATATTGGCAGCTGCACCAGCAACAGGGCCATCCACACTCATAATAACTGGCTTGGGTAGCCGTTTCATGGCAAAAGAAATGTCATTGACCAGCTCTGCAATTTTTACCAAGGATTGAATATCGTCAGCGCTGACAGCTCTTTGCATCTCAGCTAGGTCGCCACCGACAGAAAAGACCTTCCCATTGGCATTGAACACTAGAAACTTCACTGCCTCATCATTTGCGGCCAGCTCAATCGCTTCTAAAATCTCCTCACACATCGGAATATTGAAACCATTTGAAACTTCAGGACGATTGAAGGTAATAGTCGCCACTTCATCAACTACCTTATAAAGAATACCATTAAAAGTCATTCTAACTCCATTCCAGACTGGGTAATTACAGTCATTTTGTTTCATAATTAAATAATTTGATAGTCAAATTACATTTATTCTAGCATAAAAGATGTAAGAAAGAAAACAAAAACTGGAAAATTTGATTTCATATTCGTTTTTTGCTTATTTTGCAACAAATTTACATAAAACAGTACTTCTGATAGATTTGCAAAATTTTCAGAATTTTGTTATAATTTTTCCTAAATCATGTTTAGGAGTTTCTATGAAAGTTGTAAAATTTGGCGGAAGTTCACTTGCTTCTGCTTCACAATTAGAAAAAGTCTTACATATTGTAAAGTCTGATGCTGAGCGTCGTTTCGTCGTCGTTTCCGCACCAGGAAAAAGAGATGACCAAGATACAAAAGTCACCGATGCCCTGATTAAGTATTATCGCCAGTACATTGCAGGAAATGATGTCTCCAAGGAACAAAATTGGATTATTAAACGCTACTCCGATATGGTCTCTGAGCTAGGCCTGAAATCTGCAATTATTGAAAAAATCTCTAAGAGCATCATCTCCCTAGCTACTCTGCCAATTGAAAATAATGAATTTCTTTACGATACTTTCCTAGCAGCTGGTGAAAACAACAATGCTAAGCTCATCGCAGCTTACTTTAACCACAATGGCATTCCGGCTCGCTACGTCCATCCCAGAGAAGCTGGACTAGTGGTTTCAAGCGAACCAGGAAATGCTCGGATCCTTCCTTCAAGCTATGATAAATTGGAAGAACTAATCCATTCTGATGAAGTCCTTGTCATCCCTGGCTTCTTCGGTGTCACTCAAGATGGACAGATCTGTACTTTTTCTCGTGGTGGCTCAGATATTACAGGATCAATTATTGCAGCTGGTGTCAAAGCTGACGTCTATGAAAACTTCACTGATGTGGACGGCATCTTTGCTGCTCACCCTGGGATTATTCATAAGCCACGTTCCATCGCTGAGCTTACTTACCGTGAAATGCGGGAATTAGCCTATGCAGGTTTTACTGTCCTTCACGATGAAGCCCTGCTTCCAGCCTATCGCGGAAAAATTCCACTCGTTATCAAAAATACCAATAATCCAGAACACCCCGGTACGCGCATCGTCCATAAACATAGCGAAGATCATCCTCCTGTTGTAGGAATCGCTGGTGACTCTGGCTTCGTAAGTATTAACATGTCCAAGTATCTCATGAACCGAGAAGTTGGATTTGGCCGAAAGGCGCTTCAGATTTTGGAAGATCTAAATATCGGTTGGGAGCATATGCCAACAGGAATTGATGATCTTTCTATCATTCTTCGTGAACGTGAATTAACTCCAATCAAAGAAGAAGAGATTCTACGCCAGCTTGTACAAAAAGCAGAAGTAGACTACGCTGAGATTGAGCATGATCTTTCTATCATCATGATTGTCGGCGAAAAAATGAAAAGTCATATCGGGGTAACTGCTACTGCGACTAGGGCTCTTTCTGACAACAAAATCAATATCCAAATGATGTCACAAGGTTCCAGTGAAGTTTCTATCATGTTTGTTGTCAATAAAAACCAAGAAAAAGAGGCCATCCGTGCTTTGTACAAAGCATTCTTTGGCAGCTCAGAAAGCGATGAATAAACCAAATTAGTAAACAACAAAGACCTAGCTCTATATGGAGCCAGGTCTTTCCTTATTCTTTCTTGCTTATAAGAAACCTTTTTTCTTTTCCAAGATTAAGTCCTTGACAGATATCAACAGGACAGCTAGCAAAATCATGCCCATACCTACAAAATCAAGCAGATAAAAGCGTTCATTCATAATGACAAAGGCAAAGAAGACCGCTGAAATAGGCTCAATCGAGGCTAAGAGACTAGATTTGACAGGACCAACCAAGCTTGTTCCCTTCAAAAAGACAGTGTAAGCAAAGATTGTCCCGATGACAATGATGCCGACCAAGGCTAGAAGGATATCCAAACGAAATTGCCACTGATGCTGGAAAATACCGCTGAAAGGAAGGAGCAAGACACCTGCAATGGTCATCCCAATCCCGATTATCAGCATGCTTCCCCACTTTTTAATGAGCCCAATCGGCAAAAGAATATAAAGTGCATAAGTAAAAGCTGAGAAAATACCTAAAAATAAGCCTTTTGGCGTCATCGAGAGCTGATTGACCTGACCGTGGGTCGCAATCAGAAAGGTTCCACCTATGGCTAGAATCATTGAACAAATCTGAGCCACAGTCGGTGCTACTCTGTCTTTGATACAAGTGTATGCCAAAACACCAACAGGACAGAGATATTGTAAGACCGTTGCTGTTCCTGCATTCGTCTCATGAATGGCCGCTAAATATGCATATTGATTGATGAACAAGCCTAAAATTGCAAAAATTAAAATGTGTAGTAGAGAATTCTTATCTTTCCAAATCTTTTTAAAGGATTCTTTATTTATCGCATAAGCCAACATCATCAAGACCAAACCCGCTAGCAACAAGCGCACATTGGTCAATCTCAGTGCCGAAAAACCATGCTCCATCAGATATTGACCACTTGTTCCCGACAACCCCCAAGCAATCCCCGCAGCCAAGGTATAAAGGGTTCCCCTTAAAACTTTTGACATCCCAAACCTCTTTCTGTTAGCTTTGATCATTATAACATAAACCATAAAGAAAAATCAGTCTGTTTTGACTGATTTTTTATGATTTAGCTGAGCTTAAAGATGTTTAATCCTCTATCTCAAGAAGTAGATAAGGCAAACCTAAGATATGCCCAATAATCCCTAGCATAGCCCGCATTCCAGAAGCTGTAACGAGTACTTTCTGGCCATCTTTCACTTGAATCTTATGCGATTTCATGAAACTTTGTCCAACCTGTAGTTCAACACTGTTTCCCTCAAAAGTCAGCGTTTTACTTTCATCATTCGCAAGTTTATCCACAAGTTCTCCATTTAGATATACCGCAACATTTTGGGCAACTTCAACTATACCCGTAGCACGCGTAATGGTAAATTTTGGCATCAGAAACCCCTTTATTTCAAGCTAACCTATCAACAAAAACTCTTCAGTTTATTCTTCAATCCTAGCTGAGTAAAAAGGCAGAAGAAACATTAAAACAATATAAAGAATTAAGAGAATTGCACGCACTAGACCACCAAAGAACAAGCCGAGCAACAAAACTCCTAGACAGATAGAAAAATTCGTAAAATTCGTTTCAACCAACAAGGTTTGCCCTGCTTTAACTGTCACTGGCTTGGTTCTCATAGGAGCAGCTCCTACACGAACAACAGCTTCTTCTCCCTCAATAGGAAAGGACGCTTCGTCGCCATTCTGGATTGTACCAACCTTTTGACTATTGATTAAAATTGGAAAATTCCCAATGATCCCTACAAAGCCTGTTCCGCGTTTTACTTTAATTTCTGACATAAGAACTCCTTTATTTTTTATCTATTTTACCATAAGTTCCCTTCAAATAAAAGGTGAAAACCAGCCTCACGACTGGTTTTCTGCTTATTTCTATAATTTCTCCAACTCTTCATTGAGCAGTTTTTGTGCTACTTGCGGGTTGGCTTGGCCCTTAGTGGCCTTCATGAGCTGGCCAATTAGGGACTTGGCTGCATTCTTATTGCCACCCTTATAGTCATTGATGGCTTTTTCATTATCCGCAAAGACTTGCTGAATGATTGGCAGAAGCTGCGCAGGATCTGAGATTTGGATCAGGCCTGCTTTTTGTACATATTCCTTAGCAGAGCCACCATTTTTAGCTAGATGGACAAAGACCTTCTTGGCAATCTTAGAGGAAATCGTACCGTCTGCAATCAGCGCAATCATCTCAGTCAGGTTCTCAGGTGTCAGCTCAATCTCAGAGATGGTCTTTCCTTCGGCATTGAGGTATTGAGCCACTTCTCCTTGGAGCCAGTTAGAGACAGCCTTGGCGTCACCGCCTGCTGCAAGAGCTGCTTCAAAGAAGTCTGACACAGCCTTGGTCGCTGTCAGCTGCTTAGCATCGTAGTCAGAAAGACCGTAATCGCCCACATACTTAGCCCGGCGTTCTTTTGGAAAGGCTGGCAGGCTACTGCGTACTTGCTCAATCCAAGCATCCTCAATCTCAAAGATCGGCAGATCAGGCTCTGGGAAGTAACGGTAGTCCGCTGAACCTTCCTTGACCCGCATGAGCAGGGTTTCGCCAGTTGCTTCGTCATAACGGCGGGTTTCCTGACGGATTTGACCACCGCTGCGTAGGATTTCCGCTTGGCGTTTTTCCTCAAATGCTAGACCCTTGCGGACAAAGTTGAAGGAGTTGAGGTTTTTCAGCTCAGTCTTAGTACCAAACTCTTCCTGGCCGTAAGGACGGATGGAAATATTCGCGTCCACCCGCATGGAGCCCTCTTCCATCTTGACATCCGAAATGCCCGTGTACTGGATGATTTCCTTGAGGGCAGTCAGGTAGGCATAGGCCTCTTCTGGACTACGCATATCCGCTTCCGAGACAATCTCAATCAGAGGCACTCCTTGGCGGTTGAGGTCCACATAAGAGTAGCCATCGCTGCCGTGGGTATTCTTTCCTGCATCTTCTTCCAAGTGGGCCCGCTCGATACGGATTTTCTTGGTCGTGCCGTCTTCTAGTTCAATCTCAATCCAGCCATTATAGCCAATCGGCTCATCAAACTGAGAAATTTGATAGGCTTTGGGATTGTCCGGATAGAAGTAATTCTTGCGGTCAAAGTGCATTTTTTGGTGAATGTCCATGTTCAAAGCCAGAGCAGCCTTGATACCGTAGTCAATGACACCCTTGTTCATAACAGGCAGAACACCAGGGAAAGACCAGTCAATGATATTGGTGTTGGCATTGGGATCTTCACCGAAGTGAGCTGGAGCCGGTGAGAAAATTTTTGAATTGGTCTTCAATTCAACATGGACTTCCAGTCCGATAACTGTTTCAAAGTTCATTATTTTTCACCTCCAAAGATAACTGGCTGCTGTTTGTGGTAGTCAGTCGTTGCTTCAAATGCTGCGGCTGCCTGATAGATAGTCGCTTCATCGAAGTGGTTACCAATCAACTGCAGGCCGACAGGAAGACCATCTGCAAAGCCAGCTGGGATTGAAATGCCCGGTAGGCCAGCCAGATTGACTGGAATGGTCAAAAGGTCAGCCAGATACATGGCCACTGGATCCTGGTTTTGACTGCCCAAGTCATAAGCAACCGTTGGTGCAGTTGGGCCTAAAATCAAATCATATTTTTCAAATACCTTGGCAAAATCCTGCATAATCAAGGTCCGAACCTGACCAGCTTTTTTGAAGTAGGCATCGTAGTAACCAGATGACAAACTGAAAGTTCCCAGCATGATGCGGCGTTTCACCTCTTCACCAAAGCCTTCACTGCGAGATTTGACATAGACATCTTCTAGATTTTCAATGCCTTCTGCGCGGTAGCCATAGCGAATACCATCAAAACGCTGCAGGTTAGAGCTGGCTTCAGAGGAAGCAATGATATAGTAAACAGCCACGCCGTACTTGCTGTGAGGCAGGCTAACTTCTTCAACGATAGCTCCTAGACTTTCCAAGTGCTTCGCTGCTGCCAGAATCGTTTCCTTGACCTTGCTGTCAATTCCCTCACCCATGTATTCCTTAGGCAGGGCAATCTTCATACCCTTGATGTCTTGGCCAATCTTGCTGGTAAAGTCTGGCACTTCCTCTTGTGATGATGTCGAATCCTTAGGATCATTACCAGAAATAACATTCAGAAGTTGAGCATTTTCCTTAACTGTCTGAGAGAAAGGCCCAATCTGGTCTAAAGAAGAACCAAAAGCAATGAGACCAAAACGCGAAACCCGGCCGTAGGTTGGCTTGAGACCAACTACACCGTTAAAGGAAGCCGGCTGACGAATAGAACCACCCGTATCTGAACCCAGTGACAGACGGACCTGACCAGAGGCAACAGCTGTTGCTGAACCACCAGATGATCCACCAGGAACCTTGCTACTGTCCCAAGCATTCTTAGTCGTCTTAAAGTAAGAGTTTTCGCTGGAGCCCCCCATGGCGAACTCGTCCATGTTGGTCTTACCAACGATAATCATGTCCTTACCGTAAAGCTTCTCTACGCTAGTCGCATCGAAAATCGGCTTGTAATTGTAGAGTATCTTAGAAGCAGCCGTCGTCAACATTCCCTTGGTTGAGATATTGTCCTTAACTGCCAGTGGAATGCCGCTCATAAGATTGTCAGCATCAATGCCCTTAGCATCTAGAGCCGCAGCCTGAGCCAAAGCCTCCTCTTCGCTGACAGTAATGAAGCTGTCCACAGCTGCTTCACGTTCTTTGATGTCTGCCAAAGTCGCCTGAGTTAACTCTACCGCAGAAATTTCTTTCTTGACCAGCAAGTCATGCAGTTCTTCAATGGTCTTGTGATTAAAAGTCATTAGGCATCTCCTCCGTCATCTAGGATGGCAGGCACTTTGATGTAGCCCCGCTCTTTTTCAGGTACATTTTGGAAAAGCTCTTCCCGGTTCCAGCCTGGCTGAGCCACATCTTCTCGCATATAGTTGATATTGGCAGCTACATTGGAAGTGAAAGGCACACCCTCTGTGTCCACTTCATTGAGTAATTCGACCATGTCGACAATCTTGGTTAAGGTCGTCGCAAACTCAGCCGTTTCTTCTGGTGAGAAAGCCAGTTTTGACAGCTTAGCAACGTGACTTACTTCTTCTTGAGTAATCTTCATCTCTGATTCCTTTCATAAGATATGTGAGCTTTAGCGACTGAAAATAACAATTTCTAGATGATATCTTTATTTCCAAGCTTCAGCTCACCTTTACTTTGACAAGCTAGGGACGCTCATTTATTTGCCATCCGCTAGCCCTTTTCTTCAGCTTCTTCCTGCCATTCTTCAGGAATTCGCATCATTTCATTTTACCATATTTCAGGCTAATTCTTCAATTCCAAATGCAGTTCTTTGAGCTGTCTTTGATCAACCAAACTTGGGCTTTCCAGCATAGGATCAAAGCCAGTACCATTTTTCGGAAAGGCGATGACTTGGCGGATATTTTCTTCCCCAGCCAAAATCATAACCAAGCGATCCAAGCCTAGAGCCAAACCGCCGTGTGGTGGGAAGCCGTACTCCAAAGCTTCTAGGAAGAAACCAAAGTCCCGTTCATAGTCTTCTCGGCTCATGCCCAATAGCTCAAACATAGCCTCCTGAGCCTTCCTGTCATGAATCCGCAGACTCCCACCGCCAATTTCATAGCCGTTTAAGACGATGTCGTAAGCCTGGCTGCGGAATTGAGCTGGATCTTGGCCTTCTTCAAAGATTCCCTGGGTGAAAGGATGGTGCATGGCTTGATAGCGGTTTTGGTCTTCATTCCACTCCAGCAGCGGCCAATCCACAACCCAAAGAAAATGAAGCAGACTCGGATCAATCAAGTCTAAAGCTTTTGCGATTTCTATGCGCAGATGTCCCAAAGCTTCCTGAGCCCGACGCTTCTTAGCCATGACTAGCAGAATCAAATCTCCATCCTTGGCCTCAAAACGTGCTAGTAAATCCTGACTCTCAGCCTCAAAGGTGCTAGCCAAATCTCCAACTAACTGGCCATTTTCAACCTTTAGACTGGCGAAACGACTGCAGCCAAATTCCTTCATTTCCTGATAGTAGTGACTCAGCTGTTTCTTACTAAAAGCACTAGCTGCATCTGGCACACAGATTCCCATCACTTCCTCTTGGTTATCCAAGGCTTTCTTGATGAGGAGCGAATCATTGGACTGGCACAAATCCGTCAAACTCTTCAGCTCTAAACCAAAGCGTGTATCTGGCTTATCAGAGCCGAAGCGGCTCATAGCCTCATCATAGCTGATAGTCGGAAAATCTTCTGTCAACTCTAAACCATGAGTTTTCTTGACAACAGCCTTGAGCATAGCTTCAACCAGAGCTCGGATTTCTTCTTCGCTGGCAAAACTCAGCTCCAAATCTACCTGAGTAAACTCTGGCTGACGATCGCCCCGCAAGTCTTCGTCACGGAAACAACGAACAATCTGATAGTAGCGCTCAAGGCCAGCTCCCATCAGCAACTGCTTGAGCATCTGCGGGCTCTGCGGCAGCGCGTAGAATTGATTCTTAAAGACCCGACTAGGAACCAAGAAGTCTCTAGCCCCTTCAGGTGTTGACTTAGTCAGATAAGGTGTCTCCACTTCCAAAAAGTCCAAACCGTTTAAATATTCCCGAATGGTTGAGGTGACTTGGTGACGTAGTTTGAGGTTATGTGTCATCTTCTCACGGCGCAAGTCCAGGTAGCGGTACTTCTGACGCAGGTCTTCCCCTGTATGAGCATGCTGGTCCAGCTCAAATGGCAGGGCCTTGCTGCTAGCAATAAGCTCAATCTTCTCTGCCCTTAGCTCAACCTGACCAGACTTGATGGCCTTGTTGACAAAACGCTCTTCCCGCTGAACAACTTGCCCTGTCACTGCAATGACATCTTCTTTGCCAATGTCTTCCAGCTTAGCAAAATCTTCAATATCACCGCTAACAAAGACCTGAAGCAAGCCCTCGCGGTCCCGTAATTCAATAAAGGCCAGCTTACCATGATTGCGGATATTGGCCACCCAGCCAGTTGCGGTCATGGTCTGTCCGACCTGTTCTAAACCATAGTTTCCGATAAAAATTTCTTTCATGTTCTTTCCCTCTCAAATCCATTTGCAAGCAGCCCTGTCCTTAAGAATATTAGCAACTTTCTTCCAGCATCTCCACTTTTCCTTTTGCAAAATAAAAAGCTTTCGTCACTAAAACAGACGAAAGCCGTGGTACCACTGTTATTCGCCGCCCTAAAAGGCAGCCTCTGAGCTCGTAACGTGAGCGACGTTTGTGCTTAATCACACAAAAGATTACGAAACATGTTCTTCGGTTTTTGCTTTCTTGGTGCTGCTCTCAGCTATCAGCACTCTCTGTGCAAGTCAGCAAGCCTACTCTGCTTCTCTTTTACTCTTAAATTGTATCTATTATAGTCGAACCCAGGACATTTTGCAAGTGGTTTAAGGCAAATTTGTGATTTTCCTCTGACAGAGAAGCTACAGCTGGCTCTACCACCTGAATCTGATAACCAAGATTATAGGCATCAATCGCTGTATGCAAGACGCAAATATCCGTCAAGACCCCTGTCAAAATAACCGTATCTACCTTTCTTTCCCGCAGGCGGATATCTAAATCCGTACCAGAAAAAGCAGAATAATGGCGCTTATCCATCCAAAAGACCCGAGAGTCTGCTTGATGCTTGTCATAAAAATCAGCCAAAGGGCCATAAAGATTGCGACCGCTAGTTCCTATGATGTTATGAGGCGGAAACAGCTTGCTCTCAGGATGAAAGGCATCATTCTCATCATGGGCATCAATGGCAAAGAAGATATAATCTCCTCGGTCAAAAGCTGCCTCAGTCACTTGAGCAATGGCTTCAGAAATTGCCTGAGCTGGCGCTCCTGCTGTCAACTTGCCCTCATCTGCGACAAAATCAACTGTATAATCAATGGAAATCAGTGCTTTAGCCATTAATAGTCCCTCTTTTTAATTTCATCAAAGACATCCGGAATCAGAACTTTCAGATAAGTTCCCTTCATTCCCAGTGAGCGGCTTTCAATAATCCCCGCACTTTCCAGCTTGCGCAAGGCATTAACAATCACTGAGCGGGTAATCCCAATACGGTCAGCAATGACAGAAGCCGTCAGTTGCCCTTCATTGCCATTGAGTTCTCCCAGAATAGCTGAGACAGCTCTTAACTCTGAGTAAGACAGGGTATTGACTGCCATGGTCACAGCTGTCCGGCGGCGGATGTTCTTCTCATCCTCTTCGCGTTGGAAGTTAAGCAGCTGGATACCGACCACTGTGCTGGCAATCTCAACCAGAATCAAGTCATCATCCAAAAATTCTTTATCATTGCGCCAGATAATCAGCGAGCCCAAGCGAATACCGGAAACATGAATCGGTGCGATAGTAGTCAGGCCATCTGGAAATTCATCCTTGGTTTCCACTGGGAAAATGGTCAAATCGTGAGTTACAGGCAGATTAGCCTCTGTCTCATACACCATGTTTGCTTCTTGGACATATTCTTTGGGGAATGTCTTGTCTTGGAAAAAGGCTTCTACACGATCATTATTTGTCTTGTAGCGCATGAAATAGCCCAAGAGACGGCCCTTGCTGTTGATGATGCAGGCATTGCAATGAATAATATCAGCAAGCTGGCGAGTAATCGCATTGTAAGGAAGTTCCTCCTGAAGTTGCTCTTCTGAACGTTTCAAGATAGAAGTAATCTTCCTTGTTTTTTCTAATAGTTTTGCCATACATTTACCTCGTATTTAGTCTCCTTGATTGTACCATAATCGACCGAAATTTTCAATAATTATCTGAAAATTGTGTATTGAAAAAAAATTCGATACAATTCTGAAAGATTCAGAATTTAATGATAGCGAAAAGAATCACTTCATCAAAAAAACCATTTAAAACAATTCTAAGACGAATTTGTTTTAAACGGTTTATGACTTGTATTTTATGCTTATCTGCGGTATTGGCGTAGGAAACGTGTCATTTTTTCTTGGATCTGAGCTAGCTCATCTACCCGAGGCAGATAAACGATTCGGAAATGATCTGGATCCTTCCAGTTAAAGCCTCGTCCATGGACAAGAAGGACTTTTTCCTGCTTGAGGAAATCCAAGACAAACTGCTCATCATCATCGATACGGTACATTTCTCGATCAATTTTCGGGAAGATGTAAAGACCCGCCTTAGGTTTGACTGCAGACAAACCTGGAATATCTTGAATGGCATTGTAGATGAAGTTTCTCTGTTCATAGATACGGCCACCTGGCAAAAGCAATTCATCCACCGACTGGTGACCTCCAAGCGATGTTTGCACAACCTGTTGAGCCAAGACATTGGAGCACAGGCGCATGTTGGAGAGCATGTTTAACCCTTCGATATAGCCTTTAACGTGCCGCTTAGGTCCAGATAGCACCATCCAGCCAACTCGGAAGCCAGCGATACGGTGGGATTTTGATAGACCATTCATGCTGACACAGAAAACATCAGGTGCCAAGCTTGCCACAGGCGTGTGTACATGCCCATCCATCACCATGCGGTCATAAATCTCATCCGCAAAGATAATAAGATTGTTCTGGCGAGCAATTTCCACGATCTCTAGCAAAAGTTCCTTAGGATAAAGTGCTCCCGTTGGATTGTTAGGATTGATGATAATGATAGCCTTAGTATTAGAAGTGATTTTTGACTTGATGTCGTCAATATCTGGATACCACTCTGCCTGCTCATCACAGACATAATGAACAGCATTCCCACCAGCCAGACTAACTGCAGCCGTCCAGAGCGGATAGTCTGGCATCGGTACTAAGACCTCATCCCCATCATCCAAGAGTCCCTGCATAGACATAACAATCAGCTCGCTGACTCCATTTCCAAGATAAATATCATCGATATCAACATTAGGGAAATTTCTGAGTTGACAATACTGCATAATGGCCTTACGGGCTGAGAAAATCCCCTTAGAATCAGAGTAACCCTCACTGTCACGCGCATTCATAATCAAATCATGAATGACCTCGTCTGGAGCGGTAAAGCCAAACTCAGCTGGATTTCCCGTGTTCAGGCGGAGAATTTTCTCTCCGTTGGCCCGCATCCGCATCGCTTCATCCAAAACCGGTCCACGAATATCATAGGCTACATGCTCCAGTTTGCTGGACTTATTAAATTCTTTCATCCTATTTTCCTCAATTCATCTGAATGATTTTATTATACCACCAGAAAAAAAGATTGACAATCAGGAAGAATTTGGGAAAGCTCCATTCAACTAAAATAAAGCTTTTAATTTAGGAAAATACACTTATCCATCACAATAATTTCACTTGATTTCTGAATTTCATTTGCAGCTTTACTTTTTTTCTGAAAAGGTTTACAATATAAGTGAAGACATAAGAAACTCGAATCTAGGATTCGACAAAAGATGGAGGTAGCTTTATGACTCAACAAAAATATGAAAACATCATGGTCGCTGTTGACGGCTCTCGCGAAGCAGAACTCGCTTTTGAAAAAGGTGTTAATGTAGCGCTGAGAAATGCTTCTCGTTTGACAATTGCTCATGTGATTGATACCCGGGCTCTCCAAAGCGTCTCAACCTTTGACGCTGAGGTCTACGAAGATCTCCAAAAAGAAGCACAAAAGTTGATGACAGAGTACAAGGAAAAGGCGCAAAAAGCTGGGGTCAAATACGTCGATATCGTCATTGAATTGGGCAATCCCAAAACCCTCCTGTCAACTGACATTCCTGACGAACACAAGGTTGATTTGATTATGGTCGGGGCTACTGGTCTCAATGCCTTTGAACGCCTCCTAGTCGGCTCATCATCCGAATATATCCTCCGCCACGCGAAAGTAGACTTACTGGTCGTTCGTGACAAAGAGAAGACATTCTAAAAGTCTCGAGTAGGCAGCTGCGATAGCTGTGCCCCACTTCCCTCATAACTGTAAGTTAAAATCCCTCATTAGGTTAGCCTAGTGAGGGATTTGTGTTTTAGCAGGATAAAAATCTTATTTCAGCTTGCCTTTCAAGTACTGGCCGGTATAGCTGGCTGGATTGGCTGCGACTTCTTCCGGTGTACCCGTCGCAATAATCGTACCGCCACCGACACCGCCTTCCG